>CAZDYU010000063.1:0-24541 GCA_964509755.1 uncultured Occallatibacter sp. | reverse complement strand
GCCACCTTACGCCGGTGGCGTCTTGAGAACCGCGGACCGAAATACCGCAAGTTCGGATCGCTGGTCCGTTACGATGAGGACGAACTGAACCGCTGGGAAGAGGCTCAACCATTCGGCGGCGACGATCCCAATCAGCGGATTGAACCCCGTTCCGTACGTGGAGCAGCACTGTTAAGGCGAACGGGATGAAATACCTACGAAGAAACACCAAACCGCCATCGCTTCGCAGGAGGCATAAACCTAAGAAGGGATGAGACTATGAATCGAAATACACTCGAAATCATTTCGCAACAAGAGTATCCTGTATTCAGGAGTACTCCGATGCCTCCAGCGGTCAAGGAAAAATCGAAACGAATGGCACAACCTCATGCCAAGCCGAAGACGCACAAAACGAAATTCCAGGCCGATCTTGCGCCAGCGGATGATCACATGGTTCGGACGCTCAAGGCAGAGCTGCAAATGTCTAGCAACTCGGATTTTCTCATCGACGCGCTGACGCTCTTTCGTTGGGCGGTCTCAGAACGCAAATGCGGTCATCGCATCGTCAGCGAAAGCGCCTCTGGGGAACGGAAGGTTTTACTGTTTCCCCGGCTGGAGCGTGTTGCCCCCGAAGTGACGTTGCCGCACGTCGATATTCGCTGGACAGACAAGGAACTAGGGAGCCTTGCAGAACTTGTCTCTGGCCAGCCAGCCGAACCAACCGAAGCCCTCATTCGGGCGATGAGGCGCTAACATGGCGGTCACGATTCGTCGTCTCGAAGAATTCGACGAGGTTGCCGCCTTCGATTGCGGAGACGAGCCGCTCAACAATTATCTGATACGCCATGCGTGGACGAATCAGCAAAAGGTCTCCATCGGCGTGACCTACGTCGCCGTGGATGAATCCGCGCCGCACACCGTGCTGGGCTACTTCACGCTAGCAACCTCTGGCATTCCGCGCGACCGGTTTCCGAAGAAGTTCGTGCGCGGCCTGCCGCCTTACGATTTGCCGCTGATCTTGCTGGCGCGCCTGGCCGTGGACAGGCGTTTCAGCGGCCGCGGGCTGGGCCACGCATTGATCTCTGAGGCGCTCACCATTACGCTTTGTGTGGCCGACGAAGTTGGCTGCAGATGTATTGTCACCGACGCTTATTCGGACAAGGTGGGATGGTATGCGCGCTATGGCTTCGTTCCCATCGAAGGAACAGTCGCCAGCAGCCCGCAAAAAATGTTCCTCGATGTGCGCACGATTCGGCGCGCATCGTCGTCTGAATCTTCCCCTGCGGAAAGAGGATAGGCAGGAGAACAGGAGACCTTCTCATGAGCCTCTTTCAACGCGGTGATGTTTGGTGGTACGAGTTCTGGTTCGCCGGACGGCGCATCCGCGAATCCTCAAAGTCTCCCTCGAAGACAGTTGCCAAAAATGCCGAGCAGAAGCGCAAGCGCGAACTGGAAGAGGGCTTCAACAACTTCACCGATCAGCGCCACGAACGAATCCGCACGTTCAATGATGTGGCTGACGAGTTTGTTGCCGCCTACAAGCTGAGGCTGCCTCAGTCGGTGGTTTTTGCCGAGTATGCAGTCAATCATCTGAAGCGAATACTAGGCAGCAAAATGCTCGTAGATTTCAATGAGGCAGCCGTCACCCACTACCAGAATGCCCGCCTCGATGAAGCCGCTTCTCCAAAGACCGTGAATCATGAAGTGGGCTTTCTGTTGCGCATTCTTGGCGATCCGGGAGACTTGATTCGCATCCGGCTCCGCAAGAGAAAGATGCTCAAGCTCAAGGTTCGCCAAACAGTAGGGAAGGCTTTCACGCCAGAGGAAAAGAGCAGGATGCTTGAAGAGGCTCGCAAGGCGCGTTCTCCTCACATCTATCTCGCGCTGACGTTGGCGCTCAACGCCGGAATGCGCGATGCCGAGATCAAGACTTTGACTTGGGGGCAAATCGACTTCGCGAAGAAATACCTGGCCGTGGGCCGGAGCAAGACCGAAGCTGGCGAAGGGCGGACGATTCCTCTGAACTCAACACTCCTGGAGGTCTTCTCCGAGTACGGCGAATGGTATCGAGACAAGTTTGGGAAGCCTCGCGCCGAGTGGTACGTCTTCCCCTTCGGGAAACCGAGTCCGAGCGATCCCACCCGCCCTGTCACCACACTAAAGACGGCATGGAACAACGTGCGCACGAAAGCCAAGGTGAAGGGCCGCTGGCACGACAACCGGCACACGATGATTACGGACCTTGCCGAGAGCGGCGCCGGCGATCAGACGATCATGGACATCGCCGGGCACGTCTCCAAGCAGATGCTCTCCCACTATAGCCACATTCGCATGGAGGCAAAGCGTAGCGCCTTGGAGGCCATCGTCAACCGGCAACCGGCTAAAGTGAAATCGAGCTAAGAGGACCAGGCTGAGGGGTACCCACAAAAGTCCCCACATGGATTGTAAAACGGGAGAAAACGGGCCAACATAACGCGGGCAGCAGCGAAGGACGGAAACGCTCCCGCAGCCAGCAACGCCGAGACAGAGTGCTCGGAAACACTCAAGAATATGCAGCATTTTGATGTAGGGTACCCACAAAAGTCCCCACAATTGGGTATCTTCGGAGTTTTTCGGGGAGTGGTGAATGCTCGTAAGTCTAAGATTCTAATTGGCTCCTCAGGTAGGACTCGAACCTACAACCCTTCGGTTAACAGGCCAGTCGTCAACCGTGGAGTACGTGTGTTATCAACGGAGTACAGAGGACAATAAAGGCGTTTTTGGAGCCTTTTCGGCGCGCAATTCGGCGAAGAATTCGGCGAACTCTTGCGCGCGAGATGAAAAAACCGGCAGATGGCCTTCGGTTCATCTGGCCCAACCGCTTCTGAAAACCTGGTCGTGGACAGAACGGTCGAGCGCCAGTCGATAGGCTTCATGGCGGACCAAAGTATGTAATATCAACCAGTTATCCAGGGTCTCCGCTTGCGAATATTTCGCCGAATTCGGCGAAATATGGGCATCGAGTTGAGGATTCGGCTAAATTCCGCTTGAGCATTCGGCTTGACCCCGGCTTGGAGGGTTTGGCGATCAACTTAGGGCACGTGGCTGCGAGGTCTTATTGCTCAAGTTGCATGGATTCAGCCCAGCGATCGCACAGATATCGTAACCTAGAAGACACTGACCAAGGAACTTCAGCCACCGCCCGGTTACGCCGCGCTTCTGACGGAGATCAAGGAGCGTGTTCGCACGGCGCAGGTGCGCGCCGCCCTCGCAGTAAACCGGGAACTCATTCTGCTGTACTGGTCCATTGGCCGGGACATTTCCTCGCGGTTCAATTCTGAGGGCTGGGGGACAAAGGTCATCGACCGTCTGCGAAAGACCTTGGGACAGAGTTCCCTGGAGTGGAAGGATTCAGCCCGCGCAATCTGCGCTATATGCGGTCATTCGCAGAGGCTTGGCCTGAGCCGGAGATTTTGCAACAGCTTATTGCAAAATTGCCGTGGGGCCACCAGACGCGTCTTTTGGATCGGATCAAGGACCGTCCTACACGCGGGAATGGTACCTGAAAGCAGCAATCGAAAACGGGTGGAGTCAGAATGTCCTCGTCCACCAGATCTCGACCCGGCTCCACGAACGGCAGGGAAAGGCTCTGACGAATTTCTCCCGAGCGCTTCCGCCGGAGGGCTCAGACCTTGCCGAGCAGATTCTCAAAGATCCCTACCAGTTCGATTTCTTGACCCTGGCCGCCAGCGCCAAAGAGCGAGAGTTGGAACGCGGGTTACTCAACCATCTTCGCGATCTGCTGTTGGAGCTTGGCCGAGGATTTGCTTTCATCGGTAGTCAGGTGCCGCTCGAAGTGGACGGGCAGCCCTTTTATATCGACCTGCTCTTTTATCACGTCCGCCTGCATTCCTACTTTGTGATTGAACTCAAAGTCGGCCCCTTCAAGCCCGAGTATGCGGGGAAGCTGAATTTCTACCTCTCGGCAGTGGACGACCTGCTGCGAACGCCCGCGGATGCTCCCACACTCGGGCTGCTATTGTGCGAGAGCCGTAGCGGCTCCATCGTAGAGTACGCGCTGAGAGACGTGGCCAAGCCGATTGGGATTTCTACCTACCGGGTCACTCGTGAGCTTCCCGAACCCGTGCAGGACGAACTTCCGTCCATCGAAGATTTGCAGGAGGTCGTCGAAAAATTGCGCTCCGAATTGCCTCGCTCACTCAGACCCAAATAACGCGTGGCTTCTTCACAAATAGCAGTGCCGCAGGTTCCTTGATCAGAATCCTCGACCGGGGTTGCCGACCCACAGAAGATGTAAGCGACGGTTTCGTCGTATTTCATATAGAGTGTTCAATTTACAAGATGAGAGATTCTCCGTCTCTTCTTAGAACCAGCTCAAAGAGATGGCAGCGTATCGGGCCAAAGAACCGCGGCACCCGGCGAACGGTGAGCTCCAGAACGCCGGGGCAGCGTGTCAATTCGGTGTGGGTCGAACCCGGATATCACGGGCATAAATATATTTTCAAAAGCGTGGATTTGCACTCGATATAGACTATATACTATGTACTCGCCGGGCTGAAGCCGCAAACATCGGTGAGTGGACGATCCAAGCACCGATCCCAGAAAATCCTTGGGACAGACAATCCGTGCCCGGCGGGAAGCGTTGGGACTAACGCAGGAACAACTGGCTGAGAAGGCTGGGCTTCATTGGACGTTCATATCCGGGGTGGAGCGGGGAATACGGAATATCAGCATCTTGAAGCTGCATCGTATTGCCACTTCTCTCGGAGTTCGGCTGCGCGACTTGGTTGACAAGTGCTGAGTGGCACTGAACCCGGTTGCATATGCCTTGCAGAACTGTGTATCATGGGTGGCGTTTGACGTGGGGGAATTGGCTCGTTGCGAACTGCCGCGCACGAGTCAATCGCAAGTATTTCTTGCGCGTCGGACGGCATCGTAGTCGGTTCCAAGCCGACTGAATCACTCAATCATCAGGTTATCTCCCCCGTTTTAGCTCGTCGAGGGCTGTTCTACCCGTTACCGCTTGAGATCACGGGTCTCGCAGGTTCATGGGGGATGAGAGATGACGTTCCAATCGTGTTGGATTTCAGCAAACAAAAACCTTCGTTTGGCGAATGCACTTCTTCTGAGTGTTTCACTCCTGTTCGCTTCTGCGTGTGGTGGCGGTGGAAGCGGTAATGGGGGCGGAAGCACTCCTCCACCAACTCCGACAACCACGCTGGTAATCACGATCACAGACCTGCCAGCAGGAGCGGCCGGCAACGTGACAGTGACTGATCCGGACGGCAAACAGACGACGGTGACCTCCAGCCAAAGCATCACCGCTATAGCAGGGAGTTACACACTCGCTGCCGCGCCTGTCCCATCAGGTTCCAGCACTTATTACGCGAAGCTCCCAACGCAGACGGTTCAGGTCGCTTCGGGAACATCGAGCACTGTTACCGTGGACTATTACAACGTCATTCCACAAACGACCAAGATACTAGATTCCGCCGGGATGGTGGGTCTACAGATATCTTCAGATGGGAGCACACTCACGATTAATGGCGCCAGCGCTGTAGCCCAGGCGCTGCAGGCAGGAAACGTTTTGATCGTTCCCCCAACGAGCGCCGACGGCGTAGCCCCAACGGGGCTGCTGCGCAAAGTTACAGCAGTCAGCGCGGGGGGTTCGACTGTTGCGGTGACGGTCCAGGCGGCCACCCTGGCGGACGCTTTCCAGAGACTCTCTATTCAACTCAACAATCAGCAAAACTCATCAGGGGTTCAAGCTGTACACATGAGGGAAGGGGTGGTTTTCCGTCCTGGGGCCACGCTGAAGCGGCATCCGCTCGCGCGTTCCCTGTCCACTTCTAGCTCCGTTCAGGATCCGTGCGGAAACTCTTCCCTTGGAATCTTCGACATAACCGAGCCAATCAGCTTCGATCCGGTGGACGGGCTCTCCCTCGACGGGCAAGTCGAGGTTTGCTCTGGCATCAACTTCAGCGTCGATATAGTAGGGTCGGGGTTTCTCGATCTGCAACCGCAATTGAACTCCCTGACGGCAACCGCCACGGTGGGAGAATACTCGGATCTGACTCTACAGGGCGAGTTTCTAAACGGCTCGTTCGCTCCGGACCCAATCCTTCTTGGTACGCTGGTGGGCGATCCGATTCCAGTGCCGGGGTTGCCCGTCTGGGTAACACCAGAGGTGTCTGTTTTTGTGGGGGCAAGCGGAAACATCGCTACGGGATTTTCCACTGAAGCAAGCGAAGCAGGATCGATAACTGGCGGCGTAACATACTCCTCGGGGCAGTGGACGGCAGTGCAACCTACGCCCTCGCTTCAGTTTTCCTACACTCCCCCTGTGCTCGATGCCTCCCTGGACGCAAAAGTGTATGCGGGAGCCGAACTGGACCTTAGCGTATGGGATGTCGTTGGTCCGTCTTTCAAACCTGACGGCTATCTTGAATTCAGCGCGGATATATCTGCCAATCCCTGGTGGACTCTGACTGGCGGGGTAGAGGGACCGATGAGCCTGGATGTAGGCTTCCTCGGCGAGAACCTCGCCAGCTACGATTTGGGGAATATGTTCGATTACAGCACTGTGATTGCGTCTGCCTCCGGACCTTTCTCTCCGTCAGCGTCTAGTCCCGCCATCGCCTTGCTATCCCCATCCAAGGTGGCAGCAGGGAGCGCGTCCTTCAGTTTAGGCGTTTCAGGGAACAACTTTGTTCCGGGCGCAGTGGTCAACTTCGGAGCCACGGCGCTGAACACAACATGGCAGAACTCAGGACAACTGACCGCCGCTGTTCCTGCGGCGCTTATCTCCCAAGGTGGAACCATTCCAGTCACGGTAGCGAACCCCGGCGCAGGCGCCGGAGTCTCAAGCCCCGCGAGCTTCACAATCACTGGCCCGGCGGAAAAAGTGACAATTAGTCCTGCATCGGCGCAGGTTACCGTCAACGGACTCCAGCAGTTCGCTGCAACCGTCACCAACGCTACGAACAGTGCAGTCACCTGGAGCGTGAACGGGGTGACGGGCGGTACTTCTGCCTCTGGGACGATCAGTTCCACAGGGCTGTTCACGGCTCCCGCCGCAGTTCCAAGCCCGGCTACCGTCACGGTGAAGGCCACGATCCAGGCCGACACCACAGTCAGCGCTTCCGCAACGGTCACCATTGGGCCTTACACCTCAAAGAGCCTTTACTCGTTTACGAGCCTTTCAGATGGAGCAGCGCCTTCGGCGCCATTAATCCAGGGAACGGACGGGTATTTCTATGGCACGACGCAGGAAGGTGGAACGTACGGCGATGGCACGGTCTTCAAGGTTGACTCCGCAGGGAATGTGACCCCCCTCTACGAATTCAGCGGCGACGATGGAGCAAATCCACTCGGAGCCCTTGTTCAGGCTAGCGACGGCAACTTCTACGGGACTACAAATTGGGGAGGGGTCTACAACGAAGGGACCGTTTTCAAGATAGATTCGTCCGGAGACTTCACCACCCTTTATTCCTTCTCCGGCGGCAATGACGGAGGAGATGTTGCATCGGGAGTGATTCAGGCCACGGACGAATACCTCTATGGAACAACGTTCCATGGGGGGACCTCTAACAGCGGGACAATTTTCAGGTTGGACCTGTTGGGAAACCTTGCCACACTTTACTCGTTTTCTGGCGGTGCCGACGGCTACGGACCAGAAGGGGGAATAATTCAAGCCTCTGACGGATTGTTCTATGGAGGAACACAGAACGGCGGAGATTTCTCCTGTGCGGCCGGGCCCGGCAATGGCTGCGGAACAGTCTACAAGGTTGATTCGCAGGGGAATCTCACAACGCTTTATGCCTTTTCTGGCGGTCAAGACGGCGCGGAAATGGACGAGATATTGCTCCAGGCAAGCGACGGCGACCTCTACGGAACCACAGTGTTCGGAGGAGATTCCACTTGCACTGTATCCACCTACACCGGCTGTGGCACGATTTTCAAAATCGACTCGTCGGGGAATTTCACCCCTTTGTACGCGTTCACTGGGGGTGCAGATGGTGGTGTGCCGTTCTCTTCTTTGATCCAGGCCAGCGATGGCGACTTTTATGGAACCAATACGGCCGGAGGCGACGCGTCGTGCTCGGTCACAGCCTCTGGAGAAAACTACCCCACCTATATTGGTTGCGGCACCGTCTTCAAGATGGACACAGCGGGCAATGTTAGCGCCTTGTACTCGTTTATGGGCAGCCCCAACGATGGATCAAATCCATTCGCCGCCTTGGTTGAGGGCACGGACGGGTACTTCTACGGAACAACGCGGTGGGGCGGAATGGATTCTTCATGCAGCTACACGGACAACGGCGGCTGTGGAACACTCTTCCGGGTATCCGGCCCAGGAGGGCCTTTGCCCCAGAGCAGCGCCTCGAAACAGCGCAAGGTTTTCGAGTCACCGCAAAAGACCGCACTTGCAGCGCCGGTCAAGAAAACACTCTCCCCGGCGTCGATCATGGATTCACAGATACACCAACAAGGGTCCGTTCCGCTTAGCGGATCGAAAAGGCCCGACTAGGGCCAGCACAGAGAGGGCCTGTGAATGTCGAAGCCAACGGGAGGACGAGGATTTGCTATCGGTCCCTGCTTCCATAGCGAGAAGGGACAATGCGCTTCGGGTGGGGGCAGAGGCAATTCATATAGCATCTCGGGACTCTTGCGAAGCATCGCGATTGAAAGATGTGTAACCAATGACGATCGATTTCGGCGAGAGGGAATTGACAATGTCAAGACAATGAAATAGGGTTGTCTGTCTTGTCGAATTCTCTCCCGCAAGTTACGAAAGGATAGAAGCCCGTGAAAGAGGCTAAGTGGTTCCAAGCATTTGGATTGTCTGCAATCACATTGATGCTTAGTGTTACGCTGCTCGCGCAGGGCGATGCGAAAGATATGCTTCTCAAGAAGCTGAACGCGCAGTTTGCCCCCACCAAATTCACAGCAAATAACAGTGACATCGTGACTGCGGGCGTGGTTGTCGCTCTGAAGGAAGACGGGCTGTTGATGTATCCCGCAACCTTACCCATGCCCCCGATCAGCGTTCCCAAGAAGGGAAAACTGACTCAGGGATTTGGAGACTCGCTCGCCGTGGGGCTGGTCGACGGTCCACACTGGCCGGGAGGAGCCTCCGCTATCCCCAATAAGAAGCTGGTTGCCGGAGAAAAGGTCTGGGTGCGCGAAATTGAAATTGCCAAGGATTCGATCTTGGTCGAGGTGGTTACCGATCCGTACGATGATGGGCGCTATTTCGCGACGATTAAATTCCTGATTCCAAAAGGTACGGTTCCCACGCCGGAGGATGGCGTGAAGATTGTCTCGGAGGTGTTGGAGGCGCAGTCGGCACAGGATCAGCCCGCGCCGGATCAGGGTGGCCAGCAGGCACCCGCCCCGGAGGCTCCTCCCGCAACGGCCCCGGCTCCAGCTCCGATGCCAGACATTGCTCCGCCCCCTCCGCCAGCGGATGCAGCGCCGCCGACGATTTCCCTCGGCCAGACCATGGATCAGGTGACCGCCGGCTTTGGGCAGCCGCTGAAGGTAGCCAGATTGGGAGCGAAGGTGATCTTTTACTACAAGGACATGAAGGTGACCTTCACCAATGGAAAAGTCAGTGACGTTCAGTAGGCCGTTGAAAGGTACGAGGCATATGAAGTGGGCTCTGTGGTTTCGTGCTTTTGGATTGGCTGTAATCGCATTGACGCTCGTTGCCGCGCTGACGGCGCAGGACGATCTGGCGGCGATTCAGCAGAAGCTTCAACAGCGCATCACTCTCGCCACGCTGGATGCTAACGGTGAGATTGTCGCCGCTGGATCCGTGGTTACTTTGCAGAAAAATTCACTTCAAATGTGCGCCACGACTGCGCCCCCTGGCGCAGGTGCTCCGGCCAATACATACAAGAATGGGAAACTTTCGGCTGGGATGTTTTTATGGAACTTGAACTTAGGTTTATTGAAGATAGACGCAAATACGATTCCCATGCACACCTACGTGACAGGAGATAAATTCTGGATCGTTGGCATGAATGTCAAGAAAAACGGTATCGAATTAAAATTATGGACCGATCCCGATTCCAATAATATTCGCTACTGGTCGTGGCTGGAGATTCCGTTTGAAAAGAAGCAAATTCCATTGCCTGACGAACTCATGAATACCATCGCCGAGGTGCTGGCGGTGGATAATCAGGCTATGCAGCAGACACAGAACCAGCCCACGTGGGACCAGGGCCGCCAACCGGCCCAGGAGAATGATTCCACTACTGCTACAACACCGGCGGAAAATGATCAACAGGCGGTAATGTCTGGGAAGTATGACAGTAACAAGTCGGGGGCACAGCTCATTTTTGTTTCCAATTCTACATTCGTCATGCTTCTACCGGGTTCTAAGCAAGCCCACGGTCGGTACGTTGTGAACGGAAATATGTTGATGTTAACATTCGACGCGAATGGAGTCACCACAAATCTCAGGATACAAGGAGATTTACTGGTCGAAATCAACGATGTCTGGATCCGAAAGGGGAGCACGCAAGTACCGCACGCACTGGACGATACGCTGAAGGCAGAAGTTCAATCAATGCTTAATGCGCAGTTCACGAAGACCGTGACCAAACCCGATAATTGTGAGATCGTCACTCCCGGATCGACGGTGCATTTGCAATCTCAGGATGGGATCCTGTTGGCCAGCACAGTCGCAAAGTATCCGTTGACGAGCTTTTATGCGAATGGGCATATATTGCTGAATGCGAATATGAAGGATGCATGGGAAAAGGAATTGAGCGCTCGGCAGCCTGGAAAGAACGCAACCAACATTCCACAGCGCAAGTTTATGGCTGACGAAAGACTATGGTTCACGGATTACGGGGTCTTTCCGAAAGGCGTTGTCTTGCAGTTTTGCAGCGACACGTACGATGGTATTGGCTATGCAGGTCAACTATATTTTGTGTTCTCCCAGGAAGCGTTTCCGTCAGCTGACGAAGTGATGAAGACCATCGCCGAGGTAGTGATCGTTGAGAACGGCAATCAGCAGGCTTCTTCGGTGGCTACAGCGCCGATGCCGGAGATTGCACCGCCGCCTCCGCCAGCTGATGCACCGCCGCCGACCATTTCCCTTGGCCAAACCATGAGTCAAGTAACTGCGGCTTTCGGGGATCCGTTAAAAATGGCCAGGCTGGGAGTGAAGACGATCTTCTACTACAAGGATATGAAGGTGACCTTCACCAATGGGAAAGTCAGCAATGTTGAGTGAGACTTCCGGGCGTCGGGGATGTGGCGCCGCCCCAACAATTGAGAGAGAAATGAGGACACGATGACGATGACGATTCGTAGTAGCACCATGAGGAACCTCTCCGTGGCAACGATGCTCGCGGTGCTTGTGGGGTTTGGAAGGATGGCCGGCGCGGCCACCGACAAGAAGCCGGCCCCGCCGCCTCCGCCCCCCAGACAGGCAGCTCCGGCTCCGCGTCCAGCTTCGCAGCCCGCTGCCAGGCCAGCCGGAAACCCGGGTGGCGGCGCGCGTCCGGCCACTACAACCACACCCGGCGGGCGTCCCGGCATCACAACCACAACCGGCACGCGCCCAATCACGACGACTTCGCCTAGCGCGCGTCCCATCACGACGACCACGACAGGTACGCGCCCCGGATCCGTTACTCCGTCCCGCCCGCCCGCGCCGGCTTCTTCAGTGCTCAGGGGTGGTCCCGCGCCTAAGGGAAGCAACGAGCGCGTCACCAGGAGCGGCAGCGCGGTTCGCGTCGGCCCCAAAGGCAACGTGCGCGATGTGCATGACGCCAGGCGGGGGATGGACGTCCACCACGGGTTGAACGGCAACCGCAGAGTCTCTGTCGAGCGCCCCGACCATACGCGCATGGTTTCCGAGCGGGGCCGCCCCGGATATGTGCAGCGCGGGTATAGTTACCATGGCCATGATTTTGGCCGACGGTCTTACTATTACCATGGCCATGAATACCACCGCTTCTACCGCGGCTACGGGTACCGGGGAGTATCTCTGGATGTCTACGCCCCGGGCTTCTACTATGGCCCCGGCTTTTATGGCTGGGCCTATTACCCCTGGGCTGCGCCGGTCGCCTTCGGATGGGGATGGGGGGGATCTCCCTGGTACGGATACTATAGCGGTTACTTTACGCCGTATCCGGTCTACCCCAGCGCTTCGGCCTGGCTGACGGACTATATGATCTCCCAGGATCTGCAAACCGCTTATGCTGCGCATCAGGAAGCGGGCGAAATCGATGGCTCTGCGGCTCCTGCTGGTGGCACCCCGGCGCTGACGCCCGAAGTGAAGCAGCAGATTGCTGACGAGGTGAAAGGCCAGTTGGCCCTGGAGAGCTCCGAGGCGACGCAGACCGCCCAGCATCAGGACGTGGACCCGGCTTCGAGCGGGATTGCGCGCCTGCTGACCGACGGCCATCAGCACGTCTTTGTGGCCGGGAGCACTCTGGACCTGGTGGACGCCGATGGACAGGAGTGCGGGATCAGCGACGGTGATGTGCTGGCGCTCCGCACGCCTCCGCCAGCCGACGCAACCGCCGTAGATCTGGTTGTCATGGCGAGCAAGGGCGGGCAGGAGTGCCAGAAATCCAGCACAGTCACAGTCCAGTTGGCCGACCTGCAGGAGATGCAGAACCAGATGCGGGCCACCATCGACCAGGGACTCCAGGAACTTCAGGCTAAGCAGGGCAAGGGAGGATTGCCGCAAGCGCCTCCCTCGGCTCAGGCCGCGCCGGCTCAGACCGAGTATGCCTCGGCAGCGCCTCCGCCCGACCCCCAGGACGCGGCAGCTCTTCAGCAGCAGAGCCAGCAGGCAGACCTGGCAGAAAAGGAAGTGACCGCTGAGGCGTCGCAGAATCAATAGCTGAGCCGGTCAGCGTAACTCCGGCAGCTCGGGCTTCCGTTGAACTGGGCCAGACTACCAACCAGGTGCTGTCCATTCTGGGCGCGCCGGCGCGGGCGGCCAACCTGGGTTCCATGCCTTCTATTACTACAGCAGCATGAAGGTGTTTTTTCCAGGACGGCAAGGTGACTGACGTGCAGTAGCCAGAGCGGCTGGCGCGGGAGCGGATCGAAGATTCTCTCCCGTGCCAGGGCCTCAAACACAACTCCGACACAACTCCTTCGGCAATGGGAACGAAGGATTGGAAGGTGAGAGAAAGATATGAAAGTTTTCGACATTCTCAATCCGTTTTTCCATGCGCTGAGCGATGGAAAGATCATTCGCTTAACAGTGGCCTGGGTGCTGCGAATTCTGGCGGTTATCATGGCGCTGATCGGGCTGTTCGCCTTTATCGCTATAATCGGTCTTGGCTTCAGGGCCAGTGAAAACGGCATGGGAACCCGTTCGGCTGGCCTCCTGATTGGGTGCGTCCTCTTGGCGCTCTTCGCTCTGGCATGGGGCTATCTGTCGGCTGGCATTCTCGCCTTTCGTGCACGTTCGGTGGGGGATCTTGGTGATAGCCACTTCACAGTGCTCTCGATTCTCTCCCTCCTCTTTCGCCTCAACGGTGAACTGATGTTTGTCACCTATTCCTTGCTCGGCGTGGGTGGATGCTTATTTGTCTGGTTCACCGATGCCAGCCCTTTCTCTGAGCTTGGCATGCTGGGTGACGAGATTCCGTTTGCCGCTCACGCGGGAACGGGCTTCCTAGGCGGAATCGAGATGGCCGTCCTCTTTCTGCTAATAGCCTTCATCAGCATAGTGTTTTGCTATGCGCTAGCGGAACTCAGCGTGGTGCTGGTCGAGATTGCCTTGAACACGCGGGGATTACAGAGGGCTGCCGTTGAAGTTGCTGCGATTCCGACGCCCGCCCCTGCGCCAGCGACTCCGGCGGCGGCGCTGCCGCAATCGCAACCCAGAATTGAGCCGCTTTCTGTACCAGGCTCGATGGTGCCTAAGTGCAGGAAGTGCGGCCAGCCCCTAGATGCAGGGTCAACTTTCTGCGCCGAGTGCGGAACTCCAGTAGAGTGAAATGACAAGCAAATACTGCACAAAATGTGGAAAAGAAGTGTTGGTAGGGAAACGCTTCTGTGGAGGCTGCGGTCAGGCGATGCCCGTGGCTGTCACGCCGCCCGACGAAGCCTCGACAGGCTGTTCCCAATGCGGAGCAGTCCTCGCGCCGGGCAAGCGGTTCTGCAAGCAATGCGGCTGCGCTGTGGGCGCGCCGGTGGCAGCGGTCCGACCCTCTCCATTCCCTGAGCCCACAAACGTCGCGGAATCGGCCCCGTCCCCTGTGGTTCCCTTCTGTCTGCAATGCGGTGAGGCCCTCGCGCCTGGGAAGCGATTCTGCAAGCTGTGCGGATGGGCGGCCGATGTTCCGACCGAGGCAGCGGGAACCGCGGCAGATATTCCGTCCGGCATGGCGGCTGAGTACATACCCACAGTGGAGCTGGAGGTTCCTCACACGGAGCCGCTCGCCCAGGAATATCTTCCGGTCTCGGAGTGGAAACCGGCCGAGGAGACGGGGTCGCCTTCACAAGCCTCTTCAGTGCCAACTCCCGCGTTCGCGGTGCCGCCTCTAGCAGTCTATCGGCCGAAGACGAAGATCGGGTTGGCCGTTGGCCTTGCTGCAGCTGTGCTGGCGGCGGCTGGAGGTGGATGGGCCTGGCATGTCCATCGGCCGGCTTCCCGCGAAGCTGCGTCGGCTGTGCAATCACGGCAGCAATCCATTATGCAGTCGCCGGTCCAGGCAACTACCGCCGCTGCGCCGGACGCAACGCCGGAGCCAGCCAAGCCATTGGCGGGCAGCCCTGCGGACGCGGTTGCTGGAACACACCGGATTCTACCTCAGCCCGCTCCAGACCAGGACGCCATCGCTTCAATTCCGCAGCAAAGTTCTAGCCAAATTGCGGGCGGAAATCCGACGGCTCCCACCCCCGTATTCCCAAAGCCTGTGGTTCCGTCGGCAGGACAGTTGTCGGCACAGCCAGCGCAGCTCAGGTCCGGAGTGCTGCACTATCAAGGACCGCCTGTGCCCCGTGGCGGGACGGTGGTCTTCGACAACCTGCCCAAGACGCGGCTCAAGTTCGTCTTTGACCATGCGGCGTGGCAGCTAATTATCAAGCCCAATCCGGACGGCACAAAGCGGGTGATCCTGATTTCGCAAATGCAGGGGTACCAGACGAACTGCGACTTGAGTTGGGAAGTTGTCGAGTAAGTGCGGAGCTTGCGTGGAAAAGTACTGCGACAGCCTAATCGCGACCAATCGAAGGCACTTTGGTCGAAAGCTATCCATGCTTCTTTGCCCTTTATGATTCGATACGCTGTTTCTATCGTTGACCGACTAAGTTGCCGCAAGGGGCAACATCACGCTCAATGCCTCGACGATCTAATAACATTGACTTCTTCTTCCCGAACAATCTTCCAACCTTCTGGAGAACTCGCGAAGGTTAGCTTTTCAATTTCTTCCCCTGACGAAGCCTTCCCGTCGAATTGCCTCGTATCCCAGATCTTTCGAAAAGTAGCTGCAGCCCTGCCGGAGATGACCTTTTTATCAGGCTCTTTGACGGCTGGCAACATCTCGACTTGAATATTGTCGATTTGATAAGCATTGATATACTCGATGCGGGAAAAAGCGGATTGGAAGTATCCTTGAATCTGCTCGCGGCTCACATTGTCTCGGCGAAAATACTTTTCTACTGTGCCGGCATATGAATCGGACAAGGCAATTGCATTCTTAGAGCGGAATGCATTCGCCCATATTGACACTGCATCTTGAACCTGCTGCTTCGAATCGGAGTCTTGAGAGACCATGCTCCTATTCCAGTGGACGTTCCATGTGAGAAAGGCGCTAGCTGCAACAATAACCGTTGCGGCCACGGCGATCATGATTGACGTCTCCCGCTTTGAATGGCGATTTGGCCCGGGCATCTCGGCCGGTTTCGCAGAAATCACGGCGGGTGGCACTTCAACTGCGGCTTTTCCCACCTCTGCAGACTCCACTTGTCCGACTGGGGATCTTTCCGCGATGACGACCGGTGCTGTTGTATCGATAGGATGACCGCACCGCGTACAGAATCGCTTGCCAGGAGAAGCGGATATTCCACACTTAGCGCAGGATCGTGGGATCAGCTCGGGTTCGGCTGCGGTGGCCATCGAGATTATAGACTGACCACATCCTGAGCAGAAATGTTTGCCGGGAGCAACTTCTCTTCCACAGTTTGTGCAGTTTCTGATTGTCATGACAACCTACCTGAGTTCCGCACTCGTCGCAGAATCCGTACGCGCATCGAGCCACCGACAAGGTCAACAGATTTAGAGCAACTGCTAACAGGCCGTTTTCCAGTGCTTGGGCTGTGACATTCTTAGCGTGATGTACTAAGTCAATTCAGGGAATTACCGCAATCCCCGCAGAACGGAGAGCCCTCCTCGACCTCAGCGCCGCAGGCTTTGCAGAACACTTTCGGTGATTCAGGAGGAGCAGCCTGAATTTCCTTCTGAACACCGATATGTCGGGCATCGTTGGAGTCAAACTGTGCGATTGGTCCACCCTCCTTTGCTTGTGTTTGTTCTTGCGCCATCCCAACAGCGTCGCCAAGAGGCTCTATCGTTGCTGGTTGTTCGGTTTCAGTAACGGCCGGTATTGGTGACTGCTGTGCTGCTGGTTCAACAATCACTTGAGCCTGGGTAGCTGTCGTTGCAGCTGACACCGCTGGAGTGAAACCGCTCACAATGGAAGCAAGATCGAATTCTCCACTTATGATCGAGATCGGGGTTTTTCCGGTTAGGATATCAAAGAAGAACTCCGAAATGCGCTCAGGTGTCAACTCAACAGGTTTACCATCCGGACCCGAGCCAAGGTCAAAGGTTCGCAGTAGTTGATTTCCCATGCCGGCGCAGGAAATCAGGAATCGGTTCTGAAGACGTTCATAGTCAACTAAGCCGGTTGCCAAAACTTTTCCCACTACCGAATAGGACCTGAGGATCTGCTGGACACCGTCAGCCGACAGGACGGTCTTTACTTCGTCCTGCTCAATGTTCATGCGAATCTTCCCCGTATTCTCCGCTTCTTGAGCGCCACGCATTAATGCGCCGAGATCGGCCAATGTAAGGCTAAATAGTTGAGAACCCGGAAGATAGCTCATCCTTTCCACGGAAAAAGCGCTGGGGAAGAGCAGATACACTGTCTTCGAACTTCGCACAACAGGGCTGTTGAATGTTCCAACCACGCAGTCGCTCAGTTCAAGACTGCGGGTAGCAAATACACCCCCAATGACAACGCAATCGTCCAACACGATCTCATCCGCAAAGATATTTGCCGCTACGTAAGCATTGCTGAGCTTGACCTGCTTGGCGCTCACATCCGCCAGAAAATGGACTCGGCATCCTGGCGCTATCGAAACAATGGCATTGGAAGAGCCCACGGCCTTTTCAAAGACCACTGTTCCCTTCGCATCGGAATTTACATGCAACTCAACCTGAGTATAAACGCAACCTTTAACGCGAAATGGCCCCTGCTGAACTTCGAGATTGCGGGCAAAGACCGCGCCCTCCACCTCACAGTCTCCTTGCACCACAACGTCGCGTTCCAGTTCGCGCGCCATTTTCGGCAGGATTGGCGATCTGACTTTTTGATCTTTCAACATCATACGATTGTCATTCAACCGAACTTCGTTCAATACGGGCATGGGAAATTCCTCAAATTCTGCACAGCGAGTGGCTAAAGTGGTAGGGATTCCGGCGCATGAGCGTTCCAAAGGTGGAGAATCATCCGCCGTACTCGAGCATCCTGATCCTGTGAAGGAGTATGAATAGCGTCTATCAAAGGGAAAAGAAACCGCTCAATCTGCCCCTTGCTTTCACCGGACAGCGGACCCCAGGAGAGGCTCCGTTTCTGGAACTGTACCAGAAGCCTTCGTTTCAAGTCTGGATCATTCGATACCGGCCCCGGCACCAAAGGTATGACAATCTTCTCAGCGGGTATAGCAGATGAATCATTGGCTAGAAAGTAGGCAACTGGAAGACTCGCTGTGGCCGAATCGTCGCGACCGCCATCCTCTAGCATTGTGCTTACGGCATTGCTCGTTCTTTTCTCCGAAGCAAGGTATGCCATTGCGCACTGCAACAGGTTATTCATTCGGCTACGGAGTGCGCTGGCCAACAGGACGCTTTGGGCTTGCGAGTTCTCCCCGGCAAAAATGGTTGGGACCGTGGAGAGTGTACTGTTAAAACTTCGCCGGTCTTCCAATGAAACCTCGCGTTTGAGCTCGTACGCCCCTTCATCCAGGCTGGCGATCCGCGCCGCCAGTTCTCGGTCCAGTTCCTCGAACATGGCGGTGTACCGGTCCGTGATCCGGTGATAGTCCTGTTGCATATTCTGTTGAATGCGTTGACAGGCACTCTTCATGTCGTTGAGCTTCAAGAACAACGAATCGACACGACTTTTGAGCGCAACCATCTGCTGCGTGATTTCTGAGCCTATCAAGCGGAAGAACCCACTTGTTACGCTCTGGCTGATTGCATTCGCGCTGCGCACTTTTTCTTCTATCTGGGCAGCTTCAGTCGCGACTACCGCCCCCGTGAGGATGTCGATATGGTTCTTAAGCGCAGAGACGCTATGGTCGAAGCTAGAGGTGTCTACCGTAATGGCGATGTTCACATCCTCCGACCAATGCACGGAGACTGTTTCAGTGCTAGAAGTGTCTGATGCCGGATGGTAGACCTCGACGTACTCCGTGCCAGAGATCTCCTCGCTATAATGTTGGCTGTAGCTCATGACTGCACCCCGAAAAGCGCTTGCGAATGCGCGGCGGAAAGCATGCGCGCCATATGGGCTCGGACTCTCTCATTGAGCTTTGCTTGATCAGCCATCTGTTGAAGATACCTGGTAACAGTCTCCTGCTCTCTTGGCTCCTGCTCACGCCACTCAATTCGCGACAAGACCGGGAAGACGCCGCGCTCGATAGCCCCCTTGATCTGGTGAGCAATCTCGGGAGCGGGCGGCATCGGCGTGTGATACTGCCACTGGCGTTGCCGGGTCTGCAAGCTGTCACAGTCAACCAAAGCGAAGGGTAAAAGCACGGTCGCGTCTGACACTGCATTCTCGCCGTTGAGAATGCTTGCCGCAAGACGGTCCTGTTGATTTGACTCCTGAATAAACCGCGACATTGCACCGATCGCAACGCTCGCTCTTGCCCTCGTAGCTGATGCTGCCATTCGCTGACTCGATGCGACGCTTTCCATTTGATGCACAGGAACAGAGGCTTGTAATGTTCGGGTTCGGCTGTCCAGACGAACTACATCTTTATGTACAAGACCTACCAACTGCATATCCAATTCATAGATGCGGCTCAGGAGAGCAGTATCCAGCGAACGAAACAGTTTGGTATATCGGACGGCAATCATTTGAAAATCGTGTTGCATGGTTGCCTTGACAGAGAGGAGCTTCTGCGACTGGTCCCGAAGTTCAAGCAAACGCGCTTCAACCTGGCTACGGCATATTGCTATCTTCTGTGAAATTTGGGAACGGATCAAACTGAAGAAGCCGCGATTCACATTGCCGCAGATGTCTTCAGCTGCGCGTTGCTCAGCCATTATCACCGCGGTTTGCATGGAGACTATTGCACCCGTCGCTCCATCTATGTGCGGAGCAACCGAATATAGGCCCTCCGCCATCTCCTGGGTATCGACGGTAAAACTAAAGTTAGCCACTACGCCCTCCCAAGAGCATCGATTTCACCGATGGCGTTGTTTGCGATGGCGTTCAGATTCAAAGAGAGGTGCACTTGAGCTAAATCTTCCATTGCAGGCGGTGGGGCAAGTTCAGACGATTCGGCGTAGAGGGGGTTGACTGCCAGCAATGGCTTACGGCGTTCATCAAGTGCTTGGGCGCGGCCTCCGGCGGAAGACATGGAGCGTGCGTCCGCATCTCGGAGCGAGGCGTCATAGTTTTCAATGAAACGGAACTTCTCTGCTCGCCGATCAATATCTTCCTTAAGACGATCTATATAATCTGCAAAGTCTTCCTGTACGGCCTGATACTGACGCTTCTGGAGTTCGTAGGCAGAAACATCCTCCACGCCGGTATCGATGCTTCGAACTGCCGTATCGGAGAGTTTGCCGCCTGCCTCCATCTGCTTTTCTGTATGCTCCAAGGCCTGGAGCGTGTTGTAGTTGGAGAGAAATTCCGTAAAGGTCGAGCGCATGAGGTTGATCAAATCGGCGCTTTCGGCACGATTCCGACCGTAGAAGTCTTCCGTATCCTGGTGCCACTTATTCAAATAGCTGTTCTTCTGGTCCTGGATATTGTTGTAGATTTTCAGGCGCTCCGCGTGCGTCTCCTGCAACAAGTTTTGAACGATGGGAACGACGATCTCTTCATGAATCTGCTGCATTCCGAACGGGAAGTTGGTTTTGCTCCCATCTTCTGCAACCCATATCTCAGAAACGGCGTCGTACAGAACTCGCGAGCTTGCTTTGAGTTGGAAGGGTTGGTAACCGTCGGCGACGTCCTGATAATTGAATGACTCGTTTCGAATACGTTCAATCTCCTCGGCCTCCATCTTTGGAGAATAATGATTGTAGGAGGCCTTCAAGATTGTAAATAGCAAGCGATTGGACTGCTCCACAAGCTTGTTCGTGGAATTAATCTTCATGCTGGTAACAGTCTGAACAGAGCTGGCGATATTGACCATCAGGTTGCGCAGAACTTGTTCGAATCGCTGGGATTGGCGCTCGAATGACTTCTTCATCTTATTGAGGGAATGAAAAGTTGCAAGAGCCTCATCGTGCTGATGGATATCAAATACTGGGAATACAACAGAGTCCTCAGGCGCGGTCGCTCCAAACTCAGCGAGGAACTTGGCGTAACTCGTATTGGGGAAGACGACCGGGAGATCCACCGAGGAGATGGTCAGGTCATTCAGGCAACTCGTCACAGTACGCAGCTTGTGATCGAGCGATCCAAAATAGCCGTAGTAGGGAATCTGCTGGATGGAACGGGAATACTGATCTGTTTGTACCTGCTCCACTTCTGTCGAATCTTCGACAATTGGGACCGTTTTGAGCAGCTCTTCAAGGCCGTTGACGGCTGTAGCGAAGAGGTCGTTGTTGCGAACTGTGCTGAGCTTGAATTCCTTCTTCGTTTCCGTTCCTGTGTAATCGACGAGAAAGCTTTTCCCCTCAAAGGCAACTCTACCGGCAACCGGGATGTATGCGATCCCTAGTCTGTGAACTTTGAAGTTGCGAGGAATATCCTTATGAGCAGATTGAAATCCGTCGATAGTGGTTCGTATTTCTGCGGTCTTTGCAGCCAAAGTCTTGCGCTCCATGAGAACATAGATCGCATAACCTAGAGGTAGCAATCCCAACGCTATGGCCGGATAAGGCGCAGAATCTATCGCCGCCAACACGGCCATCAGTATCGCGAGCAGCGCAGCCGCTCCATAGCAGGCCTTTTCAATAGTTTTCTTCCGCTTGAGTTCCGCCGTAAACTGAACTTCCTCTTCGCGCGCCACGGCGATTTGCTTTTCGAGCACTACTTCCTGTTCAACGATACGCTCGGCGATCCGCCGGTAGTAGTCGAAGAGAATTTTTGCCTGGTCTTCAAAGATGCTTGCGCTTCCCGGAAAAATCTTACCGGACATAACCATGGCTCCTTCATCGATCAAAAGTCTGTTTGCGAAGCGCCATCAGGTTCGCACATTGTTCGAAAAGCTCATCTAAAGGGGATGGCGTTAACGGGGCGCCTGGATCATCAAGCCGGAGGCGAATCTCGTCGACAAGCGCAACGATCTGCTTTTCATGGGAAATGGCGGATGGGTCGAGGGACGGGGAAAGATACCTCGCATCTTCCTTGAGCTTGACGATGAGTTGCCGTTCCCGATTACGATTTGGCGCTTTTGTGGAGAAGTCAGCCTCGCAATTGGAGAGCGCTGCCTTGAGGTCTTCCAGTCCGGACCTGGTTGACTGCTCCTCCGCGGCCACATCATTCGCATGCGCCGATGACCGCCAAGCAATGGCGACAACCGTGGTTCCCGCAAAGAGCAGACCCATCTGGCAGACAAGCTGTATGCGGAAAGGCAGAGCATAGTTTACGCCGCAGAACAAAAGCCCGAGCGCTAAACAAGAGTATAACAGGTCACAGAGTCCTAGCAGGCTGAGAGCAGGGATTTTCGCGTTAAAGGAGCTGGTGCCTATTCGCCAAATGGATAGGAGTGGAAAGTTGATAGAGAAAACAACACAGACGACAGCCAGGTCAAGCCATGCACAATGAATTCGCCATCCAGGTGAAACCAATAGAAAGAAGGCGAGAATGATCAGGGCGATTCCAACGAAGTACAAGAGAACAAATAACCGTGAGATTTGAGATTTTGACTGCATCTTCACTCCACTTTTTTCCCACACTCTGAGCAGAATCCGTCTCCGGGAGCCAGGAGCGAGCCGCACTGGGCGCAGGTGGTGGCCGCGCCTACTGCGCGGACACAGCGCGGACAGATGGTAGCACCAGGAGGCAACTTGATTCCGCAGGTCGGACAGCTTTCTGCTGACACCAGCGGTGTTCCGCAACTCACGCAGCGGCGGGCAGCCTTATCGTTATCGGTTCCGCACCGCGGGCACGGAATATAGGGGTCGCCGCAATGGGGACAGAACTTCGATGCGCTAGAGTATTTCTTTGAGCAATTCGAGCAAAAGACCTCGCGCGGAATTGGCGCAACGCCCGTTCCAACCTGACCTGACACCCCACTGACAGGAACCCCGCCGGGCGAAGGTTGCAGCATGGCGCCCACCGCTCCCGCGCCACTACCCATCATGTTCGTCATCATGAGGGCGCCCAACATTCCACCCTTGCCCGCCGCACTTACTGCATTTTCTGCGACTTCAAACGCCTTGGCCTGCTGCCACGAGTAGCCACCGATCACTTGTGCACTCTGGCGCCCAATGGCTTCCAGTATGTTCCGTCCCTCATCGCTACTGTCGTCGATCTCAATCGAAGTGACATAAAACCCTTCAAGGTTGAAGCCGTAGTCTTCCCAGAAGGCCAGCATCGAGGCTCTTAGCGCCTGTGAAAGGGGCTCCAAATAGGCGGAAATGCTTTTGATACCGATGTGTTGTGACTGCATATAGGACAACAACACTGTCTTTGTCTTGGCGTTCATCGCTCCGCGAAAGTGCTCTGTCAAATCGCTGGCGTAGAACTGTGACGCTGCCCCTACCAACTTGATCAGAAATCGTTCCGCGTCTTGAACCTTGAGGCCGTAGCGACCCACCGCTCGCACTGGGACCATAGCGTTGTAATCCGGGTCGTGATGCATCATGCTGGTTGTGCTCCAGTCGATGTTCAGCGGGACCACTTTGTTTACGAACCACACTTCCGCAAAAAATGGGTTCTTGCCTCCGAATGGCAACCCAAAAAGAGTCCTCAATACTGGCAGGTTCTCCGTATTCAGGGTGTACTTTCCAGGCCCGAACTTCCCCAACAACTGTCCTTTTGAAAAGAGAACTGCTTCCTGAGACTCCCTGATGACAAGCTGGGTAAAGGTGCTCAGATTCATACCGGGAAATTTCCAGGCAAAGAGAGGACCTTCTCCCGCAACTCCGGAGGAACTATCATCCCAAGAAATTACATCGATCACAGCCATTGAACATTCTCCAGTCTAGGCTTCGCCAGCAACAAGTAATTCAGGCGAATCAGAGGCATAGCAGCCGTTCAGTCTTGGTAAAGAGTAACGCTGTGGATTATTGTCTCATACGAATTAATGATCGGTGATGACCGTCACAAAAGGATTTTCTTGTTGGAAGGGTCTCGTTTTTTCATGGCATAACTGCGTTATGGGGATGCGGGTTCCTGCCGTGAGGAGGTGGCCTTTCTGATAACAGAGTATAAACGAGTGATGTTTGCATTTATAGTCCATTTTTCACGGCGCGTGGAAGCCGGAATTGATGCTGGACAGGTATCCAACGACGGTGGAGCGTTCCTGTTGGGGAGGCGGAGCGCAGGACCAACCTGCTAGGTCCGCTGGTGACCTGCTTCAGCGACGACCGCGCGCCCCTGCTGATCGAGCGTCAACTACACCAGTTTCTGGCGCAGGCATCTACGGCTTGGCGCTGGACTACGAGGATCCATACGTTCACGTGCAGTTACGACGCCATTTGCTGCTCGGGCTGCTGGTCGGTAAGCGAAAGCTGGAGAAGCCGCTGGCCGGTAAAAGTACGTCCTGTCCTAAAGCCGGTAAGCGCGCCGGGAGACGGCGCGTTCTTGCCCGTCGGGTGGGCGAGAAATGGCCTCCCGCCGAGGCGGGAGTGCGAATAAGGGTGGGCAGACGGGCAGGAAGGCATAAAAAATGGCGGAGCCTTTGGGGTGGGCTCCGCCAAAATGCCAAATGGAATTACGCAGCTTTTGAGTTCTTTGCGGCCTTTGCCGGTGGCTTGGGCGCGGCTTTCTTCACAGCCTTGGCCTTTTCCTTCGCCGCGAATTCCTGTTTGACTTTCGCGGTGATTTCCTCAATGTCCACCTTGTAGAACTGAGCGGCATCTCTGAGAACCTTTGCGGTGTCGGCTTGGTTGTGCATGGACAGGAGGATGGCCGTCTCGACCATGATGCGTCCGAGTTTG
>CAZDYU010000062.1:0-24875 GCA_964509755.1 uncultured Occallatibacter sp. | reverse complement strand
AGGCCAGTGTTCCTGTGCCGAGCGAGGTCGTGCCCGAATAGAAGGTGACTGTGCCGGTGGCGGCCGTAGGCGCAACCGTGGCAGTCAGCGTAACGCTGGCGCCAACCGCGGGCGTCGTGGTGGATGCGGCCAGCGCGGTGGTCGTGGCTGTCTTAACTGTGCCAACGGTAATGCTTACCGCAGTCGAAGTGCTGGTGGCGTAGGTCGTCGATCCAGCGTAGACAGCGGTCAGCGAGTAGGTTCCCGCTGTGGCGAATGAGGTCGTCAGCGTCGCCTTGCCTGAGGCCAGTGTTCCTGTGCCGAGCGAGGTCGTGCCCGAATAGAAGGTGACTGTGCCTGTAGCGGCTGTAGGCGCAACCGTGGCCGTCAGCGTAACGCTGGCGCCAACCGCTGGCGTGGTGGTGGACGCAGCCAGAGTGGTGGTCGTGGCGGTCAATGTACCGCCGCAAGTAACGCCGTTCACCGCGAATGAAGTGGGCACTGCATTGGTAGTGCCATTCCAAGTGCCGTTGAATCCCACGCCGCTGACGTTTCCGCCGGCTGCAACGCTGCCGTTGTAAGGCTCGTTCTTTACAGTCACAACCGCGCCGCTCTGGGTTTCAATGCCATTCCAGAGAGACGAAACTGTCTGCCCGTTGGCAAAGGTCCAGGTCAGCGTCCAACTGGTCCAGGCTGTCGTTCCAGTATTTTGGATGGTAATTGCCGCGCCGAAAGCGCTGCTATTCTGCGGTGAAATCGTGTAAACAACATTGCACGCTGCTTGCGCGTTAGAGCGAGAGGCAAAGAGGGTTAGAAACAGAACTGCGAGTACCAAAAGGTACCCGCTCAATTGGTGAGCGCGTCTCCGCTCACAAGGGGGGCATTGCTGAGACATGTATTCTCCTTTACATCACACAGACCGATTTCATCACTCAATGCTTGAGTGTTTTTTGCGGTATGACGCCGGTATAAATGCCGAATCCGGTGGTCCAAGACGTAAATCGTCCGGCCCAAAACCTGAAGTTGCGCAAATTGTCAAAAATGATGCAATCGAAGAAAGGGGAGAAAAGGAGGAAAAAATGAATTAGTTTGAATGGAGCCTATGAACGCCGGCTATTAAAAGCAATGGATAACAGTCGCACTCAAAATACGAATCTTGAAGCAGTATCCTGCCAAGACTATGAATCGATTTCGATCACCTGCGAAACCAGTTAAAAATCTGTAGCCAAGCCTCTAAGAAGTCAGAGACCAATTTCCGGTATAAATGCGTGCATTCCTAATAGCAGCAAGAATACTAGAACGATTTGCAGTAGTTGGAAAGTTACCGCAGTAACGTTACCTAAGTTAATGATGGTAATCAGGAACGATAAGCGTCCCCGACTCTCAAATCGCAGGGCGGATGCCGCAAATCTCGACCTGCCAATTTCCCGCAAATGGAAAGCCGTTCGCATTATCATGCAAATGATGCCCATCTTAATCCACCGCAACTTAGCATTGGCGATCATACTAGCGTTCTTCGCAATCCCAGCCCAAGCCGCCGCCCAAGCCGCACCCACAGCGGATCTGGACGCTCTCCGCGCCCAGGCCCTCGAAGAAGGCGAAGCCGGCAAGACCTCCGAGGCTATCCGCGACTATCAGCGCGCCCTCCAACTTCAGCCCAACTGGAAAGAAGGCCTCTGGAATCTGGGAATGCTCCAGTATGAAAGCAGCCAGTTCGCCCCGGCCAAAGCCACATTTCAGAAGGTGGTTAAATTCGTGCCCGGTCTGGGCACCGCATGGAGCCTCCTCGGCCTCTCTGAGTACGAAACCGCCAACTACGACGACGCCCTCGTTCATCTTGAGAATGCCCAGCGCCTCGCCATTCAGGACGCCGATATAGCCCGCGTCTCCAGCTACCATCTGGCGCTGCTGCTCATCCGCGCCGGTGATTTCGAGCGCGCCTCAAGTCTCTTGCTGGCCAACTTCGGTGTCCAGGAGTCTGGAACTATTCCGTCGCAGGCCCGCATCGCCCTTGGCCTTGCGCTACTCCGTGTTCCTCTGCTGCCGGAGCAGCTTGACCCCTCGCGCGAGGCGCTGGTACTGGCCGCGGGTGAAGCCGCAACATCTGGAGCAGACCAGGCTTCCCGCCTCGCTGCCCTCTTGCAGAACAATCCCAGCCTTCCCTACCTGCACTACGCCTACGGTCTGGCTTTGGCCAAAACCTCCAAGATTGCGGACGCCATCCAGCAATTTCGCGCGGAAACGGCCATCTCGCCGGACAGCCCTTTCCCATGGATCGAGCTCGCCCGCGCCCAGTTGAGCCAGGGCGCGGTCAATGAATCCCTTCATGCCGCGCAAAAGGCCGTCGCGCTTGCGCCTTCCAATCTAGAAGCGCACCGCCTCTTCGATCAGGCATGGATCGCCGCCAGCCCCAAAGAAAAGTCCGCCGCACAGCGCAAGCTTCCCCCGCCGGCCGCCGCCGCGGTCCACCCTGCTCCTGAGCAGCGCATTCTTCATCTTTATGCCGACCCCAACGCCGGCGCAAAGACCGTCGCCCCTCCTCTAGCCAATATCGAGAGCTGGGACCAGGCGCTGCGGGAATTTACTCAAGCCCAGTACGCCTCCGCCCGCGACAACTTCAAAACCTCCCTCGCCATCAAGCCCGACAACGGCAACGGCTGGGCGCTGCTCGGCATCTGCGAGTACGAACTCAAGGACTACGGCAACGCCCTGATCCATCTGGACCGCAGCGCCAAACTCGGCGTCGCCGCCAAGCCCGAGTACCTCTTCCTCGCTCGCTACACCTACGGCGTGCTGCTGATCCACGCAGCCCGCTTTGACGAGGCGACCGATGTGCTGGCCACAGCCACCGACGCCACCGGCCCCCTGGCCATGAAGGTCCAATTTGCGTTAGGTCTGGCTCTGCTGCGCCGCGCCGAGTTCCCTGAAGCCGTGCCCGCCGCCGAGGCCGATCTCATCCCGGCCGCCGGCCAGATTGCCGAACTGCTGGAAAAAAGCGACTACGACAAAGCCTTCCCGCAATTTAAACTGCTGCTGGAGAAGTACCCATTAGCGCCCTTTCTGCATTTCGCCTACGGAACCGCGCTCGTTGCGCTCTCGGAATTCGACCAGGCCGCCGCCCAGATGCAGGCCGAAGCAGCCATCTCGCCCCAGAGCGAACTGCCGTGCACGAGCCTGGCCTCGATCGCCCTCCGCCAGCACGACGCTGCGACTGCGCTTGCGTGGGCGCGGAAGGCTCTTGCTCTTGCGCCTAACTCCGTCGATGCCCACTATCTGCTGGGCCGCGCCTCACTGGAATCGGGTGACTTGGACGCAGCCATTCGCGAGTTGGAGTTAGCCGCCAAGTTATCTCCCGCCAGCCCCGAGATTCACTTCAACTTAGCCAAAGCCTACGCCAGAGCCAAGCAACCAGAAAAAGCCCAGCAAGAGCGCGACATCTTCTCCGCGTTGAATGAAGCGCAGAAACCCAATGCAACCGCACCGGAGACCAAGTAGCTTCGAGGCACGGAATATGTTGGACAAGAAATTGATTTGGTTGGGAAATGGGGTAAGTGTGAAGAGAGCCTATTGAATAATCTGCGCAAAAACTCTTCTTGGCCACCAGCGAAAGTAGCTCGGACTTGGCATCGGGACGAAAAAGATCGAAGTATCGCGCGTGGATGATCTGTGGTTTGAGAGTATCTGACCGGCAATGTGACATTACAAACCAAGGCCGGCTGTTCGACCGTTATTTCTCAAAAAACTTCTCCACATCCGTAATCGTCGCTGTCACGCGATACGGCGGCAAACTCGCCAGAAAAGTCTGCCCGTATCGTTTTGTCTGAATGCGCGGATCGAGCAGCACTAATACGCCGCGATCTTCGAGCGAGCGAATCAGCCGCCCAAATCCCTGCTTGAGAGTGAGAACGGCAGATGGAACCTGGTAGTCGAAGAATGGTTTGCCGCCATTCTCTTCAATCGCCTTCATGCGCGCGGCGACTACTGGATCGCTGGGCACCGCGAAGGGCAGTTTGTCGATGATGACGCAGCTCAAAGCCTCGCCCTGCACATCCACGCCCTGCCAAAAACTTGAAGTGCCAAAGAGAACCGCATTCGGCGTGGAGCGGAATTCTTCCAGCAGTGCCTTGCGAGGCGCGGTGCCGTGCAGCAGGATGGGAAAATCCAGCACCGGCATCAGGCGCTCATATAAGTCGCGCATCTGCGCATAACTGGTGAAGAGACAAAATGCGCGTCCGCGAGTGATCTCCAATACACGTTGAATGCAGCGCGCCGCGGCTTCGGGAAATTCGGGATCGCGCGGGTCGGGCATCTCTGGCGGCAGATAGAGCAGCGCCTGTTCGCCGTACTTGAAATGCGAAGGCACCACTAACTCGCGCGCCTCGCTCAATCCCAGCCGCTTGCGAATATGTTCGAAGCCGCCCTGCACGGTAAGCGTGGCCGAAGTCATGACTACGGTAGGAATCTGATCGAAGACCAACTCGGACAATAACTCCGAGACATCGATCGGCGTAGCTTGCAGCACGGTGGTTCGCGACTGCGCTCTGAACCCGCCTCGTCCCGCGGACCTGTCTGTCGCTCCAACAATGCGCCGCTCCATCCAATAGACCATGTTGCTGGCGTTCGATTCGAGCAGAAACTCAAGCTCGGAGCGCAGCCGCGTGACGCGCTTGCGCAGCCCCGGAGCCTCGTCCACGCCCTTCATCTCATCCATCTCCGATTCAAGACGCTGCAAGGTTGCGCGCACGGCCATGTACAAATCGCCAGAAGTCTCCAGAAACTCTTCGCGGCCGGTGAAAGGCTGGCGTCCATCGCCCGCCATCGGCAAGCCGGCAAAGAACATGCGCGCGCGGTCGCGAAGTTGCTGCGTCAGGCCGGGCAGGTTCTGCGCGCCCTCCTTGCCGCGCAGCAGCGTTTCGCTGTCGCGCGCCAGTTCTTCAAAACGCAGATTGCTCACCGAGAGACCGAAGTAACTCGAAGCTACTTCCTCCAACTCATGCGCCTCGTCAAAGATCACTGCCGCGGCTTCGGGAAGAATGCCAACATCGGGCGCGCCGGCGGCCTCGCGCTTCACCGATTGATCGGCGAAAAACAAATGATGATTGACGATGATAATGTCCGACTCGAGCGCACGCCTGCGCATCTCGGTAATAAAGCAGCGATGATAATCGGGACACGTGGACCCCAGGCAGGCTTCGGTGCGCGCATCCAGCTTTTGCCAGAGCGCGCTTGACTCAGGCAAGCCGGAGATCTCCGCCCGGTCGCCGCTCTCGGTCGTCTGCTCCCACTCGGCAATTTGGCGGTACTGGTCAATCTCTTCCAGGCCGGTAAGAATTGGCTGATCGCGCAGCGCCGAGAGTTTGTGGCGGCAGAGATAATTGGCGCGGCCCTTCATGTAACAGACGCGCAGATCGCCCACCAACGTTTCCAGAAAAGGAATGTCGCGAAAGTAGAGTTGATCCTGCAGAGCCTTGGTGCCGGTGGAGATAATCACGCGCTGGCCGGTGCGCAACGCGGGCAGCAGATAGGCCAGCGTCTTACCGGTGCCCGTGCCGGCCTCGACAATCAGGTGGCGGCGCTCGGCTAAGGCCTGCTCCACGGCTTTGGCCATCTGAAGCTGACCTGGGCGGTACTCATACGGCAGCGGCGAGCACGCTAGAATGCCGCCGGGCGCAAAGAACTCGTGCAGCGTGGGCAGGGCGCGGGTTGGGCTGTCGCTGGCGGGCATCGGCACCGGGTGCTCTACTCATCATAGTGAAGCGGCCCGGCAAACCGGCGGAGCGCGGTTCAACAGCCCATATCGCAACTCATTTGCAGTTAACTCGGCTCACTTTCTGATGTTGTAGGATCGATGATCCTCACCACCTTTGCAACGCTGTTGGCGGGAAATCCGCCCAGCCGCGCATGTTCCCGCACTGTTGCCTCATCCGGCGCAATATAAACGCAATAAATCTTGTTTTCAGTGACGTAGCTGTGCAGCCACTGAATCTGCGGCCCAAGACTCCGCAGAACACTGCATGACTTCTCTGCGACACCTTGTACCTGTTGAGCCGATAGGGAACCAGCGCCGGGAATCTCACGTTCAATCACAAATTTAGGCATGGGAAAGACCTCCTACAGTCAAGGAATTGCTGTAGTTTATACATGCATCCATCCATCTGTATAGATAAAAATCCATGGGTGAGCAGGAATGAGTGAGCCTCCGCGAGCCGCTACCGGCAAAGGCATCCTCAACTGCAAACTCACTGCTTCGCGCTCGCCATTTGCCGCTTCACCACAAAAGCCAAAATCCTAGATTATATCTAGTTCAGGCAGCTCTGGCAGTGTGTTCGGCCTTGGTCAATGCCTCGCCTTGCTCGCCGTTCATCCATTGCCCAATCCCGAAGACTTGCTTTGACCCTGCCCAAGGTTTCGCTCCCGTACCGCGCTTCACTGGTTTCTTTCGGTCTTGCATGGGCCTTCGCGCGGCAATCGCCATCTCCGTCGCGGCGCAATAGGGATTCACTGCATTCTGGTTTACGAGAGTACTATCAAGTGACATTGTTGCCTCCTGATGAAATAGGGGCAATTGGCGAGCCTTTGCCTAGCAAGATACGTCAGAGAAATCTTATTTAGGGACTGATCGGAAGCGTGGCCGCCGATTCACTGCCCAGTTGTTTTTTGGAATTGATATTGATTTTTGCGCACTAATCGAAGTCGGTATCTCTGCCGGAGGCGCCTGCTTGATACTCGTCCTGAGTTTGCATCCGGCTGTGCGGCGAATTCGTCCATTGGCTGATGAGCAATGTCTCTTCCGGAGATGCCGCGTCCTCGATCTGGAATGCGCCCTTGAGCAATTTCTTGCGAACCTGGGCGGCGCGCTCTGCGGCTGCGGCCTTCTGGTTCTGCCCAGCAGAGTAAAAATTGGCTGCGTTGATGTTCATGGAGTTCCCGTGGATATGCATCGTTCCCTCCTGGCATGGAAATCGCATTTACACTGCCAAAATCTTGCCTGCAAGGTAAGAGAAAACTCATGCCATTGAGGCCGCCGCGAAGCCAGGCAAAGTTGACTTTGCGAGGTGGACTAAGTATGCTTAGTCCATGGCCTATACCGTCCACCAGGCAAAGACGCAATTCTCGCGGCTGCTGAAAGAAGCAGAGGCGGGTCAGGAGGTCATTGTCATGCGCGGCTCCGTACCTGTGGCCAAAGTCGTCGCGATCAACGAGCCTTCCAAAACCAAGCGGAATTTAGCGGGTCTCTTCGAAGGCACAATGGATTATGACGACAAGGTATTCGATCCGATGTCCGATGAGGAACTGGTTCAGTCTGGATTCGAGTGCATGCTCGATGGGGAGTTGGTACCACCCTCCGCCTTATGAGATGCCTGCTGGATACGCATGTACTCCTCTGTTGGATTACAAAGCCGAAGCTTCTGTCACCGTCTCTGCGAGAGTTTCTTGACGACCGCGCCAACGATCTTCTGCTCTCCGTCGCTACGCCGTGGGAACTTGCCATCAAGACCAATTCAGGGAAGCTGGATGCGCGTCAAATCCTTCGTGAAATAGAATTCGGCCAACTTAAAGTGGAGTTCCATATCTTGCATGCGGAAGTATCCCAAGTGATTCGCGCCGGGCTTCTGCCTCTGCATCACCGCGACCCATTTGACCGGCTGCTGGCGGCGCAGGCGCTGGAGTTGGATATTCCGATTGTGAGCCGTGACAAGATCTTCGACAGCTATGGAGTCCGGCGAATCTGGCTCTGAAGCATATCGATTGAAAATTAGCCTGAAATGGTTTTACCGTTCATCCTATAAGTTGTTTGCGATTGGAGATTAGCTGTGTCGAAGTATCGTAAATCGGTTGTCCCGGTGGATTCACGCGCCGCCGCCGCACCTTTGGTGGCGATTGTGGGCCGTCCCAACGTGGGCAAATCCACGCTCTTCAATCGCCTCACTGGCAGCCGCCGCTCCATCGTCGGCGATGAGCCAGGAATCACGCGCGACCGCATCTATGGCGACTACGAATGGCTCGGCCGGCACTTCCGCCTGGTCGATACGGGCGGCATTGTGCCCGATGATCCCGAATTGATTCCTACCGAAATCTACAATCAGGCCAAGGTGGCACTGAAAGAAGCCGATGCGCTGGTGCTTGTCGTCGATGGGCGCACCGAGCTAGCCAGTCCGGATTACGACCTGGTGCGTTTGTTGCAGCGCGGCGGCAAGCCGGTCTTTTTGGCCGTGAACAAGGTCGAGGGCGAGGCCGTGGCCCTGGCCGCTGAAAACTTCCGCCAGCTCGGCCTCCGCAATATGTATCCCATCAGCTCCGAGCACGGCCTGGGAATCGGCGACTTGCTCGAAGCCATTTCAGCCGCCATTGCCGATGCAATCCCCGCGCCGCCCGAGGAAGAAACATTGGCAGCGGAAAAACCGGTCGCTGAAGAAAGCGTTGCTTTGAAAGGGCTCGACTTCAGTCGTGCCGCAAATGGATCAAAACAAGCCCGGGCTTTAGCCCCTGAGGGAATATCTGGGACGGATCAGGAAGATTCGTCAGACGCGCGCACCCCTCACCGCACCCATGGAGAATTCGAACAGCACGAGACTTCGGTCGCCATCATCGGCCGCCCCAACGTCGGCAAATCCACGCTGCTCAATGCGCTGACAGGCACCAGCCGCGCCATCGTCTCGCCCATCGCCGGGACCACACGCGATGCCGTCGATGAGGTCGTAGAATTTGAAGGCCAGCAGCTTCGCTTTGTGGACACGGCCGGCATCCGCCGCAAGGGCAAGACGCATCTGATGGCCGAGAAGATGAGCGTGGTGATGGCGCGCCGCCACCTTGAGGCCGCCGACGTTGCCTTGCTGGTCATCGACGCGGTGGATGGCGTCACGGCTGCCGACGCCACCATCGGCGGCTATGCGCATGAGAGCGGCCGCAGCATCATCATCGTGGTCAATAAGTGGGACATTGTCACCACGGGCCGCACCGATGGCAAGCCGCCCGCCGACCGCGAGATTTTTGAGCAGCAGTTGCGCACCGTGCTCAAGTATCTTAGCTACGCGCCGGTCATCTTTCTCTCAGCGCTTGAAGGAACCGGCCCCGACGCCAAAAAAATGCTGCGCGTGCTGCATGAAGTTGTTGCCATAGCCGCCGAGCGCCGCAAGCGCGTCACCACCGGCCAGATGAATCGCTTTCTGGAAAAGATCGACTTCCAGCGCGCCCCGGTGCCCATGTCCAAGCGCCTGCGCATCTTTTACATGACGCAGGCCGCCGTCGCCCCGCCCACTTTTGTTCTCTTCACCGACCGCGACATCAAGCTGCACTTCAGCTTCGAGCGCTTCCTGGAAAACCAAATCCGCGAGGCCTTCGGTTTCAAAGGCTCGCCCATCTGGTTCAAGGTGAAGGCGCGGAACGAGAAGAAAGATTAGCAACTAACCGTCCATCCTGAAGCAACTTTCTGGCGGGAAAGGGTTAGCATGAATTATGAATTCTCTATTCATGCAACGCTGTGTAGTCCTGTTTGCGCTCGCCTGTGCCTCCCTGGCGTTTCCATGCCGCGCGCAGACCGCCGCTTCCGGAGCCTCTGGCGACACGCCCCCGGGCGATGGAGTTTTCAGCTTTGAGGGCGGCCCAGCCGGGCAGGTTCCGCCAGGATGGAGCGGTGGCCCGCCCAGAACCGTGGGTTTGGACGAGTCAGCCGTTCATGACGGCCGGCGGTGCGTGCGCATTGAACGCGGAGCGAGAAGTGAAGGATACTCTTCGACTCTCGTCAAGATCTTTCCCATGGTATTTCCCGGCAAAAAAATCGAGTTGAGGGGATTTATCCGCACCGAGAAAGTCTCCGGCTGGGCCGGACTCTGGATGCGCGAAGACAAGCACGGCAACTCTGTCGAATTCATAAATATGGCTGGGCGTCAACTGAACGGCACCACGGATTGGAAAGAATACTCAGTTGTCCTGCGCATCAGTCCCGTCGCCGACCAGCTCTTCATTGGCGCCCAGGTAGGAGGCACCGGAAAGGCCTGGTTCTCAGGCCTCCGGCTTTTCGTCGATGGCAAGCTTCTCACGCAAGCGCCGGCCATCGAGCTTCCAACATCGGTTAGCACGGAGATGGGGGATCGAGTTTCGGCCTTCACCCGCAAGCCGGTTACCGTTCAGCAGTTGGAGGATGCTTTGGCTGCCGCACATGGCAAGTCCGATGCGGAGTTGGCGGAGCGCTTCGCCAGCTTGGCATTGACCGAGCGGTTGAGCAATGCAAAGCTCTCCTCGTTGAAGACCAGTTTTCCCGGCCAAAAATCCTCAGTGGCGCTGATCGCGCTCGCCGATGAGTCGGTCTTTCTCGCCCCCCCTCCTTCGGAACTTCCTGCCGCCGCGCGCCCTGCAATCGCCGAACAGCGGCACATCCTCGCCCTCGCCGTCGATTACCTTGATAAAACCATGTCAAAGTTGCCGAACTTCTTTGCCACCCGGATTACGGATCACTACGAGCAGCGTCTGCCAAGGGAAGTTGTATTTGCGCCTGGGAGTATCGGCGACATTCCGCCATGGCGCGCGATCGGCAGTGACAGCGCCACCGTCTACTACCGCGATGGCAAGGAAGTAGTGGACGCGGCGGGGATGAATGTCAAGAAGATGAATGAGGAAGACAAAGGCCTGGTCACCAAGGGTGTCTTCGGTCCCATCCTTTCCACTGTGGTCGGCGATTCCCTTCGCAGCGGATTGACCTGGAGCCATTGGGAACCGGGCGCTGACGGGCCTGTAGCCGTTTTTCACTACGTGGTGCCAAAGACTGGGTCGAACTATACTGTGACCGCTCAGGCCCTTACCGGCAACGCAGAAGGCGTATCCCCTCAACAGCCGTCCGGCTATCACGGGGAGATCGCAATTGATCCCGCAACCGGAGCCATCCTGCGCTTGACGCTGGTGGCGGAGATCGAACCAAACCAATCGATTCTTCGTTGCGACATCATGGTCGAATACGCTCCGATAGTGATTGGAGAAAAGACTTATATCTGCCCAGTAAGAAGTATTTCCATCTCGAAGACGCAGACCGCGACAACGCTAAGGGATCGGAGTGAAGATTCCAGAACCCTTCTCTCTTACGGAACCGTGTTGAACGACGCCGCTTTCAAGGACTATCACGTTTTTCGCGCAAAAATTCGCCTGTTGCCTGCTTCCAACTTAGATCTGGAGGAAAAATCTCCCACCCCTGACTCTGCGCCTCAGCCAGTTCCAACGCCGCCAGCGCTACCGTAATCCATGACTTGAATTGGCAGCTCGTGGCTACTTATTGATCCGGCCCGATAATAGAGTGGAGGTATCCCACCCATTCCGCAAGAACGCGGAATGGATGGGGTGCCAGTGTCACAATATTTATGGGCCTAATCAATATTCGATTTTGAAAAGGTGAGTAAGCAAATCGTTAATCAAAAGAATATAACTCTCTACAACGTGCTGGTGTCACCCCATAAAGATACTCAATCCGCCGCAGAATCTGGGGAAAAATATGCGCACGAAAAAAGATCTGGTGCAGCCGCGGCGCGCATTGCTTCAGATTGAATTGGAGCAGTTGATCGACCTCGATCATCCGCCGGTTCAGTTGGGAATGCGCATCGATTGGGCCTCGTTTGAACTGGCGCTGGGAGCGACTTATCAACCCACGCAGGGCGCGCCAGGCATTATGCGCAATTCGACTTTGTCGCCTCACCGTCTGATCCGCTGCATTTGCTGGTGCTGCTGAAGGATATTCGATTGCGAGTCGGTGGTTTTGGGACGGATCCAGAAGCAATTCATTCCTGACGCGGGGATTAATTGAAAACAAAATTTAACGCCCGCACTTTATAGCGTGACGATCTTCAATCCCGGGATGAGGCGGAAGTGCTTTACGTTGAGTGTGGCCACATCGAAGCCCAGATGCAGTGCCGTGGCGCCGATGAGGAGGTCATCGATGGCGATGTAGATTCCCAGTGCGGCCTGCTCACCCTCGATGCGCCCTGCTAGCTGAGCAATGGGCAGCGATACCGGATGGACGATCAGATCGCCGAAGACGCCTTGGGCAAAGAGTTGGCGTCGTTCACGGTCGGCGCTGGTTTTGGCTCGATAGATTCCGTGGGTCAGTTCTACGGCACTGACCGCCGACAGAGCCACATCGAACTCGCCTAATGCGGCCCTTGCCGAACGAAGAATATCCTCGACAGCTTCGCCTCGCCGCTCACTTGCGATCAGAATACTGGTGTCGAGAATGAGTCCCAAAATCTTAGTCCCAGGCCGAGGTATCGCGTGGCTTGCGATTGCGGATGATCTCTTCCATGTCGGCGGCGAAATCGGCATCCATGACCGGCTTGAAGCCCAGCTTTTTGGAGCGGGCCTCGGCCAGGGCAATGGACTCAGTGACAGATCGGCGTGGCGGAGCGGCCGTGCGCACCAAAGCTACCGGCGCGCAACCGGACTCAATAATGACTTCGACTCCCGCGCGAACATAAGCCATCAACCCGGCGAAGTTCGCGGCAGCCTCGGCTTCGGAAATATGGATCGTCTCCATCATTTCGATGATACCGCGATTCCGAACGGATTGCTTGAAAAGGTGCTGATTGAGGTTCGTGCTTTCCCACCAATTCCGCGTTGAAACCGCGGAATGGATGAGGCGCCCGGCGAGGGGGAGTTACCCAGCATCTCAGACTGCTGCGGGAAGTGCGGCGGCTGTGATATACGTCTAGCCATGACTCGCTGCGAATTCTTACTTGCCACTCTAGTTTTCTTCGCCGCTGCAAACCTTAGCCCAGTGCGGAATTTCGCGCAGAGTGTCGCGCCTACGCCGCCGATGGGGTGGAACAGTTGGGATGCTTACGGACTGACCATCGACGAGACCGACTTCCGGGCCAATGTCAAGGTACTCAAGGGGATGGAGGACCTGGGGTGGAAGTATGCGGTGATCGACGAGGGGTGGTATATGGAGAACCCCTTCGGCGCGAATCTGACGGAGCGGAAGTACCTGTGGAATGGGAACGGAATTCTAATTCCGGTGGAGAGCCGCTTTCCGACTTCGGCGAATGGCGCGGGCTTCAAGCCGCTGGCCGACTGGGTTCATGCGCAGGGGCTTAAGTTTGGCATCCATATTGTGCGCGGGATTCCGCGGCAGGTGGTAAAAGAGAATCTTCCAATCGCGGGATCGAAGTTTACGGCGGCAGACGCTGCCGACACAGCCGACACCTGTCCATGGGATGAGGGCAACTGGGGCGTCAAGGACAATGCGGCGGGGCAGGCCTACTATGACTCGATGCTGAGGCTCTATGCGGGCTGGGGGCTGGATTACATCAAGGTGGATTGCATTGCCGACCACCCTTACCGGCCTACCGAGATTGTGCAGATTGCGGCGGCGATTCGCAAGACGGGACGGCCGATTGTGCTGAGCCTTTCTCCGGGCCCGACGGCGCTGGAGCGTGGCGGCGAGGTGGCTGAGTACGCGCAGATGTGGCGCATTGCCGACGATCATTGGGATCTATGGGCGCACCAGTACAAGCCGGGCGAGAACGAGTTTCCCTTTGGCGTGCGCGATATGTTCGACCGGCTGGCGAAGTGGTTTTCCTACTCGCGAGACGGCAACTGGCCGGACGCGGATATGCTGCCGGAGGGTTGGCTGGGACCGCATCCGGGATGGGGCGAGGCGCGGCAATCGCGGCTTACGCACGATGAGCAGCAAACCGAGTTTACGCTGTGGGCGATTGCGCGCTCGCCGTTGATTTTTGGTGGGAATTTGACGAAGCTGGACGATTTTACGCGCTCGCTGCTGACCAATCAGTCGCTGGTTTTCATGAACCAGAATGTGACGTACAGCCATCCGGTGGATACGGCGGGGCTGGGAGCTGGATTTGAAAATGCGCGGGTGTGGCGGGCGACGATCAACGCTCCGGGCGCGGGAAATTACGCGGAGTATTTTGGCTTTTTCAACCTGGGCGATCAGCCTGTGACGTTGCATGTGAGCTGGGCGCAGCTTGGTTTGGATGGCAAGAAGCATCTGGCGCAGAATGTCTTCAGCGAAGGCGGCTTCAAGGAGTCGAAGGAAGTGAGCGTGAGCTTGCCGGCGCATGGGAGCACGGTCTACGAGGTCAGATAAGAGCGGGTTTTACGGAGCTTTTTTACGCCATCGGTGAAAATGCTTTAAATGAAAGTCACTCAGGCAATTGGTTGGGGCGTACTGATTCCGGAGATGTTGTTACAGCCTTTTCAGGCGCCAGTCAGCGATCTTGATGGCCAACTGAATCTTACTTTTCCTTGCCTGTGTATGTGATGCGCCAAACGCTCCGCGATCCGTCGTCGGAGACATAGAGCGATCCGTCGCGGCCGGTGGCAACGCCAACTGGACGGCCCCAGACCTGACCGTCTTTAGTCACAAATCCCGTGAGAAAATCTTCGTAACTTCCATCGGCCCGGCCATCGTGCATTGGAATCCTGATGATCTCGTAACCGGCGCGTCCGGCGCGGTTCCAAGAGCCATGCTCGGCGGCAAATGCGTCGCCGTAGTATTGCCGCGGAAAGGTGCCTGAAGTTGGATAGAAGAGCATCTCCAGCGAGGCCATGTGGGGCTGAACAAGAACATCGGGCGTGATTACTTTTGCCGCAAGGTCGACGCGCTTGCAGTTTCTTGCCTGGTCAGCGGTCAGCGCAGGCGCTTGCGGATTGGGGCCAGTGCCATTGGCGCAGGGTTCCGGAAGGCGCGGATCCAAATGACCGCCCATGTAATACCAGGGCCAACCGTAGAAGCCGTCCTCCTTGACCGAAGTCACGTAGTCCGGGACAAGATGATTGCCGAGCGCGTCGCGCTCATTGGTGGAACACCAAAGCTCTCCGGTGGTGGGATTGATGGCTTCGCCAACGCAATTCCGCAGGCCGGAAGCATAGACCTTGATGAACTTTCCTTCGGGCGAGTATTCAAGAATGTCAGCGCGATGAAACTCGCGAGGATGCGTATCGGTGTCATCCACATTGGAGCCAGAGCCGACGGAGACAAACATACTGCGGCTGTCCTTGCTGAAAACCACATCGCGCGTCCAGTGGCCGCCCCCCGTTAGTTGGGCGTAGCCGGGTATATCGGGGACGATGGTCTCGGCAGCCGCAGTGGCATGAAGATCGCCGGAGTGGTAGGGGAAACGCTGAATGGTCGTCGCGTTGCCAACATAAATGTATCTGGGATTGCCGGCGGGATAGAAGGCGATGCCGAAAGGGTGATCAAGGCCAGTGGCAAACTTCGCAATCTGAGCGGCCTTGCCGTCTGGGCCCACGCCGCGAAGAACAAATAGAATGCCGGCGCCGGAGTCGGCAAGAAAAAGATCCCCGTTGGGCGCGGTGCGGATCAGTCGCGGCATTGTGAACGTGCCATTGCCGACTGCCATATTTTCTTTGTTGTCGGCGCGCTGCATTGGCGCGGAGTCACCACCGGCATAGAGAGTGACAGTGAAACCGGTGGGCGCTATCGGCCATGCATCGGTGGGGCGCGGAACCAGATGAGGAGTGTTGTTGACGGACTCTTCAGGCTTTGGTTCGGGCAAATCCGCAAGTGTAATTTTGCGGCGAATGCCAGGACTCTGCCGATCCCAATCGGCAAATGCGGCTTGACCGGTGATGGTCTGCTGCGCGGGCAGCCTGGCTGGATGAAGCGTGGCAACTGCAGCGAGGACAAGGCGGGCGAATAATCGCATAGTTTGGCATCTCCGGCATGGAAATAAATAAGAACTGACGGCGTACCTGCGATCTGGCTACCATGATAACGCCAACGACCGAAGCAGTGAATCCCATGACGGCAATTTGTCGATTCGTCGTGGACAGCTTGAATCGCCTGGCATCGAGTAGCGCGCATGGGCGGAGATCTTGCGTCAATCGAGGGCATTCCACGTTGATAAAGTTGGAAGCGGCTTGCAGTACCGATAATGCCGAGCAGATTTCGAGCTGCCGAGTTACAAAGCTCCATTCAGAAAAATTCTTGTCGATTGGGAACACAAGAATTCAGCGATTAAAACTTGGTGAAATTGATCATTACGTCTGAGCTTGCGGCAATGGGCTTGCCTTTTTGGGTGGCTGGCAGAAACCTGTAGTGCCAGACGGCGGCTTCGGCTTTCTTATCCAATCCAAAGCCGAGGCCGCGCCGAACACGAACATCCTTTGGAAGCCCATCCGCACCCACCATTACCGAAACGATGGCTACTTGCACATACGGATGGCTGGCAAAGGGGTCGGCGAAATCCGCGTCAACCGTGTGGATCGGAAAAGGCGGCGTGTACGGCAATGGGTGGTGATGCTTGTCCGTCAATTGAGAGTCAAGCGGCGGCGGCAGATCTCTCTCTGCGATGACTACTTGCGGAACGGCTTGGCTGCGATTGGAGTGAAAAACTACCCGCACGTCGATCCAAACGGGCACCGGCTTGCCGCCCAACCTGCCCGGCTCAAAATGCGACTGCCGCACGGCAGCAATGGCCGCTTGATCGAATTCTTCGCGGTGCGAATGTAAAACCTCAAGATGGTCAGGATTGCCGTTGGCGTCAATGACCATAGCCAGTACGGTCATGCCTTGAATCTCATGATCGGACCCGCTCTCAGGGTAGTTCACGTATACGGTGCCGACCAGGCGAGGCGCGGTGACCTCAGGGCCGGCGTAATACACACCGTCCTTATCGGGTATCTGATGAATCTGTCGATTCAGAGTTAATGCATCCTGCCCTCGAACAACAATGGCTGTTAGCGCCATTAGTGTCAACGCATAATTTGATAACCGCATTCGATTCTCCGATTCGATTGCTTGGATTTCATCGGGTCTATCCGGGGAGAAGCGATGGCCGGGTAAAAGCGATGTGTAACCACCATGCTAGAGAAGAATAAGTAAGGATGAGATAAAGACGGCGCCACAAGAACGGTACAGTTATTAACAACCGGGCCCACGGTTCTGCCGGGACGACAGTCGATGTCTTCCCTATCATGCCGATGCGATGTCAAACCTTCGAGTCCAGATTGTGCAATTCGTTGACGAATACCCCGAACCGGGATTGTCCTCGTCTTGACCGCAGTGCCATCATCTCCTAGTCGGCAAACGGCTCGGCCTGGAGGCCAGCCTCTACCAAACCTGCAGATTCTCATGGTGAACAAAGTTCTGATAGAGGGTTCGTGCTATCCCACCCAAATCACATTATTTATCAGCAGAAACAAGAGTGTTACTGGCCCTGTCTTCGCCTTCAGGAAAATACGCGCTTTTTTCCCTCGCCATCCAATCAATCGCAAAGCCCCATCGTCAAAATCCCTCATCGAGATCACGATTCAACACACGAGTCCCGGCTCCCTAGTCCCGGCTCCCTGTATCGCCGGCCTTGTACATATACTTGATGGCGGCTTTGTAGACCAGCGTCTTCTGGCGGCCGCGGAGCTTGAGGACGTTGCGGTCGTACCACTCGATGCAACCCTCAATCTGCTCGTCATCTTCCAGCACCAGAACCATCGGAGTCTGCGCCTGAATCTGCTTTTGCAGATAGAAGAGCTCCGCCTGCCGTTGCTGCGCCGAGGGCTCCTGACTCTGCCCGTTGCCCTGCGCGGTCAAGTAGACGGGGCCTGTCGTCGAGCGCCGGTTGGGGGTGCGAACCGTTGCCGGGGCGGTTACCTTTGCCGCGGGTGGTGTGGGAGGTATTCTCATGGGCGTCGATCTCCTTGATGAAAGAATTGGCTAATCGCGGCTCAGGCTTACGGCCATTGCGTCCAGAGAGAGTGAGCGAAGCAGATTGCGGCGCATGCCTTGCTCGACCGCGGCCAGCGCGCGAGCGGCGGAATCAATCCAGTCTACGCTAACGCTCTGCGCCAGGCCAATCAGTTCGGCTTCGATGTCGAGGTTGCGGATCAGGCTGGGCGTTCCGGCAACAATCAGCAGCAGGTCTTCCAGCAGGCTGCCCAGCGCGCGCAGCAGGTTGATCGTCTTCTCCTGGCCGTCGGCGCCGGCGCGATACTTGTCGGTGGCTTGGAAAAGTTGGGTGAAATCCGGTTCACGCAGCGCGGTGCGCAGCAGGATCAGCGCGTCCTGGCGGCTGTCCAGATAGATGGCCAGGTCGATGGTGAGGGCGCGGCCCACGGCTCCCTCGGCCAGCCGCGCGGCCAAGGCGCGGTCGGCCTGCTTGAGCAGCGGGCGGCGCTTGAGCAGCAGGGCTTCCAGGTCGGCGGAGGGAATTGCTCCCAGCCGATGCACGCTGGCGCGAGAGCGAATGGTGGGCAGCAGCTCTTGCGGATTTTCCGTAAGCAGGATCAGTGAGGTGTGCGTGGGCGGCTCCTCCAGCAGCTTGAGCAGCGAGTTGGCCGCTTCCTTCATAAAAGCCGACGTGGTGAAGATGGTGAAGGTGCGGCGCGCCTCGACCGGCGGGCGATAGTAGGCCACATGAATCGCCTGGCGGACTTGACCCAATTTAATAAGCAACTGCGGCGGGTCGGGCGGCACGATGAGCACGTCGGGATGGGTCTGAATCAGGATGCGGGTCTCGCGCTTGTCGGTGTCGCGCATCTCATCGCGCGCCTCGACGGCAGCTGCCACCAGAGCGTCCAGATTGGCCGACTCCGCGATGCGCGCGCAGTTCGAGCAGCGGCCGCAGAAGTCCGGCAAGCCGTCGCTGACTACCGGTTCAAGGCAGTTGACGGCCTGGGCCAGCATCAGTGAGAGCGTGTATTTGCCCGCCCCGCGCGGCCCCGCCAGGATCAGCGACTGCGGAAAGCGATCCGCGCCAATGCTCTCGCGCAGCCGCGTCACCGTAGCCGAATTGCCTAGAAAATCCTGGAAGCCCATAGGTCGAGTTTAGTGCATTGGCTGTCGCAAGTGAGTAGCGCGGCTGTGGATTGCCGGCTCTTTGAATTAAAGTGCGGAGAAATTGCCTGAATAAATACGAATAATAACTCTGGACAGGCGCTCGCCGGCGATTTATTATCCTTGCGTATTTCTGGAAGGAGTTCCCCCATGATCCTCTTTCTGCTGAAGAACCTTCTCCTCTTGCTGGCCTGCCTGTTCGCCTGGGTTCCGTATCTGCTGGCGCTTTTGAATCTGCGCCGCCGGACGACGGTCAAGCGCCAAGCCTTGATTAGCCTTCTCTCCGACCCAAAAATTCTGGACCAGTACAAGGGAAGATTTCCCGCAAAAAAGGGACTCACCACTGCCGAAGATATCGCCATCGATTACTTCAAAACTTATTACAACCGGTATGAATATGCGAGCTCGCTAGCGCTGATATTTCTCACGATCTCGGTTGCGCTGCTCTTTGTGCTGGTCCGCATTAATTTTGCGCCGGAGTTTTTAAGCGGTCAGGTGACGGACTTTATTCATAAAGCTCCCTGGGGCGGCACCGTGTTGTGGGCAATTATCGGCAGCTACTTATGGAATTGCTACGACCTGATTCATCGCACCACAAACTTCAACCTGCCTCCGGCCGCGTTTGCCAGAATGTGGCTGAAGTTGTGGGTTGCCGCCGCGGTTGCGGCAATTTTTTCCGCCGGATTGGTTGCCGGCCTGCAACCTACGGTTGGCTTCGCCATTGGACTGATTTCGATTCCGGTTCTCTTTGAAGCCGTGGCCGATCAAGCCAGCAAGTATCTCAACGTGAAAACCACCGAGGGAGATACAACAACCAAGATTGCCGTTTTGCAGGGCGCTACTCCGGACGTAATCGATGCGCTGAGCGATATCGACATTCAAAGCACCGTGCAGCTTGCCTATTGCGATCCGATCAACGTGATGATGAGCACCAATCTGGCCTGGGTGGTGATTATCGATCTGATCGATCAGGCGCTGCTCTTCAATTACATGGGCGCGGATGTGGCAAAGATTCGCAGCGGAGGCTATCGCGGCTGCATTGAAGCGGCCACCATCGGCGCAAATCTGAATGGAGACGACAAGCAGCAAGCCGCTGGAAAGGCCAGCCTCACCGACTTTGCCACGCTGCTGGGGTGGCCTGAGCCCAAGGCGCTGGACCTGGTGCAGACCCTTTACTTCGACGCTCAAGTCAATTTGATCTGGGATATGTTCGGCGGCAATTACAGCAACCGGAACAAGGTCGATCTGCCGGAACCCACATAGCGCCCTCCGCCGGAGGCGCGCTAAGGAGAGCAGCGGGGCCGACGGTCTTTGACGCGTCCAGCCTTGCCGTGCCTCCGAAAAACAAATCTTCGGTAAGAATGTCAATGACACTTGACAGGGTTTGGATTGATATGTAAAGTAAAGTTGTCGTAAAGTAAAGGAGACTAATCATGATTTGCAAAACCAACAGTCCGGCGCAACGCCGCTTCTTCTACCGATTTGCAGTGGCCATGCTGTTATATCTGCTGCTGCTCGTCTCCGCCGTTTGGGGATTTGTCCACTATCGCCCAACTGGCGTACTGGCCTACGTGCTCGCCGTGCTTCCGGCACTGCCCATCCTCGGGCAGTTGGCGGTCATAGGCTTGTATCTTGCTGAAGAGAAGGATGAGTTTGTGCGCAATATGCAGATCCAGTCCTTGCTAGGGGGCATTGGCGGGACACTCGCAGTTGTCAGCGTGTGGGGATTTCTGGAGAACTTTGCCCATGCCCGGCACCTGGATCTCTTTCTGGTGTATGTCCTTTTTTGGTTCTTTGTTGGCATATCCACCGTGGTTGTCAGGCTGAGATACAAATGAAGAACCGTCTGCGTGTGATGCGTGCTGAACGGGAGTGGTCGCAGGCCGATCTTGCCCAGCGGCTGGAGGTCTCGCGCCAGTCGGTCAACGCCATCGAGACCGGCAAGTACGACCCCAGCCTTCCGCTGGCCTTTAAACTGGCGCGGCTCTTTGGGACGACCATCGAAGGGATCTTTTGCGATGAGAACTGATGCCGGAATTTCAAACCTCGCTGACCGCGACAGACCTATACTTGTCTCATGCTGTTTCTCTCCGCTTCCTCCCGTCTGGTTTCGTCAGCTCTGGCCGCGGCTGGTTTGGCTTGCCTGCTGGCTCAACCGCCCGCGGCCCGCGCCTGGGGCAATGGCGGCCATCGGCTGGTGAACCGTTTGGCGGCCAGTTCCCTGCCCGCCGATCTGCCTGCCTTCCTGCGCTCTCCAGAGGCCGTCGCCGAGATCGAGTATCTGGGCCCGGAGCCGGACCGCTGGCGTTCGCCGGCCGAGCCTGAGTTGGTGGCCGCGCAGGCCCCAGAGCATTTCATCGACCTGGAGACGGCTGACGCGCTGGGTCCGCTGCCGCACCGCCGCTTGGAGTTCGAGGCCAAGGTCTATGCCGCCGGCCAGCGGCCTGAGAAGATCGGCCTGCAACCCTGGCAGACCACGGAAGTTTGGGAGCGCCTGAAGGCGGCGCTGCGCGAGTACCGCTACCTGACCGCTCACCACAAAGACACGCACCCCGTTGAGCAGGCAATTATTTTTTACGCCGGCTGGCTGGGGCATTATGTCGGAGACGGCTCACAGCCCCTGCACACCAGCATCCAGTACAACGGCTGGGTGGGTCCGAATCCGCACGGCTACACCACAGAGCACAAGATTCATTGGCAGTTTGAAGGTCCGTTTGTGGACGCCAACCTGCGCGAGCCCGAAGTGCGCGCCAAGATGACTCCGGCCAAGGCGATTCAGGGCGACATCTTCGACGCGTATGTTGCTTACCTGCGCCACTCCAAGACCTATGTGGAGCGGGTCTATCAACTCGACAAGGCGGGAGGGTTCGTGGGCGCGGGGTCGGCTGAGTCGCTCCAGTTTACCGCCGAGCGCCTGGCCGCAGGTGCCAGCATGTTGCGCGACATGATCTACTCTGCCTGGCTGGAAAGCGCCAAGCCTGTAGCCGATCCGTTCGCGGGGAAGTGAACAGATTGCAGATGACAGATTGCAGTTAAAGGCTGCCTTCAGTTGTCCATCTCGCCTGCGGCCACCGCCGGAACGTGTCGCAGCAGTAGGGTCAATACCGCCGTCATCAGCGCCACGGCCGGGATGGCGACCAGCACCCACGCCAGCAGCGCCTGAGCGGCCAAACCGCCCATCGTCGCAACCGTTGTCAGCGGCGAGGTGTGCAGCAGCGCATGGGCGTCCAGAGCGGGCCTGGGCGCAAAGCTGTGCAGCCGTCCGCCCAGCCGCACAAAGGGCACAATCAGCGCCAGTTGCAGCGGCATAGCGGCGTAATTGGCGGCTTGTATGGCGGGCAGATTCAGCCCCAGCGCCACGGCCAGCCCCGCGCAGACAAAGGTGGGTATGCCCACCACCGGAATGCAGCCGATAGCGAAGCCGAGCGCCAGCGTCACGGCCAGCCGCCGCGGCGAGATGCCCTGCCGCAGCCACAGTGCCGCCTTTCGCTTGATTGCCGCGATGGCCTTCGTGGTCACACTTCCATGGTACCGGCAAATCGGCGCGCCCACATCAGCCTCCAACAGAACTATGGTGCGCAGAGCCGAACTACCGTTGCATAGACGATGTTTTCAAAGAGATTTTCGATCCGTGTGCGCCGCATCCGTGTGCGCCGCGATTCTGGGCGCCAGCCGCTCCAGGAACTCGGCCAGCCGCTGTTCCACTTGGCGGCCTGTCGCGAAGACCTCCTCATGGCTGAGCAGCGTCGTGCCAAGGCCCGCGGCCAGGTTGGTGACGCAACTGAGGCCCAGAACCTCGATCCCCATGTGGCGGGCGACGATGGTTTCAGGAACGGTAGACATGCCCACCAGCGTTGCGCCCAGCGCGCGAAAGGCGCGAATCTCGGCTGGCGTCTCAAAGCTCGGCCCGCTGACAGCCAGGTAAACGCCCTCGTCAAGCGTGAATCCCTCATCGGCAGCGGCCTCCTTGGCCAGCGCGCGCAGCCGTTTGGAGTAGGCCTCGGTCATGTCTGTAAAGCGAAGGCCGGCGGGCGGAAAGTGCGGCGCGGTGGCGGAGTGCGCGGCAAAGCGCGGCTCATTGGGCCCCACAAGAGGGTTCCAGCCCATCAAGTTAATGTGGTCGCTGATCGCCACAATCTCGCCCTGCTCGTAGCCCTCGGCAATGCCCCCTGCGGCGTTGGTCAGCACCACGGACTCGACGCCCAGCGCGCCTAGCACGCGCATCGGAAAAGTCACCTGGTGCGGCGTGTAGCCCTCATAGAAATGTACCCGCCCCTGCATCGCGACAACCGGGATTCCGCCCAGAAGCCCCGCGACGATGCGGCCCGAGTGGCCCTCGACCGTCGAGCGCGGGAAGTGCGGAATCTCCGCGTAAGGAACCACGACCGGCTCGGCGACTGCCTTGGCCACCGCGCCCAGGCCCGAGCCCAGAACGATGCCGACACAAGGGTTGAATGGGCCAAACATCGCCCGCAAGAAGGCTGCTGCTTCAGAAACTTGATCGAAATAGGTCATTGCTTGTGCCCACCGGTGCGCTTCCGGCATTCTACAGGGAGTGAAAGAAGATTGAACAGGCGGCAATTGGACTGGTGGTTTGAGATCAATGGAGGAAACGGAAAATGTGCCGGAATATCAAAATGCTTTTCAACTTCGATCCTCCCGTGACCGACGAGGAGATTCGTGCGGCCTCGCTGCAATTCGTTCGCAAGGTCAGCGGATTCAACAAGCCCTCAAAGGTTAACGAGGCGGCATTTCTTGCGGCGGTAAAGGAGATTGCGGGTGCTTCGGCGCGGTTGCTCAGTGCGCTTGAAACCAATGCGCCAAAACGGAGCCGGGAGGAAGAAGCGGCTAAAGCAAAAACGCGCAATGCGGAGAGATTTGGCGATGAAAGGCGCGCGGGATAAAGCAGAATGCTGAGTTACTGCATGACTTTGAGCGAATTAAGCAGCTCACTGAGCTCTATTTGACAGTGTTTTGTTTAAACTTCCGCGATTGATAAGCGGTCCAGGTCTCGACTACCCTAGAGCTATAACTCCGATCTACTTCACCGGTGGATCTGGCAGAGTTTTTCTGGTGAGAAGATAATCGGCGCTCTCTCCCGCCGTGCCCGCAATTTTCGCGATTTTGAATGCATTCGACACCCGTATCAGATGCGTGAAATCCCGCACCTCAACCAAGTTCCCCTTGCTGTCTTTCAACTTACAGAGGACTGGGCCGATATTCGGATTTGCCTTGCGAATCACCTGCTCCAGCGCCCGCAGAGTCGGCTGTTTGGTTGTTCCGCAAAGTACATCGAAATAATGAGCAAGCAAACGAACTAAATCGTCCTGAGTAAATAAGTGTGGAACAGCGGCGGCTTGAGGTTTCAACTTCGGTTGCGCCGGACCACTCGGCTTTGCGGCCGGCACGGATGCTTGCGGCTTGGCTTTGGGTTCAATCAACACAAATTCATTGCAAGATGTGCGCAACGATTCGGGAGCCTTGTGATCCCCAAATACGACCACCTTCCTGCCCTTCTCGCGAATCTTGAAGACGAGTCTCGTAAAATCGCCATCCGCGGTGACAATGGCAAACCCGTCGGCCTTGCCCATAAGCAACTCTTCCATTGCATCGACGATCAAAGCCGCGTCGGTGGAATTCTTCCCTTTGGTATTGCATGTAACCTCGACGGGCAGAATTCCGTTGGCCCGCAGAGTGTCTAGCTTCGGCTCCAGATTGACGCCGTATCCACGGCAATAATGAATATCCCAGCCAAGATTCAGCCTCGCAAAGATAGTAGGAAAATCCGCTCCAGGCAGATTGTCCAAATCGATGAATACGGCGATTCGTCCCAGCTTTGTGCTCATTTTTTCGCTCTGAATGAGAATAATTCATAAAATAGCTAAGTTGTCTTTACGGTCTCAGATTTGAGAATTGAAGCACCCATACTTTCAGGGCAATCGCATTTGAAAATCGACTCGCCGCACTCTTTCAAAATCGCCCCATTCTTGTGCGGCTTTTTTGCGGAGAATTGATTCCCCAGCGCGCACAATAAAAGCAGCGGTACCACGAGGCCCAAATGATCGCCGTCCAATCTCCAGCCCGCGCACTCAGTTTCTCTTCG
>CAZDYU010000061.1:0-25022 GCA_964509755.1 uncultured Occallatibacter sp. | reverse complement strand
ACCCAAAGCTTCAGCCTCTTGCCAGACTCATCAATCTCATGCCGGTAAACTTTGTGGCCCGGCCACCCCAATATCCGTATCCAATCGTTGGCGCGCATTGTGATGAGAATAGCCGATTCCGTTCATCAAGAACCCCCCCCGAATATCAGGCTGCCTTACAGATTCCTGCGCAGAACCACTAAAACATTGAGTAAAGTGCGATAAGATGCGTCGGGAGCTCAGGCAGCCTGCGCGGAGCGATTTCCAACAAATCCGAATATAATCACTATCAACGATCTGTCCGACAAAGGAACCCCTGCTATGCCCGAGGCGTCGAGGGAACTGAGCCAAACTGGATCAATTCGCAAACCCGTCAATGAGACTCCAGCGTCGTTAGGAGGAATTGACTGGACGCGCCTCCTCAGCTATTTGATGCCGTATTGGGGACGCATGGCCCTGGCCACACTTGCGTTGCTGATTTCGATGGGCTGCACTCTGGCCTTCCCTCTCATGATCACGCGCCTGCTCGGTTCAGTGAGTCAACCTAACAACACAGGTGCTTTGAACCGCCTTGCTCTGCTCCTGACGGGCATCTTCCTGGTTCAGGCAGTCTTTTCATTCGTTCAATCGTATTTACTGGTGGCCGTCGGCGAACATGTCGTTTGCGAGCTGCGAACTCAGTTGTATGGCAAACTACAAAGCCTTTCGCTTGATTTCTTTGGCGGACACCGCATTGGAGAACTGGTGTCGCGTCTTACAAACGACGTGACTCAGATGCGCAATATGCTCACCAGCAGCTTGACCTCGCTGCTCAGTCAGGCAGCTTCGCTGATCGGCGCGCTGGCGATCATCCTGGCAATCAGTCCCCGACTGACGCTTTTTATGTTCGCAATGATTCCAGCGCTTATTTTCATCGGATCTTTCTTCGGCAACATGATTCAGAAACAGGGCGCGGGGGTGCAGGACCAGTTGGCTAGTTCCACGGTGATTGCCGAAGAAACACTCCAGGGCATTCGCGTAGTGAAGAGTTTCGGGCGCGAACCGTACGAGTTGCATCGGTTTGCCGGAGCCACTCAGGCGACACTCCATGTATCGCTTCGCCTGGCAGCGTACTCGTCATCGTTTGCCTCACTGATGATTTTTCTAGGTCTTTCTTCCATGGGAGCGGTCATGTGGTATGGATGCCGCGAAGTCATTGCCGGGCGGCTTTCGTTGGCCATGATCACCGGATTCCTGATGTATGGCATCATGGTTGCCGGAAGTCTGGGTAGCCTGGCGGGTTTATTTGGACAATTCCGCAGCGCCGCGGGAGGCGTTCAGCGAATCTTTCAGCTTCTGGATCTAACACCATCGGTTCGAGACATTGCAAATGCCGCGACCATGCCGACCGTGCGAGGCAGTATCACATTCGAGGATGTTTCCTTTGCCTATGATGAAGGCGTGCCCGTACTTGAAGAGATCACGCTGGATATCCGCCCCGGCGAAATCCTTGCCTTGGTGGGTCCCAGCGGGTCGGGCAAGAGCACATTATTCAACTTGATTCCACGATTCTACGACCCGACGAGCGGAAGCGTTCGGATCGACGGATTGGACCTGCGCATGGTCTCGCAATCCGGCTTGCGCTCGCATTTGGCCATCGTGCCCCAGGAGACGATCCTGTTTGGGGGGACGATCCGCGAGAACATTTTGTATGGACTGCTGGATGCAACGGAGCCTGAATTGATTTCGGCGGCAAAGGCTGCCAACGCTCATCAATTCATCATGGAACTTCCCGATCGATACGAGGCGGTCGTCGGAGAGCGGGGCATGAAACTGAGTGGGGGCCAGCGGCAGCGCATTGCGATCGCTCGGGCAATCTTGAAGGATCCCCGTATCTTGCTGCTCGACGAAGCCACCAGCTCCCTCGATAGCCAATCGGAAGAACTGGTGCAGGATGCGCTGAATCGACTTATGTTTGGCCGCACGACAGTCATCATCGCGCACCGGCTGAGTTCCATCAGCGCCGCGCATCGCATTGCCGTTCTGGACCGTGGCCGCATCACCGAGCTTGGTTCGCACGATGAGTTGATGAACCTCAATGGATTGTATGCCCGACTGTATCTTATGCAGTTTCGAGATTCCGTGGAAGACAGTTTCGGATCGCCGGTATCAGTGCATGAGCGGCAGCCCTGCGATGCGATTTTCGTGGAAGGTCCGACTGCCCCCTTCGCAAGTATCGGCTGGACAGCAGGTCTGCTGAATTCCTCCCTCGGAACTTCCCGATAGTGCGTCTGAAAAGAGTAGATACGAATGTCGCTGCTCAAGGAAATTCTGCCGAATGAAATAGTTGCCGTGGAACAAGTCGGCCCTCCTGCAGGGACGCTTCTGAAGGAGGAGGCTGAGACTTTGGGCCAAGCGGTGTTCAGCCGCCGCATGGAATTTGCGGCCGGAAGATCGTGCGCTCGGGGCGCGCTCGAAGTGCTGGGTGTTCCAGCCCAACCAATCCTGCGCGGCATATGCCGGGAGCCAATCTGGCCAACCGGTATCGTGGGAAGCATCACGCATTGCGCTGGCTACTGTGCCGCCGCAGTGGCACGCGACTGCAGGATCGAGAGCATCGGCATCGACGCCGAGCCGAACGAGCCATTACCGGACGGAGTTCTTCGGGAGATTGCGACCGAGACTGAAATTCGTTTCTTGGAGGAGCTTCCCCCAGGGCTTGCACACTGGGATCGGCTCCTGTTCAGCGCAAAGGAAAGTGTATACAAGGCATGGTATCCAATCATGAAATGCTGGCTGGGCTTTGAAGAAGCCCGCATAACAATCTATCCTGCGGATAAGACATTTCAGGCAAGAATCCTCCGGGACGATCCGCGCGCAGGTGCGGACGGCGGCCTCTTCTGGAGTGGCCGCTACGCACACAATGCCGGCTATGTGGTCACCTCATTGGTTATCCACCGATTGGCGCATCGCAACTGGGACGACAGTGCCGGCCTCAACGGCGGCGTGTAGAGCTATCTGAAGTTGTGGAGGCTGAACTCCAGGTCTCATTGCGCGGATATCAATTTCATGTCAAGATAGGTCGGAAGGTTTGGCTGATGAGTTACAGTATGGACGCGACAGTGCTGGTTACAGCCTACAATCAGACGTCACTCCTCAGGATTACATTGAGTCTTCTGAAGAGACAAGACTACGATGGCGCTTGGGAAATCGTCGTCTGCGACGACGGTTCGGACGAAGACACATTGAGCGCTATCAAGGCTCTCGATGAGAAGAGTGGCGTGCCTGTGCGCTATATTTGGCAGGCACGGGACGGTGCGCGCAGGGCTAAGTCCCGCAACAATGCGTTGAGATGCGCCAATGGACGCGTGATCGTTCTGCTGGATGGAGATATTGCTGTTCCCGCCGACTTCGTCTCCCGCCATATGGCTTTCCATGCGAGCAACCGAACGGCGATCTACGGCACACGCCGCTGGATGTTTCTTGGCGATCTGCCTCAAAACGAGTCCTTTGAAACGCACATCGATTCGCTCTTGTCTGCCGATGCAAACACTTCCAACTTCCTTTCTGAAGCGTGGCTGTTTCAGGAGAAATTTGCATGTTCTAGCGAGCCGTGGCGTGGATGCATGGGCTGCAATCTCAGCTTCACCCGGGATAGTGAACAGATTCTTTTCGACGAAGCTTTTGTTGGCTGGGGGTACGAAGACATCGAGCTTGCATACCGCCTGCACAGGAAGTTTGGCTACCATATTCAGTTCGTTCCTTCACTTTACGGCCTTCACTTGGAAGGCAGTCCACGATCGGAATTCGTGCTTTTCAGACCTAGAACTCACTTGGATATCGTTCAACTTCTCCGAAACGTCCTGTATTTCTACGATCTATATCCGGAATTGAACGTGGTCGCAGCTTGCGAAATACTTGGCCACTTCGAGTACGATTCTGAGGCGAATATTTGGAAAGTTGCCAAAAAGCCAAATTATTCCGAAGCAAATATCCAATCGACCTTGGCTATTGCGCGATCATGCCTGAGGTAGTTCGCCACACAGATGGTCATTAATACCAATCTGTCATCAAACATAGAGTAATCAAGCCGCCTTCTCAAAAATCCACGGGAAGGCTGTCATGGAGTAAAGTTCCTCTGGCGCTTTGTGCAAATGGCCCTGCATGGGGCAGCCAGATCGCCAACCGTCGCTAATAGGCAGTTTTATCGGGAGCAGCCCGACTTGCCGTTGCAAGTTACGCCTACAATGAACCGGGATCGAGCAGCGTTATGCTAAGTTCGGTTGCGTTTTGCGGAAGTAGGCCGGCTGCGCATTGTTGCTTTATAGTTCGTTTAGAGTCGCCTATAGGGGATGGGCAAACCCCTCGCCTTCAGGCGACCAATCGTGTTTGTCGTTTCCTGCCGTACATGCTGCATTTTGGCGATGGAATTCGAAGTAGTGGAGCGAATGTACGAACATCAACAGAGGCCGGGCCAATCGGCCACATGGCCGATCAATCCGGCTTCCAGCCGTAACTGAAGCCACCGCCTGTTAGGCGGTGGAGCGTTCACAGCGCTTCTAATTATAGTGTATACATACAGTGCTACAATAATCCCACCGATAGAGGGGCGGCACGGATGCAGCCTTATTCGCAGGATTTGCGGGATCGCGTGTTGTGGGCATTGGGTCGCGGAGAACGTCCGACTTCGATTGCGCGGCGTCTGGAAATCAGTCGGGCCTGGGTTTATCGAGTGCGCGACCGCGAACAAAAGACAGGCAAACGCACCAGCTTTCGGATTGGAGGCCATCGCCGTTCGCGGGCGGCTGATTTGAAATCCGAAATCTGTGCCTGGATCGAGCGAGAGCCCGATCTAAGCCTGGCTGAATTGTGCGAGCGGCTGGCCAAGCATGGCGTTGTTATCAAGACAGGCGCGCTGTGGCATCAGTTGAACAAATGGAATCTCACTTTCAAAAAAAACCCTGCACGCCAGCGAGCAAGAACGCGAGGACGTGCAACAGGCGCGCCGCGCGCGGATCGAGGCATTGCCGACGATGAACGCAGAAAAGCTAGTGTTCATCGATGAAACGTGAACTACGACCAACAGGACCAGGCGCTGCGGGCGCGCGCCTGGTGGTAAGCGTTGCATCGGCTCTGCGCCCCACGGACATTGGAAAACAACGACCTTTGTGGAAGCTCTGCGTCGTCGCCGATTGACCGCGCCGATGGTCGCCGATGAACCGATGGACGGTAAGATGTTTCTTGCCTATGTGCGCAAGTTCTTATGCCCGACGCCGCGGCCAGGAGACATTGTGGTTCTAGATAATCTCAGCAGTCACAAAGTGACCGGAGTCGAAAAAGCGATCATTGCGATTGGCCCAGCGGTTCGCTATCCGCCGCCCGATTCTCCCGACTTGAACCCAATAGAAAAGTTCTTTTCCAAACTCAAGGCGCTGTTGCGCAAAGCCGCCAAACGATCCATGGACGAACTCGGAAAAGAAATCTGAAAACTGCTGGACAGCGTAACGCAATGCGAGTGCTGGAAATTCATCGTCTCTTGCGGATATGTGAACACTTAAATTGAAACATATCTAAACTCGGCAAAACTTTGGCCTGGCAAACTACCATAGTTCGGCTTATTATCGATCATCGATTTTCGACTGCTCCGCACCTCGCCCAAATAGTGAAATCGTCAATCGCTGCAAAGGGTTTCACTTTGAAGAAGATAAACAACTCAAGGTTGGAACGACTGCCGTTTTAAGGATCATGGGGATTTGCCGCAGGCGCTGGAAATACTCGATTGTTGTGGTTGCGGGATACATCTTCCCCGGTTTTGCCGCAGCGGGTTTGTGTTGCGTACACGCGGTATGACTGAGCGAATCGATGATCTCTTGTGGCGTGATTTGGTGAAGATCTGGTCGAACGGCGCTACTTATGAAACGTGCGATCAATTACCCGCTCGTTCCCGGTTGGCGGACCAGCGAGAGGAACTCCAGTCGCGTCTCTTTCTGGCGGAAGCAGCCCTGCATTGACGAGGTTACCGTGGATGAGTGCTGTTTCTCAATGCCGCGCATCATCATGCACAGATGCCGCGCCTCAATAACCACGCCCACGCCCTGCGGCGCAATTGCATCCTGGATGGCGTCGGCGATCTGGCGTGTGAGTCGCTCTTGGATCTGCAGACGCCTAGAAAATACTTCAACCAGTCGTGGTATTTTGCTAAGTCCTATGACTTTACCTTTCGGAATATATGCCACATGTACCTTGCCAAAGAAGGGCAGCATGTGATGCTCGCAGAGCGAAAAAATTTCTATATCCTTGACGATCACCATCTCATCGTAGTCTTCGTCAAAGAGCGCGCCGCGCAGAATTCTTGTCGGGTCTTCGTCGTAGCCTTTGGTTAGAAAAGCCATCGACTTCTCGACGCGTCCTGGCGTCGCCAGCAATCCTTGGCGGTTGGGGTCTTCGCCCAGCCTACTAAGAAGCTCGCGATAAATCTCCTCAGTGCTGACTTCGCCTAGACCTTCATCGATCCTTACCGGTCTGGCCGCTAGCTTGCTCACTGCAATTGGCTGTGCCATCGTCTCATCCTTCGCCCTAAGTAAACGGGCGTAATTCGTCTCGTTACTCGCCCGAGCACTCAAAGAAGTTGTTCTCCGTCTCTTCCACGCGTACATGCACCAACTCACCGGTTGGCAACGCGCCCTTCAGCAAGGCGTAAATCACCTTTGAGAGATTCTCTGTCGTCGGTACACGATTCAGAAAGAGCGGGTCGAGATTGAGGTTGGTGTGATCGAATCGATCAATCACTTGAGCGTGGACAACCTCGTCAAGCTCCGTCAGGTGTACTACCATTCCGGTCTCTGGGTCTACCGCACCGCTCACCAGCACCTCCACCACATAATTGTGTCCATGACCGTTTGGATTGCTGCACTTGCCGTAGACGGCCTTGTTCCCCTCAGAAGACAACGCCGCGGTGTGCAGCCGATGACTGGCGCTGAGTGCGTAGCGACGGCCGAAGTAAGCGGTCATGGTTCTCCTCGAAACTCGGCAAAGATCTCTGGGGTTTCGTAGACCCTGACCCGGCTCAAGTGCGCGCCGTCGGCTCCAGAAACGGATGGTTTCAGCCGGCGCCAGGCTGCAATAGCCAGATTCTCTGTCGTTGGGATCGTCGCCACGGAGTCGGTTGCAGCAAACTCGGGGACTTCCAGATTCAAGTGGCGATGGTCCCAGGCGCTCAGCACCTCGCGCTCGATTGTGTCTCTAAGCCATTTAAGATCTACGACAAAGCCGGTGACTGGATCAGGCTCACCTTCGATCGTGACCTCCAGCGTATAGTTGTGCCCATGCCCATTACGATTGGCACAGCGACCAAAAACCTGCCGGTTCTTTTCTTCCGACCAAGCCGGGTTCCAATAGTAATGCGAGGCAGAAAATGTAGTCCGCCGCGTCAGATAGATCATCGTTCTTCCTCAATAGGATGTGATGCTGTTCGCCGCTGCTACGGCGCAATTCAATAGTGCCGGATGAGGAAGTAATAAAAGACATAGAACCAGCCCAGGATTCCATGCAGCAGAGCCCACCAGAAAGAATGCCATTTGGTCCAGGAGAGCACAAGCGCAAATGCGCTTCCAAAGCCAATGCCCGATTCGGCATATCTCGTGTTGTTCATCCTTGCCTCCAGCCTGTCTCTCGAAATAGTTCCAATGTCATCTGAGCTAACACCAGCCTCGCCGCCAGTGGTTGCCTCCTGGGAGCTACGAACCCCTTGCGAGCGAGTAGTGGGGGTCCGCCCACCTCGGTTGGCTACGCAGCGTACTCCCGTCCCTTCCAGCTTACGCGCTTCAAGATGCGGTGCTGGAACCAACTGCGGTAGAGAAGCACAATAAAGAGCGGCAGTCCCAGCGGCGAGAGAGCGCAATCGACAAAAGGAAAGTTGGATTTGGCTACGCGGCCGTAAAAACGAAAAAGATTGCGCACCCACAAGATAGCCAGCGCCCACCCAGCGCCTAGCCATTGCAGGGAGTGAATGGCAAAGTGCGCATTCCACAGCCAGAGCGCCAGCGCAGGCAGCAGAAAGAGAAGCACAATATCAAGCACCCGCCATAGAGCCAGCGCCAGGCAGTTCGAAAAGAGTAGCGAAAGGTTCTTTGTCCAGCCCTCTATCATTGCCGAAGTACTGCGGTACATGCGCGTCGCGACGGCGTCCTCGGCATAGCGGAAGCGCAAGCCAATCTTGCGCCGCTTGGCCAGAAATGCAAGCTCCACATCTTCCAGCACCTTCTCTGAGACCATGGCATGGCCGCCGAGCCGCCGGTAGGCCTCGCGCTCGACGAGTAAAAACTGTCCATTGGCAGCGGCGATTCGCTGGTTGGGGTCAGAGACCTTGACCGGCGGATAAGACAATGCCAGCTCGCAAAAGACCAGAGGCATCAGTGTTCGCTGTGCAAGGCCGCTAACGATCTGCCGTGGAGAGTAGCTCAGCATTCCAACTTTGTGCTTGGCTGCCTCGTGCATCGCCCGGTGCAGATTGCCCGGCTCGTGGATGGTATCGGCGTCGGTGAAGAGCAGCCAGCGTCCGCGCGCTCGCCGGGCCGCCGTCCAGATGGCGTTATTCTTGCCAGTCCAGCCGGGCTCAAGCTTGGCTGCGTCCATTACCGTCACACCGGCAAAGCCCCCAGCAATCTCCGCAGTCCGGTCGGTCGAGTGGTCGTCCACCACGATCAGCTCCCAATCTCGGCCCAGTTCAAAAACCTTGTCAGACTGGCTCACCAGCGATTCAAGGCAGGCAGCTAGGCACTCCTGCTCATTGCGCGCTGGAATGATGACGCTCAGCTCGATCAACTCTTCCGGCTCCGGCTGGGCAAAGAATGTACCAGACGCAGCAGTCCTGTGCGCTAGCGGCTGATCTTCTGCGTCGGAAAGACCCAGCACAAGCTTGTTGCCACCCTCGTCAATCTCCCCATTTCCTTGTAGCTTCCCGTACTCCATCCGTCCACACCTTTCGTCGCAGCCTTCCGCTGGTTATTATAAGGATGTGCGGCTCCCTCGGCTTCTTAGGTTTCTCTCTCTCGCCTTGCTTTTTCCGCTGGTTCTTGCGCCGGGCTGCGACCGTGGCGCTCATCCTGCTCAGACCGGCCATTCCGCCCCGGATTTTACCGTCTCCGATGGCACAACTACAGTTCACCTGGCCAGCTACCGGGGCCGCGTGGTGTTACTGAATTTCTGGGCCACCTGGTGTGCGCCGTGTATCGAGGAGATGCCCTCGCTGCTGGAACTTCACCATGCCCAGCCCGATCTGGCCGTCCTGGCCGTCAGCATTGACGAGGACGCCGACGCATACAGTGCCTTTTTAACCCGCCGGCACGTAGACCTGATTACCGTTCGCGACCCAGCCCAGAAGGCTGCAAGCCTCTACCACTCTGAGATGTGGCCGGAGACCTATGCCATTGACCGCCAAGGCATTATCCGTCGCAAATTCATCGGCGCCCAGGACTGGACCAGCCCGGAGATTCAGGCTTATCTGAAGGGGTTGTAGGAACCTTATTGCGTACATCTATAGATCCGGCAACAAAATGGTGGCGCCTCATTCCCACCCATTTCCGCAAAGAACGCGGAAATGGATGGACACCCTGACAGTATTTTCTTGCCGGAGCAAACGATTGTTAAACGAGCAGCAACGAGAGATTCAATGCATTCAGCAATTAAACTCTGGAGTGCCAAGAGCGGAAAACTCAATCAACTGGCCTAGACCAGCTTCTCACAGTCCTATAAAGAGAAGGATGAAGATTGGGTCGATGATTTTGGTTGCTTAATTCAGAGGGGAAGACATGACGCCTGTCACAAATTACTAACATATTTATTATCAATAATATCGCCAAGAATAATATCCAGATTTCTTCAGGTGACCCTTCTCCGTATAGTCGATTCAGGCAAATTCGAGCCTCCCTTCGCTTCAAAACCAGCTATGACGCTTCGGCGTGTCATACCCTCGCCGCAGACATCCTAAAGGGAGAGGCCCCCCCGGCTGCTCCTCATGAACAAGACACTCATGCTGCGATTGGGACGAGTTCAAAGCCGAGAGTTTTGGCTTGCATGCGAAGGCGTCTTTCATGGCGTTGGGCTTGTTTTTGGGCTTCCTGGATGAAGACGCTCTCATCGTAGGCTTGGCCGGTGGTCAGCCGGTGGTATGGGCGGCAAAGGTTTTCGCTATTCCATTCTTTGCCAGGAAAACAGGCGAAAAAAGCGGCACAGAGTCCTTTCATCCCCCGTGGGTCGGAAACACCGGTGGGGGACTGAAAGGGAAGGGACCAGGTTGCTCCGGCCCTTGTTTTTTCTTAAACCGGCTGCGGGAAGTTGTCTTCTTCCTCTTCAATGCCATAGCGGCGCAGCAGGTTCGGCAGGGTCTGCGAGAAGGCCGAGCGTGGCATGACTGCGTCGCAGCCGGCCTCGATGGCCTTGGCCTTCAGTTCGCCTTGCAGGTGGTTGAGAAAGCCGATAATCGAGGTGGCCTTTTTCAGCTTGGCCTTGAGTTTTGGAATCAGGGAGATGGGCTTGGCGTTCAGATTGTTCAGGTCGAAGACGACCAGCTTGGGCCGTTCGCCCTCGGGCAGGTCGGTGATACGAGCCACGGATTCCTTGTCGCCTTTGACAAACTCGACCTTTACGCCGAGTTTGCGCGCAGTCTCCTGAATCTTGGCCAGAAAGAAGAGATCCTCGATGAAGCAGAAGATGCGCGGTGGGGCATCGGCGCGCACGGCGACCGGCGTCGGCAGTTCATAAGCCTCTGGGTAGTAGCCGCTGTGGCCGTTGTTGCCGACGGGAATGGTCGAGGGCGGACCGTCAGCCACGTTGCCATTGGCGATGCGGTAGCTGTGGTCCATGGGGCCGACAAACTCGCGGGGGCCCTTCTGCCTGGCAACCTTGCGCCTGCCCTGCTGCGGCCCGGCGATGCTGTTGCCAGGTTGCCCGGCCGGAGCCGAGGCTTTCTGCGCGAACTTCTTCTTGCGCGGCGGATTTTGCTGGCCGCCGGAGTGGGTGCCTTGCCGAGGGCCCTGCTGTGGCCGGCCCTGTTTGCGCTGCGGCTGATTTTGTGGCGGTGCTTGCGCCTGAACTGGCGGCGGCAGGGCCTGCTGTGGCTGCGGAGGCAAAGGAGGAGTCTGCGCCTGCTGCGCCTGGGCAGCGCTTGCCTGGCTGCCCTTGTTCTTGCGGCGCCGGCGGCGGCGGCGATGCCCCTGCGGTTGACCCTGGCCATTTGCCGGGACCGGGACCGGCCCCACTTCAGTTTGGGGCTCTGTCAATTCTGTCGTCATTCGTCAACTTCCTGATTTCTTGCGTTTTGGTCTGTTGCGATCTGCTGCCGTTCGTCTTTCGGTTTCAGCCTTTGCTTGTCTTCAGCCGAATCCCGCTCACCAGCGACCGGTTCATTCAATACCGGGGAAAACACATTGAGGGAAAGTTATCGCGGAAACTTGCGCCACCCCTTCCGCTTTCAATTCCGTGAGCCATCGAATGCAATGAATCCCACTCGTTTAAGCTCCCACGCGTCTTGGGCCACTTTACAAATTCAGGGTCCAGTTCAGGCCGCCGTTTCTGAAAAACCGCTACTCACGATGGGCTGTGGCGATTCGGCATCCGAGTCCGCGCCACGATCTCCGCGAAAATGCTTGCTTGTAGCCGCGCGCACAAGAGCCCAAATTACTCTCTCATTCGGTTGTCAGGATCGTGACAGTGCGGCCATCGCCCTACACAGGCGACGCCCTTCCTATGAGAGGCTTCGCTGTCTGCATCCTGCGATGGAATGAATCCCTTGGCGAAGCTTCCTTGCTCGGCGGCGAGCTTGCTCTTCCCCATTGGGGTGGCTCGCATCAGCCGCTTGATAGGCAAGTTCGATATTACAGCGAAGCGAGGCTGCTGGCAAGGGCCTTTTGTGGTTCACGCCGGGCAATGGCGTTTGAAGTTTGGGCGAAAGATGAAAGACGGTTGTTTTGGAGGTTCTGGAATGAAAGCTGAGTTTGAGAAAGACCGGCGGAATGCAGTGGCGGAAATCAACGAAAAAGGGGGCGTTTTTGGCAAAAAGAGGGTCATATTTTGCCAAAAGCGGCCAAAAAAGGCAATCAAATGTTACTGATTGATAACTAGTTTTCGGCCGTAACCTATTCAAATCGTGCTAGTTACAAAAATACGAGGAGGCGAAAAAAGGGTAGGGGGGGTGGGGTACGCCGGGATTTTTGGCGAAGAATCGACGAAATAAGGAACAGGAAACAGGGGGCAGGGAAGAGAAACTGAGTGCGCGGGCTGAAGTTTTGGCGACGATCATTTGGGCCTCGGGGTACCGCTGTTTTTATTGTGCGCGCTGGGGAATTAATTCTCCGCAAAAAAGCCGCACAAGGATGGGGCGATTTTGAAAGAGATGCGGCGAGTCGATTTTCAGATGCGATTGCCCTGAGGGCTCACGGCGGAAAAGGGCATACCATGCCGGCTTCCGGTTTGCGCACACAAGCAAAAAGCGCCACTCATGAGAGTGGCGCTTTCGTGTCCTGCGCTGGTCACTGGCCTCCCCAAATCATCTTGGCCGACGGTATCTTCCATCGTGCCGAATTGAGACTTTCCCGGCCGGTAACTCCCATTTCAGGGGCCGCTTCGTTGGCGGATGCTCTTGCCGGGCGTCTTCTCTATCTTTGGGCTGGCTTGACATCTCCCAGCGCCTATACATCACTGGCACTTTTCTATTAGCAATCTCTGTGCCATTTTATGGATTCCTTATAATTCATTAACTTGCGGATGTGACGCAGCGGAGAAATTGTGGATTGTGGGACTTTGGTATCAAAAAACTTCTAAAAACCATAGAAGAGGATGCACTACCGCTGGCATTTAGGGCAATAATGCGTACCGCGTCCGGCTAATAAGATGCGCCGGATGGGGGTTTGGCAGCGGCGGCAGGGTAGGCCGGTGCGCAGGTAGACGCAGTGCTCCAGTTGGAAGAAGCCCTTTAAGCCGTCGGCGTCTACGTAGTCGGATACCGAAGATCCGCCAAGATTGATTGCGTGCAGCAAAACTTCTCGCAGGGCCAGGCGCAAAGCTTCGAGCTGCGCTTTGGTGAGCCTGTTGGCGAGGCGGCGCGGACGTATGCCGGCGCGGAAGAGGCTTTCGTCGGCGTAGATGTTGCCGACGCCGGAGAGCAGGCTCTGGTTGAGCAGCGCGGCCTTGATGGTCAGGCGGCGGGGGTGGAAGAGCCGGGCGAATTCTTCGCCTGTAATCGTGAGTGGGTCAACGCCGGCGGCGTGGAAGGCGGTGGCGCGAGCAAGGTCGAGGAAGTCGAGGCGGCCAAAGCGGCGAGGGTCAACAAAACGCAGTTCACGGCCAGTGGCCAAACGCAGGCGGGCGTGGGTGTGCGGGGCTGGCGGCGCGTCGGAAGTGGTGACGAGCAGGCGGCCGGTCATGCCCAGGTGAACGATCCATTGGGCTGAGGGGCAGGCTTCGCGCGGATTCAGCGAACTGTTGGCAGCGCCCAGTTCACAGACGATGTGCTTTCCGGTGCGATGGACGGCAAGGATTTCTCGGCCTTCAAGGCCTTTGGCTTGGCGGGCTGGAGGGGTTTTGAAGGGCTCACGGTGGCTGCCGAAGATGGCCTCGACGATGGTGTCGCCGTGGATACGGTCATGGACTCCGCGGGCGATGGTCTCAACCTCTGGCAGCTCCGGCATTGGGCTATTGTAAGGGAATATGTGAGGCGGTGCGTTGCTACTTGCGCTGGCCGGGTTCGCGGATGCGGCTGGCTTCAAAGCTGACAATCTTCCACTGGCCCTGGGCGTTGCGGACAAAGACTCGCGTGTAACGATAGCTGCCGGAGCAATCTGCGCCGGCATTTGTGCCGCTGACATCGGCGCGCGAAGTTAACAACGCCGTGGCTCCGTAGAAGCGGACGCGGCGGTCGGAGATTTCAATCGCGGTGAAACGGGTTGCGCCGCTGCGCAGGCTGGCCAGCCATTGCTCTTTGGTTTGCAGGGTGCCGTCTGGGGTGATGGCCATGTAGTCATCGGCCAGCAGGGATGCCATGGCAGTGGCATCCGATTTGAGCAGCGCGGCGCGCCATTGCTCTTCCAACTGATCAATCTCATGGCGTCCTTCGTGCTTCTGCGCCCTGGGCAATGCGGTATGGGGCTGCTGTGCGACGAGGGGCAGCGCAAGCGCGGCGAAGGCAACAAGGGAGGCGAGGAGTAGCGCGGAGTGGCTGCGAAGATACCTGGACGGGCTGACAGTGGTTGCGAACATGATCGATACGGATGGTAGCCCGGAAACGGTGCGCCGGTCAAACGGAATGAGAGAGAAGTTTATTTCCATCACCAGGTCTAAAACCACCGCCTTGCAGGCGGAGAGCTTTCAGCCTCCTTGCTGGATCATGGGCAGATGGTCGAGTATAGGCTGAATTCCCACTCATTATCGGATGTGAAGCACCATCTGGTCTGGGGACGAAGTACCGGTACAAGGAGACGATCAAACGGTACATCGAGAATGAGCAGTGAAAGGATCCCGGCGAGAACTTCAAGATTACAGCGCCGAGCGAGCCTTAAGCCGACTCTCAGACGGGAGCTTTTAAGCGGCTTCAGCCACAAACAGGCGACTTTCAGTCGCAACCCAAAACCGGCGCTGAAAGCCATCGGCATCACTGAGCCGGTGGGCTGGCACACTCTGCGCTACACCTTTGGAACCCTGAAGAAGGTAAACGGAGAGGACGTGAAGACGATCCAGGAACTACTTCGCCACGCCAACTTCAAGGTGACGATGGACGTATACACGCAGGCCGTGACAGAGGTAAAGCGGACGGCGCAGAGCCGGGTAGCGGGGCAGATTATGGGGGAAAGGGAGGTTCCAGATGAGGAAGAGTGAAATCGTACTTTTCTTATCGAACCCTTTCAAACCCACGGAAATTGGTTCGATTTTCTCTAAGTTCTTTATTTTGTTGGCGTCCCCGACGGGATTTGAACCCGTGTTATCGCCGTGAAAGGGCCTTTTAGGGCATTTCGGATGGGTTTGCATGGGTTGTGCAAAACTCGCCAGTCTCCGCGAATGGCGCATGGTTGCAAGTGATTTCATACTTGCCACTGTTTGCCCTCATTTGGCTTCAAGTTTCAGTTCTATCGTTACCACAGCGTTACCGGGCTTTTCAGCCGCTCGGACCGTCTGGCGCGGTTGCGGTAAAACCGCAGCGTAAAATGATTTCCGCAGGAGGCGCTTTTCGTGGATAGGAAGCGGGTGTTGGAAATCGCGCTCACCGTGCTGGTGGCAATCATTCTGCTGGTCGCTGTCGAGGGGAGGTATCCCTACGGCTTCTACATGGTGCTGCGGACGGCTGCAACCGTGGGCGCGGCATATTGGGCGGTGCGTGTGTACCAAGTGGGGCCACGGGGCTGGATGTGGGCTTTCCTGGCGGTCGCGCTTCTGTTGAACCCCCTCCTGCCGGTACGGATGCACCGGGCGGACTGGCAACCCATCGATCTGTGCCTGGGACTCCTGCTCCTCGGCTGGTCAGGCTATTGGGGGTTTCGCAAGCCTTCTGGCCCATGACCAGCGTCGTACTCTAACGGTGATTCGTTGCACTCCTCCGAGTGTGAACCGCGCCCCGTATCTCTCCAGCTAATAGTTGCACATCTCCGACCCACATCACTACCAATAGTGAGCGGCCCCTTCGGCTGCGCTGCTCACGTCTCGGTTGCTCGCGTCTGCCCTTTGCCCTTCACTCATGCCGTACCCGCAATGCCGAATCGTAGCCGACCCTCGACGGCGGTGAGACTGCCCGCACTGCCAGCGAAGGGGGCCGGGGGGCACTTTGCCGCCGCCGCCACGGGGCCAGCGAAAAATAATCCCCAAGTTCCCTCTACGCGCCGATGTTCGCAGATTTTTTCAAAACGGAGTAAATTCAGAAATTGCATACGCACAGTGATTCGCATATTGCACTTCTACAGGACGTACCACGCTGAGGGTGACGCCAGCGCTAGAGAGCGGCCTAACGGATCGCGTTTGGGAGATTGGCGAACTTCTGAGTGTATGATTTTCCCACAGAGAGGGGAGGCCAGTGTGGAAGAACAGAACCCCAAAGGTGAGGAGATCATTCTCCCTTTGCTGACTGTGATAGAGGAGCAGACGGTAGAGAACTTGGCTCTTCGACAGGTTTTGGATTTACTGTGGGAGTTTTTCCCGAAAGGAGAACTCGAAGAAGAAAATCTCGGCTTGGAACCTCTGATAGACCAGAAGAAGAAAGAGCTTGCGCCACGCGTTTCCGAGAAATTTCAAGTGTTTCACGATAGGCTTTACGCAGTGTTTGGCGGAGATCATCCACAGCTTCCTCCAAACTGGCGAGAGGAAGTGCGGCGTTTGATTGAGAGTGTTCGGGATATTGATCTTTCTGGATAGGGTTGGACACAGAATCCCTTCTGCGGTAATATCCGCGTAGGGAGATCAGCGTCCACGACATCTCTAAGATCGGTAGACAGACCCGCCCTAGCAGGCGGGTTTTCTATTTACAATGAGCATACTACGTTAGAGGCAACTCGCAACCAGATCTAGCGTGAGCCGGGCTGAGGCTGCACCCAGAAATGCCTTGCCGAGGGTAAAGTCTCCGTGCCCGGAATAAAGGAATTCTGTGCCTCGTCAGTACGGTCTAGTCCCGTACCATCCGCCTAATCGTTGCACTGCTTTCCATGCCTGCCACGGCTGAATGCCAGAGAAAATCTTGACCGGAGCGGCCAAACGAGGAGGTGCTAGTCTTGCGCCGTCCCCGACCTCTTCCAACGTGAGCGCACGAATGTAACGGTTCTGTGGGGCTTTCCGTGGCCCCTGAACTTCGACAGGATCAAAAAAACAGGGAAAAATCGCTCATGGCTGAGGGACAAAACAGGAGACAGATTAGCAAGGACATTAAACCGCTTGGAAATAAACGAGTTACGCCGGAAAAAGCAGACGAGAAAGATGTCAGGGCAATCCACAAATGAGGGACAACCGGACCCCACCTTAGAGCCGGTTTTGAGCCGTCAAGAGGGGAACGAAACCCCCGGTAACCTAGACACCGCCTTTGGGCGATCAGGGAAATTGAAGAGTGCCTTATGAGCATCGGGATTGTTGCACTACTTCGCTCATCGCAGAATGTACCGCGCCCTACGAAGCCGGCCACATTGCCGCTGATGCCCAAGCCTCTGCCGTGCTGAATTCCAAATTTTGGAATGGATGCCTGAGAGTTTTTCTGTCGGCCTTCCGCTACAGATCAGTCATCAATTCGGCCAGGGTGATTTGAAAGCTCGTTGCCAGCATTTCAAGAACGCGCAGACCGGCTTCCCGTCGCCCGTTCTCCAGTTCCGAGATGTGGACGCGGCCAATTCCTGAAATTTCAGCAAGATACGCCTGATTCCAGCCCCGATCAGTCCTCAATTTTCGCAAGCGCCTTCCAAGGCGCACACAGATGTCGTTTGCCACCCTTTAAGAGTCGGCATAGGATCGTGGTTTAATGTTGTGTATGCACTACATTGGGTAGTGGGAAACTCCGTATGCACCCCATGGAAACGGGGTCTGGAATTTCAATGTCTGGAAGGCATTCAAGAAATGTTCCCCTCTCGCAGAGCCGTTAAGTTGATCCTGTTGGCGGTCCCACTGTGCGCATTGCTGCTGATCGAGACGCAGAGTTTTGTTATCGACACTGAAGCGCATTGGCTCAATAACGCGGGGTATCCTGCGGCGGCCGGCAATTTTTTCAACTTCGCGTGTTCCGTCGGTTCCAACTCGGACGCTTGTTTTTGGCTTCGATTGAGACGTGAGGTTCTATCCAAAAAACAAGTTGCGGACCTCTCGAATGCGGCGTCCCTCTATTCGCAATCCTGTGATGGGGGCAATGAGGCGGACTGTCTCACTCTCGGCACCATGTACGAGTACGGGGTGGGTGTCGCTACGAATTACGCCATGACCGCGATTCTTTTTTCGAGAGCTTGCGACTCAGGGGACCAGGACGGATGCGGCGATCTCGGCATTCTCTATGCAGACGGCACCGGAGTACCGCAAGATGGCCCACGAGCCATGACCCTTCTCACGACGGCGTGTAGTGGGGGGAGTGCCATCGGCTGCAAGGGACTTGGAGACCTAATTGTTGAAGCACAAGGCGCGGGCGGAGGTTATGCTCGTGCAGCCACCCTTTACTACAACGCGTGTAATTCCGGCGACGCGGCTGCCTGCGGAAGCCTTGGAGACCTATACGCAGAAGGCCAAGGTGTTGTTCAGAACCCGTACTGGGCTGCGACTCTTTACAGTCGAGCCTGCAACTCCGGCGATCCCGGTGGTTGCGGTAGTCTCGGCGCCGCTTATGCCGAGGGGTTTGGCGTCAATCAAGATTTTTCTCGTGCAAAGGAACTCTACTCCAAAGCCTGCGACGGGGGCGATGATGACGGTTGTTCCAACCTAGACGATGTGCTGAGGCAGGAACATGAGGATGAAAAGTAATTAGCACCTTGCGAAACCCAGTGAAACACGAAATTCATTCGAGAGGCAACAATGCGCTGGCTTGTTGTTGTAAAAAACATCGAGAGTGGAAACTTGGAGATCGTAACCCCAACTACGGACTTCGATGCCAACGACCCACGCTACGAAAAGGCGGCTCACATCATTCCCTTCAAAGAGGAGCCGAACCCGGCGCGGTTAGATTTCGGCGTTCATGATTTGGTGCGTGACTGTGCCTGTCACCCAAAGATCACTGAGGTCTACATGACAGACCGAATAATTATCACGCATCAAGCGGCGGTGAACTGATGAAAAGTGAGCGAATGTCCATCGGATTGCTTGTCTTATCGGTTGCCATTGGCTTCAATGTCGGCACGTACAAGACCATTGCACAGGACGCCGCGACAACCAAAGGAACACCGATTGGAGGGAGAATGTGAGAACGCGGTGGGCGACTTGCATGAAAGACTTGGAGACCGGCGCGATGATGCTCTTTCCGCCGTATCCGCATCCAGACGACGACAACCCGCGGTACGACCAAGACGTTCATATCCTGCCGTGTGAGCAATACGCGGATGGGGAAGAAGTCAGATTCAGGTTCGGCGCCCACGAGTTCCGAGGGAGTGTTACTGCCGGCCAAAGATACAGGAGCAGGTTCACGGAAGAACTCTTGTAATCCACAAAGAAAGGGTGAACTGATGAAAACCACAGGCTACCGAAATTACCTTACTGCCGGGATGCAGAGCCGCAAATGTATTCGTCGATGGCGTTTGAGATTCTTTGCTGTAGCGGTTGCCTTGGCTCTTGTTGCTGGCGCATACAGAACCTTGGCGCAAGACGCCATGCAAACAGAAGAGTCAGTCACGACGTTGACGACAAAAGCCAACGCCGGAGATGCGGCTGCTCAATTCAACCTTGGACTTATGTACGCCAACGGCCATGTTGTCCCGCAGGACTACGCACAGGCTGCGGTTTGGTATCGCAAAGCCGCAGACCAAGGACTTGCGGAGGCGCAGTACAACCTTGGAATGCTCTGCGCTAAAGGCCAAGGTGTTCCAGAGGATGATGTACAGTCCCTAACTTGGTTTCGCAGGGCTGCCGGGCAGAATCTCGCCGAAGCACAGTATGTGCTCGGAAGTCTTTACAGCAATGGCGTCGGTGTCGAACAGGATTACACACAGGCAGGCGCTTGGTTCCGAAAGGCAGCCGAACAGGGTCATGCAGACGCTCAACGCAACCTTGGCTTGCTTTACGCTCATGGCCAGGGCGTCCCCCTAGATCCAGTACAGGCAGTCTTCTGGTATCGCAAAGCTGCCGAGCAAGGCGAAGCAGAAGCGCAGGACTACATGGGCACTTTGTATGAAGTTGGCAGCGGCGTTCCGCAGGACTTCACTCAGGCAGCGGTCTGGTACAGGAAAGCAGCAGAGCAGGGAAATACGAAAGCGCAACTCGACCTAGCAGGTTTGTACGAAAAGGGCAACGGTGTGCAGCAGGATTATGCCCAGGCGGTAAGTTGGTACAGAAAGGCTGCCGAACAAGGCGACGTGGATGGCCAAGTCCACCTTGGCTTTTGGTACGCTATGGGCCGGGGAGTCACACGGGACGAAGTACAGTCTGCCGCATGGTTCCGTAAGGCGGCAGATCAGGGCAACCCTTTTGCCCAAAATGAAATTGGAAAACGCTATTACACCGGCACAATTGTCCCCAAGGATTACGCGCAAGCTGCGGAATGGTTTCGCAAAGCTGCGGACCAGGGACTTGCAGAGGCACAATATAAACTCGGCCTCCAGTACGATAAAGGCGATGGTGTCCCGAAGGACCACGGACAGGCGGTGGTTTGGTATCAGAAGGCAGCATCGCAAGGTAACTCCGATGCAAAAAATATGCTTGATTTTCAATCCCTTCTGGAATCAGGGAAGCCGGTAAGCGTAAAGATTATTGACCGCAAGAACGAAGAAACGGAATACGGCTACGTTGCACCTGCTGAACTGCATTGTTCTGGGGGAGACACATCAGTAAATTGCTCTGGCAGTGGCGAGAGAGAGATTTCCTATAGCGTCACAGGAGCCACATTGTCCCTTCAATTACCAGACGGCAGAATCGCAGTGGTCAACTGCGAAAGCAAGTTCCAGGAAAGGATGGATCACATCAACCGTCGCAGTTGTCGTATGCCGCTGGTGAATGACATTCAGGCCGAGTTCAAGGGGAAGAGCGCAAAACTGTTTTGGTCTGTGAGCATCGACGGCAAGAAGATCGAATCGGAGACGTACAAGATATTGGCTGTGATTGACAAATAGTCAAAGGTCCAAGTGGCTGACTCTTTCTCGTTTGTCCGGTGGCGATTCTTGTTGCGCGGTTTCGACGGATGGCGGATACTCAACTCAGAATGAGAAAAGCCCTCGTCTGCCAGGACGTAGGGCCTTGGTTCTTTGAGATGTGAGTGAGGCTCAACCTCTGAGCGAATCTTCGCATGGAGTGTGTGCTCATGTCAATTACTCTCTCCGTAAAAGCCAATGACCCAGCAGTGGAAAAATTGCTCGCCTACCTAAATGCAAACTTCGACTCTTCCGTAGAAGACAAAATATGGCTACTGGCACGGACGACCAAATGGCTCCAAGCCACAACCGCATTCAACTATGAGTGCGAAAAAGTCGAAGCTACCCTGGGTCCGAACGATGCTGCCTCATTGTCTCTTGAGCCGCTTGATACTGAATTAGCACCGCAGCTACGTTAACCTGCTTTCCCAAAAGACGGCAGATCGTGATGATGAAGAGAATATCCTTGTCGCTCATGGCGAACCCTCCCGTGGATTCGCTACCCACTATACACGTCCGATGCCGGCCCGAGCTTGGGGCTTCGCATCCTCAGATACCGGATTCCAAATTTTGGACCAGTAGGGCGCCCCATTTCTAGTGCGGGTGGGGGATGCGCCTCAGAACCCGCAACGATGGCGCTGGCAGGCCGCTGGATAGGCTCTGGCGCTATCGTAAAAGAACATCCGTCCCCGTGCGAGCCGCCAAGGTGTCAACAATGATTCTGCTACCCCGTCCCACTAAGACCGTACCACTATGCCTTTCAAGACCTTCTCTAGTGAGACAGAGCTTAGTGAGACACGGCTTAGTGGGATACCTAATCAGGTAGGGCTAGAACCATGAATAGAGTAGCTGTTTCATGCGGTATGTAGGCTTTGACTTCACGAATCAAGCCAAGTGAAATGGCCCGTTGTCGGTGGCGGCCTACCAGTGTTCGATCACAGCCAATGAGCTTGCCGATTCGCACGACCGGCAACAGGATAGGCAGGCCAGGGCGCGAGGCGTGAAGATGCCGTATCAACGCCAGAAACTTATCCCAGCTACAGTAGAATGGTCCCTCAGCGTCGGCCTTTGCCCACGCTTCTTCCAGCGGGTCAGGGCCACCCGGAGAATAGCGACTGGCGACATTTGCAGCGAGTTTCAGGATTTCGTCTCTTTCCAGGGGCGGCCTGCATCTGCGGGCATTCTCAGCTAAGAGTTGCCGCTCAAGCTGGTCTTGCGTGGCTCCGTGCCGCCGCCATGAAGAAGACAGACGGAAAAGCACATCGTTGCGTTGGCCTTTATAGAGGAAGCCTGTTTGTAGCGGGAGAGCCGTGTCAGCGGGCTTGGATACTTTGGCGATAAGCCACGCGGGAGCTTCTGCAATCGCGCTTTCGTCTTGCGCCCACTCGTAGCGAAGCCCGGAAGCATGAAGCGATGGGGGAGCGACCACGTAGCCGCCAGCGGCGCGTATATCGAGACCCTGCCCTAACATCCCGGCACTGTTGTGGAGATTGGCTCCAGCGGGCCAATAGAAGTACAGATGAAAGCCTGTGCGTTCTTCGTCCGGTCCCATGCGCCCGGTGTGAGCGCGGAGGGTCTGGGGAAGATGCCCCAAAGCCTCCAGCGGCGTGAGAGACGCTTGACCGTCCTCGCCGTCCACGTCCAAGACGAAGACGCCGCTCTCCGGCCCGGTAGCGATGCCGACGTTGGCCGCGGGCCATCGCTTCCACCAGTCCCGAATGATCGCAGCATCGGTGCTCGCGTCCGTGAGTCCGTGTGCCGTGCGCGGGTGTTTTCCAACCTTCTTGCAGTCAGGTTTTCCGCAAGAGCATTTATCGACGGTCGGGCTGTGGATGGGAAACACCCGCCATCCCTTTCCCGCGTACTCTAGTGCCGCTTCAAGCAGGGGATTCGGCGTGAGCCTGCCGTTGCCCGTAGACCGGGTAGGTGGTATTGTTGACATAGCAAAGTTCCTTACAGAGCGCCCGGCGGCTGCAACCGTCGGGCCTTCGTTTTATTGAGCCTGTGAGCCACCTAAAGCTGGCCGGTAGCCAGCATCCATTGTTTGGCGCACGTCCTTCAGTCTCAGAAGCAAGCGCCGCCCCACCTTCGAGCTTCCAATCCGACCCTCATAGGCATCTCGCCGCCAGCTCCATTTGCTTCTACCCGTGAGTGTCTGTGCCTCATCGACGCCAATCCATTCGCGCTCAACAGGCTTTGCCTCTTTTGTCATTGCTCGTTCCTCCTTTTGCTGTTCGCCGCCACTCGGCTTAGGTAAGAGTGTCGGTCACAAGCGGATAAGGAGCAAGCACAATTGGTTGACAGTTGTACTTATTAGGATCATCATGTTGTTGTGAAAATCTTCGACGGCTGGACAACAGGTGGAAAGGAACGGTTCCCAGAAATCGTATGGGGAACACTCAATGGAACCTTGGGGCGCGGTTTCTTGAACCGATTCTTGACTGACAGCCGGGACATTCACCGCGCATTTGTCGCCACTCTCCGTGGGCTGGTTGATAGGTGGATCGAGTCCGGGCGCAGAGATGATCTGGACAACCCGTTCGAGCGAACAGCGCCGAAGCGGGAATTGGCATGGTTCATGGCGAAATACCCGCCAGTCGCCAAGCTAGACCCAGATGGCCGCATGGTCATACACATTCAGGCCCCAATGGATCATAGAGCTGCTGCACAGGATCACGCGCTTTACTGGTTTGCAATGCTTCTTGACTCGCCAACGCGGGAGCGCTTGTCAAAATGCGACAAATGCGGGGAGTACATTCTTCGTGACCGAATGCCCCGAATGGATCACTCGATCAAACGAGGTGTCTTCTGCAAGAAGCATAAGGGTAAGGCGCGGGCGCGAAGCATGGCGAGTACACGAGAGAACCGAACGGATGAACTAGTGCGTCTGGCTGCGAGATATTGGCCGGAGTGGAACTCTAAGAAGGTCCTTCAAACACGCTCGAAATGGATAGCTGCAAGGATGAACGGCCAACTGCCCGTTTGGGCTGGGGAGTATTTTCAGAACCGTGACGGGACGGCTACCGGAAGATGGGTAACGGAACACCGCCAAGACATCGAAGCGGAAGCAGAGCGGAGGAAACATGCCACGCGGAAAAACTAAAGATCGTGACGGAATCTATCGGCGGAAGGATAGACCGGGCTGGTGGGCCTCCTGGGTTGATGCCAGCGGGAAGCGTAGACAGCGCAAACTGGAGGCACACACGCTCCAACAGGCCCGGACTCTGCTGTCAGCGGAAAAGGCTCGCGTAGAAAAGACGGTGACGCTCGGGTATGCCCCGCCGTCAGCGGAGACGTTTGCAGCCGTCTCAGAGCGATTCCTGAAGCATCAGAAGGCAAGACTGACCCCGCGAGCCTACACGCGCGAAAACGGCATCATGGAGGCGCATCTCCGGCCATTCTTCGGAACGGTGAAACTCGCAGAGGTCCGCCGCGCCGATGTGCAAAAATACGTGACGCATCGCAGCGGGGAAGTCTCGCCCGCTTCCGTTGTGAAAGAGTTGAACGTCCTGAAACACCTCTTTGGGCTTGCCGTGGAATGGGAATTGATTCCGGCCAACCCAGCGCACGGCATCAAGCCGCCGCGCGTTCCGGCGGGCCGTGTGCGCTATCTACAGCCTACGGAGTTGCGGGCCGTCTTGGAGGCTTGCCCGGAATGGTTGCGCCCGATTGCTGGCCTTGCCGTTGCAACTGGAATGCGGCGCGGGGAAGTCTTGGGGCTGCGCTGGCTGGACATTGACTTCAAGGGTGGGCGGATCATGCTCCCACAGACGAAAAACGGTGACGGGCGAATTGTCTACCTGAATACTCTGGCGCAACAGGCTCTTGCGGTCGTGCCGCAAGGAAAAGCCAAGCCAACAGACATTGTTTTCGCCGGGGAGCAAATGTCGCCGGAAAACGTCTCTCTGGCATTCTTGCGGGCCTGCCGGTCCGTGAATGTCTCAGACTTCCGCTTCCACGATCTGCGGCACACCGCCGCCAGTTGGATGCGAATGAAGGGCGCGGACATTCACACGGTTGCGCTCATCCTTGGACACAAAGACTTGAGAATGGCGGCACGGTATCAGCACCTCAGCCCAGCATTCCTTTCGGACGCTGTGAAGCTCTTGGACGGGGCTTATGCGGAGTCTCCAGAAAACGCCGAAAATGGGGCAAGTTCATGCTCTATCGTTACCACAGCGTTACCAGAAGGAAAATCAGGCAAGGCTAAAATCAACATAAGTCTATGATTCTAAGTGGCGTCCCCGACGGGATTTGAACCCGTGTTATCGCCGTGAAAGGGCGGTGTCC
>CAZDYU010000060.1:0-25063 GCA_964509755.1 uncultured Occallatibacter sp. | reverse complement strand
GACTGGCTACGAACCAGTAGGTCGGGAGTTCGACTCTCTCCGGGCGCACCATTCCCTCCCAGATCCAAATATTCCTTGCACGTTATGGCTTGAATTCCTGGCTTGTCTCCACGGAGAGAATCGCCTGCACCGGCAGTTTGTCGCTCGCGCCTCCCGCCAGCACGCGCACCTGCTCCCGCTCCACCTTCCAGGCATGATTCGCCGTGTCCCAGTAGGCCAGATCGCGCGGTTTCAGTTCCAGCGTCACCGCCCGCTCCTCGCCGGCCTCGATCCGTACGCGCTTGAAGCTCTTCAACTCCAGAATTGGCCGCTCCACTGCCGAGCCAAGATGCTGCACATAGAGTTGGACCACTTCGTCGCCCGCGCGCTTGCCCGTATTCCTGACCTTGACGGTCGCCTGAACGCTGCCATCGGCTGCCACGGTGGTTGCGCTCAACGTCAGCCCCTCATAAGCAAAGCTCGTATAGCTGAGCCCGTAGCCGAAGGGGTAAAGCGGCTTCTGCTTGCTGTAAAGATAAGTCCGGCCATGCAGCAGGTTGTAGTCCATCATTGGCAGCAGTTGCGCGTCGCCCGTGGGCCAGGTCTGGGTCAGGCGGCCTGCCGGCGAGTAATCGCCAAAGAGCACGTCCGCAAGCCCGTGACCCTCCTCCTGACTGTTGTGAGTCATATGCACAATCGCCGGCAGATTCTGCTGGCTCCAGACGATGGCGTACGGAAAGCTGGCCCGCAGCACCTCAATGGTCCGCGGATTGGCCGCGAAGACCTTCTTGACCAGCTCTTCCTGCTCCAGAACGATCGTCTTGCGGTCCTTGTTTTCCTTGCCATTCGAGGGCGTGGGGCACACGTCCCACACTGCATTGCACTCGGGATGGTTGCCGACGACCACAATCGCCACATCGGCCTTGGCGGCTAGCAAGGCGGCCCGCGCCGGATCGCTGCCGTCGTTGTACAGCACCTTGATCCCATGACCCGCGCCGTCGCGAATCCCCTCCAGCGCGCTCACCGCATACGGCGGAGTTCCGCTGTACCAGTCCAGCAGCACCTGATCGGCAAAAGGTCCGATCACGGCAATGGTTTTCAGCTTGGTCCGGTCAAGCGGCAGCGTGTTGCCTTCGTTCTTCAGCAGCACAATGGATTCGTCGGTCGCCAGCCGTACCAGCGCCTTGCTGGTTTCCCGCTCCCAAGGCGGAAGCTCCCCACCACTCCGGCCAATCTGCGCATAAGGGTCCACTCCCGGAGGATCAAACTCACCCAGGCGCAGATAGAGGCGCAGCAAGTTCCTGAGCGATGCATCCATATCGGCTTCTGTCAGCAGGCCATCCTTGAGCGCCTTGGCCAGATCGTCTTTGTAGTCGTCGAGAAAGTGGTTGACCCCGGCCTTGATCGCCGCCGCCACGCCATCTTCCTTGTCGGCAAAGCTCTTGTGATCGGTGATGAGCAGCTTAAGCGCACCGCCGTCTGAGCAGATCAGCCCGTCGTTGCCCCACTCCTTGATCATCACCTCTTTCAGCACCGGATGAATCAGCATCGGTATGCCATTCCAGGAGTTGTAAGAGGCCATCACCGCCCGTGAACCGCCCTGCTCAAAGCCCATGCGAAAAGGAACCGAATAGTATTCCCGAAAGAGCCGCTCATCGAAATCCGACGAGGTAAAAGAGCGGCCGTCTTCGTTTTCGTTGGCCAGGAAATGCTTCATCAGTGAAGCAGCTTGCCAGTGTTTCGCGTCGGGCCCCTGCAACCCTTGCGCAAAGGCTACGGTCAGCGTGCCAACCAGAAACGGGTCTTCGCCGTACGATTCCTCGGTCCGGCCCCAGCGGGGATCGCGGCTCAGATCGGCATTGGGCGCGCGCACCACCACTCCGCCGCGTTCGTACTCCGGGCTCTGATAGTAATAGCGAGCCTCGTATCCCTCCAATGCGGCAATCTTCTTCAGCAGTTCCGGATCCCAGGTTGCGCCCAGTCCCTTCTCCTGCGGAAAGGTCGTCGTCGGCAGCGGCTGCTTTCCCTTGCCGCCCCAGCCGCCCGGTCCGCCCAGCGCCAACCCATGCAATCCCTCAACTTGCCCTGAAAATGCCAGCCCCAACCGCGGATAAGACGGATGATCCGACATCAATTGAATCTTTTCGTCCAGCGTCAGCCGTCCCAGCAGGTCGGCAATGCGCTGATCGTCGCCAAGTTTTGGGTCTCGGAATGGGTAATCCGACTGCGCCGAGGCCGGCATCGCCCCGCCAATCACACTCAACAGAACCAGAAAAAGCGCGGACCCTCTAAGTTTTTGCTTCACTACTGCTCCTGACTTTGATGCGTATCATTTACAAAGACGCGCGAAGCGAGGTGCGCGCCTCAGCGGCCGTCCTGCGGCGCGCCGATCTCGGATGGCGGCGCTTGCAACGTATGGGCTCCAGCCTCTGCCGCGCGCTGCACGCCATTGGGAAGAATCCCCAGCACCAGCGTTGCCGCAACCGCAAAGAGCAGCGCAGCGCCCACCGCAATACCCACGCGCGGCGCGGGAGAAGCAGCCTGGTCGCTCTTAGGCTGCTGCGCCGCAACCAGCGCCAGGCGCAGATAATACGCCGCGGCAAGGCCTGAATTCAGCAGGCCGATAATCACCAGCCAAATCGCGCCGCCGCCAATCGCCGTTGAGAAAGAAATCAACTTGCCAAAAAATCCGCCGGTGAAGGGAATTCCAATCAGCGAAGCCAGAAAGAAAATCAGCAAACTCCCCAGCAGCGGCGAACGGTAAATCAGCCCGCGAAAATCCTCAATCAACGGCAGATTCTCTTCGTATCCACTGGCCAGCGTAATCACGGCAAAGATCCCCACGTTCATCGCGGCATAGGCGGCAATGTAGAAACTTGCGGCGGCAATGCCGGTCGAGTCCAGCCCCGCAAAGGCCGCCAGCAGGTAGCCGGCATGGGCAATCGACGAGTAGGCCAACATGCGTTTCACATTTGTCTGGCGCAGCGCGGCCAGGTTGCCCACGGTCATGGAAAGCACGGCCACCACCCACAACAGCGGCGACCAGACCGGGCGCAGCGAGGGCAGCATCTCATAAACCACGCGCAGCAGCAGCGCAAAGGCCGCGGCCTTGGGCGCGGTAGACATCAGCGCCACCACCGGCGACGGCGAGCCCTCGTAGACATCCGGCGTCCACACATGGAAGGGCACCGCGGAGACCTTGAAGAGAATTCCCACCAGCATCAGCCCCAGCCCCGCCAGAATGAAAGACTGATTCTGTGCCGTGGGTGCAAGCCGGGCAATCTCATAAATCTGCGTAGTTCCCGTCGCGCCAAAGATCAATGCCACGCCGTAAAGCAGAAAGGCCGTGGCGAAGGAACCCAGCAGAAAATACTTGATGGCAGCCTCGGGCCCGCGCGGCGACTCCTTGCGGTAACCGGCCAGAATGTAAGTCGCAATCGACGAGATCTCAAGAGCAATGAAGACCAGCAGCAGTTCGACCGCGCCCGTCAGCAGGCACATGCCCACCGCGCCAAAGACAATCAGCGCGTAGAACTCGCCCTGATGATGGCTTTTTTCCGGCAGCGTATCCAGAGAGAGCAGCAGCGCCACCAGCACAATGCCGCAGATCAGCACGTGAAAGAAGACCGTAAAGGCGCTGGTCTCGATCGTGCCGGAGAAGCCGGTGCCCATCGGCAGGGCAAGCTGGCCCAGGCTCGCCCATAGAGCGAGCGTGGTTCCCAGAGCCGCTATCCAGCCCAGCGGTCTGCGCGCCCATTCAGGATTCAAAGCCGCGTCGGTCAGCATCACGGCCACGCCGGTCAGCGTCAAAATCAACTCGGGAAGGATGCGGAAGATGTCGGGAACAGGTGTCACCGCTGGCCCTCCTCATTCATGGAATCAGCAGAGTATTTATCCGCAGATAAAAAACTCAATCCGGAGGGAGGCGGGGGTTTTAACCCCCGCAAAGAGCCGTGATAATCAACCAGGGCTTTAGCCCCGGAGGCACGAGTTTCAGAGCCTCCGCTCGAACCTAACGGCGGCGGATGCACGCCCTGATCGATCACCGGCAGCCACAGCATCGGCGCAACTCCCATCGTCAGCATCAGCACGGCCAGCGGAACCAGCGCGGCCAGTCGGCCCGCGTCCGTATCTTCAGGCGGTTTCGACCCAGCCAGCGAACTCTCCGGCCCAAAGAAGAGCCTCTGCACCAGAGTCAGCATGTAAGCCGCGCCCAGAATCACGCCCACCGTAGCCGCAATCGCCCAGCCCTTGCTGACGCCGGTAAACGTACCCAGCAAAATCAAAAACTCACCCACAAAACCGCCCAGCATCGGCAGCCCAATCATTCCCAGCGCGGCTAGAACAAAGAACGTCGCCGTGCGCGGCAGCTTCGCGGCCAGCCCGCCGTACGCATTGATTTCGCTCGTTCGGTAGCTGTCATAGAGTACGCCCAGCAGCAGAAACAACGCGCCGTCCACTACGCCATGATTCAAAATCTGATAGACCGCGCCCTCCCAGCCCGTCAGCGTCAGTCCGTAGATGCCCAGCGTAATCATGCTCAAATGGCTCAGTGCCGCAAAGGCCATCAGCCGCCAGAAGTCGCGCTGCACCAGCGCCAGGCACGCCCCGTAAAGAATGCCGACGACCGCAAGGCCAACCAGCACCGGCGCCACCGCCCGCGCCTGCACCGGAAAGATGCCGATGTGAAAGCGCAGCATCGAGTAAAGCCCCAGCTTGCCCGCCACCACCATCGCCAGTGCCACCGGCGCTTCACTGAAGGTATCGGCCAGCCAACCGTGCAGCGGAAAGACGGGAACCTTTACGGCGAAGGCAAACAAGAATGCCAGCGCCACCCAGAACAACGCGCCCGCCGGCAGCGCCCCGCTTGCAACCCAGAGCCGCAGCGTATCGAAGTCGAAGCTGCCCGTTCGCGCATAGAGCCAGAGAATCGCGACAAGCAGAGGCGCGGAGGGAATAAAGGTAAAAAGGAAAAATTTCAGCGCGGCCTTGGGTCCGTTCTTGCGCCCGTACATCGCAATCAGAATCGCCATCGGTACCAGCGAAAGCTCCCAGAAGCCGTAGTACAAAATCAGATCCAGCGCGAAAAACACGCCGAACATCGCCGTCTGCTGCACCAGGAAAAGCGCAAAGAAAACCTTGCGCCGCTCGGCGATCGCATTCCAACTGGCCGCGACGCCGACCGGCGCAAGCAGCCCCACCAGCACCGCCAGCCAAAGGCTCAGCCCGTCCACGCCCACGTGGTAGAAGATCGCCGGCTTCTCGATCCAGATACGAGTGACTTCAAACTGAAAGCCTGCCTGCGTTTTGTCGAAGTGCGCCGGCAGGTGCAGCGTGAGCCCAAAGGTAGCCAGCGAGGTCAGCAGAGCAATCCAGTTCGGCAGCTTGCCACGCTCCGGCAACAGCAGAACCAGTACCGCCCCGGCCAGCGGCAGCAGCAGGATCAACGTGAGAATCGAGTGATTGATTGTGTTCATTCTCTCAGTGCCCCGCCATGCTTAGGTGAATTGCCGGAAGATTCGCCAGCACCGTTGCCCACGGAACCAGCAGGAAGAGCAGCACCGCAGCCGCGCCCGCGGCCAGCCACGCCGCATAGGAGCGCAGATTGCCCGACTGCCAGCGCTGCAAGATCGCCCCGGCAAATGTTGCAATGCCGCCCAGCAGCCAGGCCGCGCCGCCCAGAATGCCCACATCTACGACCCATCCCAAAATGTAGGTTGAGAAGCCGAGCAGCGGCTTGACCACCGTCGCTCCGTAGAACTCGTCAACGAAATACTTGCCGGCCAGCAGCTTGTAGCCGCCCGGAAAATCAGCGGCCAGCCGTGCCGGGCGCTCCGGCTTGCGCCGATAGTATTTGTCGGCGATCATCCAGCCTTCGAGGGCGACAAAAACAGCAATAAGGACGAGGCAAATCTCCAGGGAAAGATGAAGCGAAGTGAACGGAATCGCAAGACTCCAGTTACTCGCCTCCGCCGCTCTCGCGCCCACTGACGGTGCCAGGAATGCACCGAATCGCTCGATTCCAATCCAGCCACCGCAGATCGAAAGCAGCGCCAGAATCACCAGCGGTCCGCGCATCGACCATGGGCTCTCATGCGGATGAATTTCCGGGCTTCGCGACTCGCCCAGGAACGCCAGATACCAAAGCCGGAACATATAAAACGAAGTCAGCAGCGCCGTAACAATGCCAACTCCCCACAGAATCTCTCCGTAGATTCCTTGCTGAAATGCGGCGTAAAGAATCGCGTCCTTGGAAAAGAATCCGGCGAAAGGCGGAATTCCAGCAATTGCTAGAACGCCGACTGTAGTTACAGCAAATGTAACTGGAAGCTTCTTCCACAACCCGCCCATCTTGCGCAAATCCTGCTCGCCGCCCAGTCCGTGAATCACCGAGCCCGCCGCCAAAAAGAGCAGCGCCTTGAAAAAAGCGTGAGTCATCAAGTGGAAGATTGCCGCGGAATATGCCGCCACGCCGCAGCCCAAAAACATATAGCCGAGCTGCGAGATCGTGGAATACGCCAAGACGCGCTTAATGTCGTTCTGCACCAGAGCAATGGTCGCCGCAAAGATCGCCGTTGCCGCGCCCATCGTGGCCACCACGCCCAGCGCAAAGGGCGAGTGGTCAAAAAGCACATGCGTCCGCGCGACCATGTAGACGCCTGCCGTAACCATCGTCGCCGCGTGGATCAACGCGGAGACCGGCGTCGGGCCTTCCATCGCATCCGGCAGCCAGATATAGAGCGGCAACTGCGCGCTCTTGCCCGCCGCGCCCAGCATCAGGCAGAGCGCAATCACCGTCACGACTCCGCCGTGCCATCCAGGGTCCATGCCGAGCTTGGCTGCAATCTCCGTAAAGGTCAGCGTGCCAAAGTTGGAGACCAGCAGAAACATCGCAATCAGAAAACCAAAGTCGCCAATGCGGTTGACGATGAATGCCTTCTTGCCCGCATCCGCCGCCGATTTCTTCTGGAAATAAAAGCCTATCAACAAGTAAGAAGCAAGCCCCACGCCCTCCCAGCCGATAAACATAACCAGCGCATTGCCGGCCAGCACCAGCACTGTCATGAAGAAGAGGAAGAGATTCAGGTAGCTGAAGTACCGCGCATAGCCCTCGTCGTCGCCCATATAGCCGACCGAGTAGACATGAATCAGAAAGCCTACGCCGGTGACGACCAGTAACATGACCAGAGATAGTTGATCGAGAACGAAGCTGAAGTCAATGTGAAGCGCGGCGATGTTGATCCAGGCTTGAGGACAAGTTTCAATATAGGGTAGGGAACTGGCGGCTGGAATAAAACCAAAGAAACCCAGCGCCGCGTTGAGCACCAAGCCGAACGCCGCCAACGGCGCCAGCAGCGCCACCGCAGTTACAACCCACTTAGGCAGCCGTCGCCCCAGGATCCCATTAATAAGGAACCCCGCCAAAGGCAGCGCCGGAATTAGCCAGAGATATAGATTTCCGTTCATAGTTTCATCAGGTCGATGCGATCGACGGCCAGGGTTGCGCGCGCGCGGAAGACGGCAATGATAATGGCGAGTCCCACCGCAGCCTCGGCCGCGGCCACCATCATCACAAAGAAGACAAAGATCTGCCCCTTCACCTCATGCCATTGCTGCGCAAAGGTGACAAAGGAAAGATTCACGCCGTTGAGCATCAACTCAATTGACATGAAAACGGTAATCAAATTGCGCTTGATGAGAAAACCCACCACGCCAAGAGAAAACAAAATCGCGCTCAAGATCAGATACCATGAGAGTGGAACTTCCTGCGCAAAGTTAAGATTCATCGCCCACCAGTCCTTCCTTCCGGCTTACTGCCGTCGTGACTGGCCAACGCCACCGCGCCCAGAATCGCAATCAGAATCAGCACCGAGGTCACCTCGAAGGGCAGTAGCAGCTTGGTAAAAAGCACTGTGCTCAATACTTCCAGATTAGTAGCGCCTTTGGCGTCGGTCAGGCCATCGCTGAGCTTTGCCGCGCCCAGCCCCTGCGCCTTCAAAATCACGGTCGCAATCACGGCCAGTATCGCGGTTACTGCGGGAAAGCCCACTCTACGCGCGGCCTTGCTGCCCAGTGTGCGCTCCTCCCTTGAGGCGTTGAGCAGCATGATGACAAAGGTGAACAGCACCATGATCGCGCCGGCATAGACAATCACCTGCGCCGCGGCCAGAAACTCCGCGCCCAGCATTAGATAAAGCACGGCCAGCGAAGTCATCACCACAATCAGCGAGAGCGCGCTGTTGATGGGATGACTCTGGAGAAGCAAGTTAATTGCTCCCGCCAGGCAAAGTCCGGCAAATAGAAGAAACAGAATCAGGTGCATCGTTCCAGTCACCCACAATTGCGCGTCAGCGGTAAGCCAGCCAAAGACTCGTCGCCATAATGTTCACTATGGCAATTGGCATCAGCCAGCGCCATCCAAAGTTCATCAACTGATCGTAGCGGAAGCGAGGCAGCGTCCCGCGCACCCACACATACAAAAAGAGAAATGAAAATACCTTGAGCACAAACCAGAAGATCGGAAACAGCGCGTGTACGAACAAGTTCTGCGGCGGCGGAATCAGATCTCCAAACGGGCTGGTCCAGCCGCCCAGAAACAGCAGCGTGGCCACGCAACCCACCATAATCATGTTGGCATACTCGGCCATGAAGAACATGGCAAACTTCATCGAGCTGTACTCGGTGTGATAGCCGCCGGTCAGCTCAGATTCGGCCTCCGGCAGATCGAAGGGCGAGCGGTTGGTCTCCGCGTAGGCCGCCGTCAGATAAATGAAGAAAGCCACAAACTGCATTCCGCCAAAGATATTCCAGGTCAGCATTCCCTGCGTCGCCTGCTGCTCCACAATCACGCGCAGATTCAGTGACCCGGCTCGCAGCACCACGCCCACCACAGACAAGCCCAGCGCCAGTTCATAACTCACCAACTGCGCCGAGGAGCGCAGCGCGCCCAGCAGAGAATACTTGTTATTCGACGACCAACCCGCCAGCGCAATTCCATAGACGCCAATCGATGTGACGCCGAGAATCACCAACAAGCCGACATTGACATTCGCAATCTGAAAGAGCGGAGGACTGCCGGCAATCGAAACCGGCTCGCCAAACGGAACCACGGCAATGGAGATCAGCGCGCAGCCCAGCGCGATGATGGGAGCAATCAGATAGAGCGGCCGGTAAACGCCGCTGGGAATAATGTCTTCCTTGAGAAACGATTTCGCTCCATCCACCAGCGGCTGCAAGAGCCCGAACGGCCCCACGCGGCTCGGCCCCCAACGGTTCTGAATGCGGCCCACCAGCTTGCGCTCCAGCAGCACGGTGTAGGCGACGCCCAGCAGCAGCACCACCGTCACCACGGCCACCTTCAGCACGCTCCACAAGATGAATTGCAAAATCGTCACTAGTCTTCAGCCTCTTCCTTTACAAAACCTTCAGCCCGCCATAGCGCGCCTGATGCTGCTTCAATTCCTTGAGCGCCGCGCTATGTTCGCCCAGCATTCCAGATGTAAATAATCCATCGTGCGCCGGCGCAATCTCGCCACTCGCACTCAACGCACTCACCGGCACAAACCCCGGCTCCGTCGGCACATCGTTGCCGCTCAGCAAATTCACGCGGTCCACGTTGTATCCCGGAACCAGCCGCGCTATCTCATCCAGCACCGCCAACGGATCGAAGGGACTCGTCTTCCATTCGAGGTTATTCGCCGCCAGCCACACCGCATGGCGGTCAGCCTCGCCCGCCTGCGCGCCACGCGATTGGCCCAGGTCAGCCGTCACGCTGCCTTTGCCGAAAGGAACCAGCGTCTTCACATCCACGCCCATCGCTCCGGCAAGCCGCACCAGAATCTCGAAATCGGATTTGACGCCCGCGCGCTCCGCGGCCTTTTTCACCAGTTGCACATCGCCAAAGGTATTGGTCACCGTGCCGCTCTTCTCATAGAGACTTGCTGCGGGAAAAACAATGTCAGCCAGCGCGGCCGTCTCGGTGAGAAAGAGATCCGCGACAATGACGAATGCCTTCTTCAGCGCTGTCTCGTCCATGCCGAAGTCCTTCACGGGATCGGCGCCGGCCACCAGCAGTGCTCCCATCTCTCCCTTATTCGCGGAGACCATCATCTGCGTCAGCGTCTTGCCGGGCGTTGCCGGCAGCCCTGCATATTCGGTAAAGGCGCCCGGATGAGTGACAGGCACGAATCCCGGAAGCAGATCGGGAAGCACTCCCATCTCCGCCGCGCCGCGTGAGTTGGCGTAGCTGCCCAGAAAAGCAAAGCGAACGTTATCGCGCTTCAGGCCCCAGGTCACCAACTCCGCAATCTGTGCGCCGCTGAACTCCGCGCCAAAGATCACCAGCAACGATTCCTCGGCCAGCAACGCCTCGGCAAATTCGTCGCTGCCCTCATTCAGAAAATCCGCAAGCCCCGCGTAGCCCTCGGCGGACAGACGATGAACCGCCTTGGCCTGTCGCTCCAGCTTGATCTTCTTGTCGTTGGCAATGTAAAGCCGCGCGCGATTCAGCCGCACATTCGTCCGCAGATTCCAGGCCAGCAGCGGATGCTCCGCGGTAGGATTGCCGCCGATCAAAAGAACAGCCGGAGCTGTCGCCGTCTCGCGCAAGCTGGCAGCTTTGCCTCGGCTTCCGGCCAACGCCTGCGCAAAGGCCGCGTAATCCGCCGTCCGCTGGTGGTCGATGTTATTGGTCCCCAGCACCGTCCGCGCAAACTTCTGCAGCAGATAATTCTCTTCATTGGTGCTTTGGTTGGAGCCGATCACGCCAATCGCGGCGCCAGTCTTGCTATCGCGCACTTCCTTCAGCTTGCTCGCCGCCAGGCGCAGAGCCACTTCCCAGGTAGCCGGTTCCAGCTTGCCTTCGGAGTTACGCACCAACGGCTTGGTCAGCCGTTCGGCGCTCTCCACAAAGTCAAAGCCAAAGCGTCCCTTGGCGCAAAGAAAGTCGCCATTGATGCCGCTCTTGTCGCGATTGTCGGCGCGCACTATCTCCGAACCGTCGTTGGTCTGCCGAACACCCAGCGTCACCTTGCAGCCATCCGCGCAATGCGTGCAGACCGTCGCCACATGGTTCATCTCCCACGGCCGCGTCTTGTAGCGATAACTCCCGCTCGTGAGCGCGCCCACCGGGCAAACGTCGATGCACATGCCGCACTGCTCGCAGTCCAGATGATCCCGGCCGTTGGGCGCAATCGAGGAACTGACGCCGCGCCCCTGAACTCCCAGCGCCCACACGTCCATCCCCTCGCCGCAGATGCGGATGCAGCGATAGCAGAGAATGCAGCGTGGCCGGTCAAAGTAAACCGCCGGCGACCACTGCTGTTCCTCCCTATGCTGTTTCGCCTCGGCGTAGAGGCTCTCGCCCGCGCCGTACTTGAAGGTCATGTCCTGCAACTCGCACTCGCCGCCCGCATCGCAGACCGGGCAGTCAAGCGGATGGTTGCCGAGCAGCAGTTCAATCGTAGCCTTCCGCGCCTGCGCAATTTCGTCCGATTCAGTAATGAAAACCTGTCCCTCGGCCACAGTGGTCGTGCAAGCCGTTTGCAGCTTGGGCACCTTCTCCTGCCGCACCACGCACATCCGGCAAGCGGCCTGCAAGCTCAGCCCAGGGTAGTAGCAAAAGGCCGGAATCTCGATCCCCGCCTTGCGGCAAGCGTCGATCAGCAGCGTCCCCGCGGGAGCCGTCAGCGTCTTTCCATCGACAATGAAGTTTACGTCTGCCATCGTTTCCTATGCGGCCTGTGATTGACGGGTGAAGGAGATCGATTCGGGAAGATCTACGGAGAGCCATTCCACAACATATTGCTTGGTTGCATACTCCGGGTCGAACTCCTCGAAGTCGACCTTTGTATTCCGGGCTTCAGGAAGCGGCTCGCCAGCCTGGAATGTATCGTCCAAATAGGCTTTGAGCGCCTCACGCATTTGGGAACGCGTTTCGTCCAAGTCGTCGCCCATCGATCCGCATCCTTCCACATCTGGAGAGAATGCGCTCCAGTTCTTGGCGCCTTTCTCGAAGACCACCATGTATTCTCGTGTCATTTCAGCCCCGCCTTCTTCAGAATACTGTGAAGCAGTCCCTTCCCGATTTCTTTTCCCGCGTGCATCGGCACAATCACCAATCCAGGCTTGACTGGATGACGATAATGCCGGTGACTTCCCGTCTGTCCCGCGCAATACCAACCATCCTCTTCAAGAATGCGTACCAGTTCTGGAGGTCTCATGCTTTCACCGACACAATCACAACTCTGTTAACTTCAAACAACTCTGTCATCCTGAGCGAGCGCAGCGAGTCGAAGGACCCGCGTTTGTCTTTCGCTCATTCCACCACAAACCCTGAGTGGGAAACCACGAACCTCAACTATATTTCAATCTTCTTCAAGAACCTCTTCTTTGAGAAGGGTACTTAGTCGTAGAGGCTGTTCCGCGAGTTTCAAATCTTCCGAATCTGCGTCCTTCATCCGTTCTAACTGGCGAACAATGTCGTATAGGAATTCAAAATCCTCCCACAATGATTTTGCGACTTTGCGCTTTTCTTGAATGTGTCCTTGACCTGCCACCCAGTACAGATTGATCCAATGAAAAAAGAAGCTATAGGCCAGTTCTTTCGTGAGAGCCCCGGTCCGGACTAGCAGCCCTACGGTCTCGAAGAAATCGAATACGTCCTCCGCATCGACCAGCTTCTTACCAGACAAAAGCGCTTGAGCGGCATGGGATCTGGTCCGCCGGAAATCCTCCGGATTGAATCTGTCATCCAACTTCATGGACAAATCCGCGGCTAACGACAACTTGAAATCTTCGCGTGAGTCTTTAGCCTGTTTATTTTGTTTCGCAATACCTCGCCATGAAACCAAAACTGCGGCTGCGGCTGCAAGAGCAGCTACGGAGGTTGCCCAGGCGGTCCATATTGAAAGAATGTGGTCAGTCATAAATTATTTTCCTGTGTTCGTCGCAATTTGACTGAGATGCGGTAAACAATGACCTGCTGCTACACATACTCCTCACTTACACCACCGCCAAATCCAAATGCTTAGCAAACGGACAAGCCTTCCCGTTCAAATGCTCCTCAAACTCCTTGCGGAACTTCTTCACAAATCCCAGCGTCGGCATCGCCGCCGCATCGCCCAGCGGACAAAACGTCCGGCCCATCATGTTTTCCGCCAAGTACTGAATATTATCGATGTCCTTGGCCTCGCCGAAGCCCGCATGGAAGCGCGTCAGCGATTTCTTCAGCCAATCCGTTCCCTCGCGGCAGGGAATGCACCAGCCGCAGCTTTCATGCTGATAGAAGCTGATCGTCCGCAGCGCAAACTCTACGATGCAAGTCTGGTCGTCGATCACCACCACGCCGCCCGAGCCCAGCATCGACCCGGCCTTGCCCACCTGGTCGAAGTCCATGCCGATGTCGATCTCTTCCGGCAACAGAACCGGCGTCGAAGATCCGCCCGGCACGACGGCCTTCAACCCGCGCCCGCCCCTCACGCCGCCGCCAACCTCATAAATCATCTTCTTCAGGTTGTAGCCCATCGGCAGCTCATAAACACCGGGCCGGGCAACATGCCCGCTGAGGCCAAACAGCCGCGTCCCTCCGTTGCGCACCGACCCAACAGCCGCGTACGCCGCCGCGCCCATGGCGATGACATGCGGTACCGTCGCGATCGTCTCGGCGTTGTTAATCACCGTCGGCCCGCCGTAGAGACCAACGACCGCCGGGAAGGGAGGCTTGATCCGCGGCACGCCTCGCTTGCCCTCAAGCGACTCCATCAGCGCCGATTCCTCTCCAACTTCGTACGCCCCCGCACCGGTCTGCGTAATAATCTGGAATTCCGTCTCGCTGCCGAAGATACCCTTGCCCAGAAAGCCGCGCGCATAAGCATCGGCCACGGCCTTTTCCATAATTTCGATAAGGTACCGGTATTCGCCGCGCAAATAAATAAATCCGGTCTTTGCGCCTATTGCCAGCCCGGCAATAATAGTCCCTTCAATCACCGCGTGCGGGTCGTGCAGAAAGATCAGATGATCCTTGCAGGTTCCCGGCTCGCTCTCGTCGCCATTGACCAGAACATACTTAGGCTTCGCGCTCTGCTTGGGCACAAACGACCACTTCAACCCCGTCGGAAATCCAGCCCCGCCGCGCCCGCGCAGACCGCTGGCCTTCATCTCATCGATAATCCATTCCGGCCCCTGCGCCAGGCACTTCTTTGCCGCCTCATAGCCGCCCAATTCTAAATAACGCTCAATTGCCGCCGCGCCCTGCCCAAAGCGCCGCGTGACGATCTTTACCTCATCGGGATGCGAGACCAATCTAGGCATTCGCTATCTCCTTGCCGCGATAACCCGCAAGGATTCCCGGCACCTGCTCGGGGCTCAACTCATCGTGAAAGTCGTAGTTCACCTGAATCGCCGGCGCCCAGCAACAGGCCCCGATGCACTCCACCTCTTCAAGTGAAAACAATCCGTCGGGAGTCATGCCCTTCTGCCCAATGCCTAACTCCTCTTCAAAGCGCTCAAGAATTTCATAGCCCCCGCGCAACATGCAACTGATATTCGTACAGACCTGCACGTTGTACTTGCCCGCCGGCTTGAAGCGCAGCATTGAGTAATAAGTAGCCACATTGCGCACTTCCAACTCTGTAATTCCGATCCGCTCGGCCACCTCGGCAATCACCGCATCCGACAAATAGCCAATCTCATCCTGCGCATAGAGCAGCATCGGCACCAGCGCTGAGCGGCGCAGCGGATACTTCAGCACCAGCGCGTCCAGCCGCGCCGCCAGCTTGGGAGAAAAGACGCTCATGGTTTCCAGACTCATCGGTCAATCTCCCCCAGCACAATATCGATCGACCCGACAACGGCCACAACATCGGCCAGCATCCGCCCTTTGCACATCGTTTCCAATGCTTGCAGCGTCGTAAACGAAGGATTGCGCATATGCACCCGGTAAGGCTTCGCCGTTCCATCGGAGACCACATAGTAACCCATCTGCCCGCGCGGCGATTCAATGCCCTGATAAACTTCGCCCGCAGGCACCGCAAAGCCCTCGGTCACAATCTTGAAGTGATGGATCAGCGCCTCCATCTGCGTCTTCATCTTCTCGCGGTCCGGCAGCACAATCTTCGGCGCGTCGGCCGTGATGCGCCCCTCCGGCATTCCATCCAGCGCCTGCTGAATGATCCCAACGCTCTCGCGCATCTCCTGAAGCCGGATGACGTACCGCGCCCAGCAATCGCCCTCGGTGGCAGTAGGCACCTTGAATTGAAACTTCTCATAGCCGGAATAGGGCATATCCCGCCGCAGATCAAAATCCACTCCCGATCCGCGCATATTTGGCCCCGTCACGCCCAGCGCAACGGCATCGGCCGCCGTCAGAATCCCCACGCCCTTCAAGCGATTCCTGAAGATCGGATTGCCGGTCAGCAGATTCGCATACTCGTCGATCTTCTCCGGAAAGCTGCGAATGAATTCCTGCACGCGAGCAAAAAAATCCAGCGGCGGCTCCATCGAGAGCCCGCCGATGCGGAAGTAGCTGGTCATCATCCGCTGCCCGGCCAGGCCTTCAAAGATCCTCAGAATCTCCTCGCGCTCGCGGAAGGTGTAAAGGAATACGGTCAGCGCGCCAATATCCATCGCGTGCGTGCCCAGCCAGATCAGATGCGAATTCAACCGCGTCAACTCGGCCAGCAGCACCCGCAGCCATTGCGCCTTGGCGGGAATCTCCAGTCCCAGCAGCTTCTCCACAGCCAGACAATAGCAGAGATTGTTCGCCATTGGGCTCAGGTAGTCGATACGGTCGGTCAGCGGGACAACTTGCTGATAGAACTTGGCCTCGCAAGTCTTCTCGATCCCCGTATGCAGGTAGCCGATCTCCGGGTAGAGCCGCACCACAATCTCGCCGTCAATCTCCACCACCAGGCGCAGAACTCCGTGCATCGACGGGTGCTGCGGCCCCATATTCAGCACCATGTGCTGATCGTGCGCGCCCTTGGGCGCCGGAGCTTCCAAAATGGGAGTACCGACCGTCTCCGTCATCTGTACCCCTCCACCGGATAGTCCTTGCGCAGCGGATGCCCCTGCCAATCGTCCGGCATCATAATCCGTCGCAGATTGGGATGGCCGTCAAAAATAATACCGAAGAGATCGAAGACCTCGCGTTCGTAAAAATTCGCCGCCGGCCAGACCGCCGTGATAGACTCGACCGCCGGCGCCTCACCGTCCACCATCGCCCGCAGCCGGATGCGCTCTTTATATTGGTGCGAAACAATGTGGTAGCTCAGCTGGAAGCGCGGCGAGGCGGGGAACCAATCCACCGCCGTCACATCTTCAAAGGCGTTGTAGCCCGCCGCCTGCACCGTCTCAGCAGCCGCGCGAATTTCCGCCGCCGCAATCGTCAGCGTCAACTCGCCCCGGTCGAACTTCGCGTCAACAAGCGCCTTCGGCTTCCAGGCCAGCATCGCCTTGATCGCCGGATGTTCGGCCATCTTGTCCAGAACCTCGGCACGTCCCATATTCAGCGCTTCACTCATGCTAGAGGTCCGCCTTGTCCTGGCTCCAGTTCAGGATGCCCTTGCGCACAATGTAGAAGAGCCCCACGCCCACAAAGCCCAGATAGACCGCCATCTCCCAGAAACCAAAGAGCCGCTGCCCGGTAATCCAGTAGAGCTTGCGGTAGATCACCGCCCAGGGCATCAGGAAGACCGCCTCCACATCGAAAAGGATAAAGAGCATGGCCACCATATAGAAGCGCACGCTGAAGCGCTGCCGCGCGTCTCCCACGGCTTCAATTCCGCACTCGTAGGCGGCCAGCTTGGTCGCGTTGTTGCGATGCCGCCCCACAAACCACGAGGCCACCACCATCAACAGCCCAAGCCCAAATGCTGCAACGATTTGTAAGAAAAGCGGAAGATATTGCCACTGATAGGGAATCATCGCGGTCCAGTCCGGAAAAATCCGGGGGGAATTTCCTTGGGCTTTGAGCGGCGGCGCTCGTCTTCCGCCGCGGCAGGATGCTGGTTTGAGCTTAGGTTTTCAGGGCCGTTCCGTCAAGGCAAAGCGGGACTGAAAATCGTTTGCAGATCATTTCCTGTTTTCATGAGTTGCTGGCTTTGAAATCTCCAACCGGCAGACCTCTCATCGATGGGTAGCCCACCTCGTTGAGCGAATTCATGTGTTTTTGCTCACAAAGCGCTCCCCGGTTTTAGGTGTATCGGGTGCGGACGTTAAATACATGTGACCTGAATCACTACATTCTCAAATCAGGAACTCCTTCATCGAGGGTTCCCTCTTGGGATTCAGTACATTCGTAATCTGAAAAGCCGACGCAAGTTGCCGAAGAACAGGGTGAGGATATACCCATGGCAGCCACTACAACCACCGGCTTTACGATTCCTGCCTCCGCGCGCGCCGTCTCCACGGCTCACGCCCGCACCAACCGCCGCCGTCAAATTACCCCTCAGGCTGGACGCGCCATTGAGGTCCTCGCTCACGCGATCGAGTATCTCACCGATGAGTTCGTTCACCAGGGCCTCGCGTTTTCCGCAAAGAACGAGCAGTTGGAGGCCATCCAGATGCTGATGGCGCTCAACCGCCAGGTCTACTTCGAGTGCCCGGAGATTCCCACCTTTGGCGAGCGCTGCCGCTCCCTGCTGCACTTTCTCTCCGCATAGAAGCCGCAAAAATATCGCCCGCCAGTTGCGCATCGCCCTGCTCAAGCAGGCTTGCGTCGCTGGCGGGTTCTGTTTTTCTGACCTGTTTCCGTACGGACCGCTCGCCAAGCTTTTACTTCGCCAGCTTATCCAGATCCAGATTCAGCTCAAGAACATTGACCCTGTCTTCGCCCAGTACGCCCAGTTGCCGCGTGGTAATGTGCTGCGCGATCAGCTTATGCACGCTCTCTTCGCTCAGATTGCGGGCCTTGGCGACGCGCGCCGCCTGGTAGCCGGCATTGGCGGGCGTAATCTCCGGATCGAGACCGGAGGCCGAGGTCGTCACCAGGTCGATCGGCACCGGCTTGCCGGGATTCTCCGCCGCCAGTTTGTCGATGTCGCCCTGAATCCGCGTGACCAGAGTCTTCGACGACTGCGCCAGATTCGTTCCGCCGGAGTTGCTGGCGTCATAGTTGTTGGCCGAGGGCCGCGGATGGAAGTACTTGTCGGAGGTGAAGCTCTGCGCCAGCAGCTCCGAGCCGATGATCGTGCCGTCCTGAAGCTGAATCAAGCTGCCGCCGGCCTGATGCGGAAAGACCACGCTGGCAATGCCGGTCACCAGCAGCGGATAGCCAAGCCCCAGCAGAATCACGGTCACAAGAGTAAAGAGAAGCGATGTCTTCCAAATTGAATGCACGGTAGATCTCCTTGCGGGGTGTTGCCCCTGAGTTCCAAGAACTTGTCCAACAAACCAGCCACAAATGATTCAAGCTTTAGCTTGAAGGGTACAGGCTTTACAGGCTGCGGAAAAACTCATCGCGAGGCAATTCTTGAAGGCTTTGTAATCAGGGCACGACTTTAGTCGGGCCGATAAAGCCAATCATATCAACGTCGGGCTTTAGCCCCTGCTACGCTCAATCGCGATTGCAACTTCCGAATAGCCCTTTTTCCGCAGCCTGTTTAGCCCTATCTCTTCAGCCGTGTAAATGTACGCCCCAAAATCCTGTACCCTGCAAGCCAGCCATAAATCCCGTTACGCCAGATGCAATGCCACCAGAGCCACGTCGATAGCCTTGATTCCGATGAATGGCACGATAATTCCGCCCACGCCATAAATCAGCAGGTTATTGCGCAGCAGCACATCGGCGGCCTTGGGCTCGTATTTCACGCCCTTCAGCGCCAGCGGAATCAGGGCGATGATGATAATCGCGTTGAAGATCACCGCCGAGAGTATCGCCGACTCGCGCGAGTGAAGATCCATGATGTTCAGCGCATTCAGCACCGGAAAGACGCCGGCAAACATCGCCGGAATAATGGCAAAGTACTTGGCCACATCGTTGGCAATGGAGAAAGTGGTCAGCGCGCCGCGGGTCATCAGCAACTGCTTGCCAATCTCGACAATCTCGATCAGCTTGGTCGGGTTCGAGTCCAGATCCACCATATTGCCGGCTTCCTTCGCGGCCTGCGTGCCGGAGTTCATCGCCACGCCTACGTCGGCCTGCGCCAGGGCCGGCGCGTCGTTGGTGCCGTCGCCCGTCATGGCCACCAGCTTGCCCTTGGCCTGTTCGCGCTTGATCAGGTCCATCTTGTCCTTGGGCTTGGCCTCGGCCAGAAAGTCGTCCACGCCGGCCTCGCGCGCAATCACGGCCGCGGTCAGCGGGTTGTCGCCGGTAATCATGATGGTGCGGATTCCCATCGCCCGCAGCCGAGCCAGACGATCCTTGAGCCCGCCCTTGACAATGTCCTTCAGGTGAATCACGCCCAGCGCCGTCGCATTCTCGGCCACCACCAGCGGCGTTCCGCCCAGCCGCGCAACCTCTTCCACGGCGTCGCGCACCTTCTTGGGCAACTGCGAGCCTTGCTCTTCCAGGAAGCGCGCAATTGCATCCACCGAGCCCTTGCGGATGCGCGCGCCGGGAAGATTGACGCCGCTCATGCGGGTCTGCGCCGTGAAGGGAACAAACTCCGCATGGGCATGGCTCAGATCGCGCCCGCGCAGGTTGTACTTCTCCTTGGCCAGCACCACAATCGACCGCCCTTCCGGCGTCTCGTCGGAGAGTGAGCTGATCTGCGCCGCGTCGGCCAGCCGCTCCGCGCTCACATCGGGAGCGGGAATGAACTCCGTAGCCTGCCGGTTGCCCAGCGTGATGGTGCCGGTCTTATCCAGCAGCAGCGTATTCACATCGCCCGCGGCCTCGACGGCCCGTCCGCTCATCGCCAGAACATTGTATTGAACCAGCCGGTCCATGCCGGCAATGCCGATAGCTGACAACAGCCCGCCAATCGTCGTTGGAATCAGGCAGACCAGCAGCGACACCAGCACAAAGACCGTCTGCGGAGCCTTGGAGTACATCGCAAAAGGTTGCAGCGTCACCACGGCCAGCAGAAAGACAATCGTCAGCCCAGAGAGCAGAATGCTGAGCGCGATCTCGTTCGGCGTCTTCTGCCGCGTCGCGCCCTCCACCAGCGCAATCATGCGGTCCAGAAAGGTCTCGCCGGGGTTCGAGGTAATGCGGACCTTGATCCAGTCCGACAGCACCTTGGTCCCTCCGGTTACGGCTGATCTGTCGCCGCCTGCCTCGCGGATCACTGGCGCCGATTCGCCGGTAATTGCCGACTCGTCCACCGATGCCACGCCCTCGATCACCTCGCCGTCGCCGGCAATATAATGATTCGCCTCGACGTAGATAACGTCGTTGACGCGCAGCAGGCCGCTGGCAATATCTTCCAGTTCGTTCGATGCCGTATAGCGGCGCGCCACGGTCTCGCCCTTGGCCTTGCGCAGCGTGTCGGCCTGCGCCTTGCCGCGCCCCTCGGCCATCGCCTCGGCAAAGTTCGCAAAGATCACCGTGAACCATAGCCACAGCGTGATCTGCAAATTGAAGCCAAAGCCCATCCGATGGTGCATCGTGTTATCGATCAGCAGCGCCGTGGTCAGCACGCAGCCCACCTCGACCACAAACATCACCGGGTTCTTGGCCATCCCCCGAGGGTCAAGCTTGCCGAATGCATCCAGCAGCGCCTGGGCCATGATTTGCGTGTTCCAAAGACTCTTTTTTTCAAGCATGACAGTCCGTTTCGTCTTTCTTGAGAATCCGTTTGAAAACTCAATCAGGCTGCTAGACAAGCACTTCAGCCCGTACGGAAAAACCAGTGTGCAGCCGGCCTGCAAGCCGTTGAGGGAGTGTCTTCCGACCGGGAACACTCCCTCTCAAGGGGAAGCCGTCAATCTCGCATTAAAACAGTTGCCCTGCCTTCAGAACCAGATGTTCCAATATCGGTCCCAAACTCAGCGCCGGGAAGAAGGTCAGCGCGCTCAGAATCAGAATCACGCCCACCAGCAGCACGGTAAACAGAGACGTATTCACCGGGAAGGTTCCAGGCGACGGAGGCACGCTCTTCTTTTGCGCCAGACTGCCGGCTAGCGCCAGCACCGGAATCATCATGAAGAGACGCCCGAAGAGCATATCCCAGCCCAGCGCCACGTTATACCACCAGGTGTTGGCATTCAGCCCCGCAAAGGCCGAGCCGTTGTTGCCCGCGCCGGAGGTAAAGGCGTAGAGAATCTCGGTCATTCCATGCGGTCCCTGGTTGTTCAGGCTGCTCAGGCCAATATTCGGCGCCATCACAAAGGCCGCGGTCAGCGACAGAATAATGAGCGGAAAGATCAGCACATAGAGCATCGACATCTTCACGTCGTAGGCTTCAATCTTCTTGCCCAGGTACTCCGGTGTGCGCCCCACCATCAATCCGGCAATAAAGACCGCCAGCACCACCATGATCAGAATGCCGTAGAGGCCGGATCCGACCCCGCCAAAGATCACCTCGCCCATCATGATGTTGATCAGCACCACCATGCCGCCCAGCGGAGTGAAGCTGTCATGCATGCCATTCACCGCGCCGCAACTCGCGTCGGTGGTGATCGTGGCAAACAGCGCGCTTTCGGCAATGCCGTTGCGCACCTCCTTGCCCTCCATGTTGCCGCCCGGCGCTTCAATGGTGTGCGTCTGTTGTGCGCCGTGAATCAGCGGATGCGGCTGCGACTCGGCCCAGTAGACGGTCGTGAATCCCGCCGCAAAGAGGATGAACATCGCCGCCAGCACAGCCCAGCCATGCCCTGGCGAGCCGGTCATGCGCCCCAGTGTATAGGTCAGCCCGGCCGGAATGATAAAAATCGAAAGGATCTGCAGATAATTCGAGAGCGGCGTCGGATTCTCAAAGGGATGGCTGCTGTTGGCGTTGAAGAATCCGCCGCCATTTGTCCCCAGCATCTTGATCGCTTCCTGCGACGCCACCGGCCCCTGCGCGATCGTCTGCGTCTGTCCCTCCACCGTATGCGCCTGCGTGTAGGCCTTCAGGTTCTGCGGCACGCCCTGGCCCACCAGCAGCAGCGCATAAATCAGCGAGCCCGGCAGCAGCACGTAAAGCAGCGTGCGCGTCATGTCCACCCAGAAGTTGCCGATCGTCCCCGAGGTCGTCCGCTTGATGCCGCGGATCAGTGCCACGGCCACCACAATGCCCACCGCCGCCGACCAGAAGTTGTGCGTCGCCAACCCGGCCATCTCGGTCAGATAGCTCATCGTCGTCTCAGGCGTGTACGACTGCCAATTGGTATTGGTCGTAAAGCTGGCGGCCGTATTCCAGGCCAGATCAGGACCGACGGCGGTCAAGCGCTGCGGATTCCACGGCAGAAAGTACTGCACCCGCTCCAATGCGTATGTGAACAACATGGTGACGGCCGAGAAGCCCAGCAGCGCAAAGGCATACTCGCGCCAGTTCATCTCTTCCGCGGCCTTCACGCCGCAGAGTTTATAGATCAGCCGCTCGACGGGCCGAAGAACGCGATCGAGCCAGGTGCGTTCTCCCTCCAGCACGCGTGCCAGATAGATGCCCACCGGACGTACGCTTGCCAGAAGAACCAGGCAGTAAATGGCAAATTGCAACCAGCCGTTGGCGGACATTTAGAATTTCTCCGGGAAAAGCAGGGTGAGGGTCAGATAACCCAAAAGCAGTATGGAAAGAAACAGGGCGACGACGGTCGTAATGTCGGTTTGCATGGGCTACCTCAACTTCTGGCATGCCTTGACGTAAAGAAACGCCAGGCTGAAGAAAACTACCGTGAACAGCAGCATCGCTAAATCTTGCATCATCTCTCCTACTTCAATTCATCAGGCCGGCCGGCAATTTTTAGGTGCCTCATCCTTGCCGCCAGCCCAATCGCCTGCTCAAGAATCATTCTGGCCTTCGCCTCATTCGAGTATCCAAAATGTTTCCTAAATAATTCGTAAGGGCCGGGCAGAGACCCCAGGAAATCGCAACAACCCTGTTCCTCTGGATGGCCAGGTTTCTGCATTGATTTCCACAAAAAGCTTCCCGCGATACCCATCCGGCCTTCGCCCGCGTCCAAGACGTAGCCACGGTTGCGCACCCGGCCCGCTCCCCTGATTTACAATCACAGGGGAAGCAGGAAAGATACTGAATGAGGCTTTTTCGCATGAGTTTTGACCAGACGCGTCTGCGGTTGGTTCAGGCGGGCGCGGCGTTTGCGGCTGCTGCCCTGGTCGCCGGTTGCGGCAACAACTACCGGCCGGTGATTACGCCCTCCAACCCCAGCGGGCCTTCCTCGCAGCCGCTGTCGTATGCGGTCGTGGTCTCCGCTCCCGTGTCCAGTACGGGCGTCGCCGTGCCAGGAATCGCCACAGTCATCGATTATTCAGGCGACACCATCATGGCTTGGGCGGCGATCGGTCCCGGCCCCTCCACTCTTGCGTTGAACTATCTGGGATTCTCCGCCTTCACGCTCAATAGTGACGGAACCCTCACCAACTTCCCTGTCTCCTCCAGTTTGCAAGAGAAGCAGATCGCCTACACCACGGTGCCCGGCACGGCAGATCCGGTGAATCTTTTCATAGCAACTACCGGTTTGTGGGCCGCCGATCTCTGTTCCTTCGACCCTACGGCTGCTCAATGCACATGGGATACCGATCCGCTGACGGAGAACTTCAGCGGCGCCGATCTCTTTGTCGGCAGCCCTGAGACCTTTCTCAAATCCGTTCCATTGCCTCCAACACCGGTTGCCATAGCCGGTTCCGGCGCTTTCAGCCAGCGCGCCTTTGGCATCAGCCAAGGCAACACCGCGAATACCAGCAGCAATGGCCTTTCAAATAACATCGCCAGCGCCATGGCCTGCAATACCTCGCCCAGAACCGTCGGCGTCAACGGCGAAGCAGACGGCATTGAGATCTCCAGCGATACCGTCTCCAGCTATATCCCTTTGGGCCTCTGCCCGGTCTACGCGGTCATGAGCAGCGATTTTTCCAGGATCTTCGTCCTCAATCGCGGTAGCGACACCATTACCGTGGTCAATGTCACCACCAATACGCTGGACGATAATTGCCCCACCGTCAACCAGAGCGGTCAGCCCACTCATTGCCCTCCCAATGGCGTCTTGCAACTGCCCAGCGGTTCCGGCCCCGTCTATGCCGAGTACAACGGCGCAACCAATCAACTGGTCGTCGCCAACTACGATGGCAACACGGTCAGCGTCATCGATGCAACCCTGGACGAATACGGCTACGACAGCCCCACCTTCGGCACAACCTTTACCATTCCCGTGGGCAACAATCCCGCCAGCGTGACCATCCTCAACGATGGCAGCCGCGCCTATGTCGCCAATCAATCCGATGGCACCGTCTCGATCGTCAACATGAGCAGCCATTCGGTCGAGAAGGCGCCGCTGACCGTCAATGGCCACCCCCGCACGGTCGTCTCCACGCAGAACTCAAGTTACGGCAAGGTCTACGTCGCCTCGCCCGATAGCCCCTACCTGACCATCATCCGCACCGATCAGGATATTGTGGATACTTCACTCCTGATTCAAGGCAACATCGTCGATGTGCGTGTCTCTTCCGCCAACGCATCCAGCGGCAACTACAACAACAACAGCCGCCTTCCTGGCTACGGCGAACCCTGCAACCTGCCCAGCATCTCTGGGGGGTATCAGGTACAAGGAGCTCCGGCCGGGACAACTGTCGAACCCACTGCTTCACTCTTCGATTGCGGGGTCCACGATCCGTTGAATTTGAAATAGAGCAGTTTAGCAACCATCAAATCAAAACAGCCAAAGGAAGCTTCCTTTGGCTGTTTTCTTCTCCGCCTGATACAACAGTTGCAGGTCGCCGCCAACGGAGGGTGCAGCGGCCTTCAGGCTTTTGAATCATGGCGAATTTGCGCGGCCTTTACAGGCTGCGGAAAAACTCATCGCGAGGCAATTCTCGAAGGCTTTGTAACCAGGGCACGACTTCAGTCGGGCCGATAAAGCCAATCATATCAACGTCGGGCTTTAGCCCCTGCTCCGCTCAATCGTGATTGCAACCCCCAAAGAGCCCTTTTTCCGCAGCCTCCCAAGGACCACATCTAGTTCTATGTGATTGGGATAAGTTGGA
>CAZDYU010000059.1:0-25073 GCA_964509755.1 uncultured Occallatibacter sp. | reverse complement strand
AGGCCGTAGTATCCGTTGGGATCGTCCACGCCCAGCTTCTTGCTGACATCGGTAAAAGTACCGTCGCCGTTGTTATGAAAGAGATGATCGTGCTCGCCTTTCAGGCCGCGCGGTCCGCAGAGTACCGGCACTGCGCGATACTGGCAGGCTGTGTAGCCGACCGACTTCGACCCTGAAACCGGAGGGTCGGATAAGTCGATCCGCGCATAGCCGGCGACAAATAAATCCAGCCGCCCATCGCCGTCGTAGTCGCCAAAGGTTGCGCCGGTGGACCAGGTACCGACTGTAACTCCGGCCTTTTCTCCCATATCTGTAAATGTTCCGTCGTGATTATTATGATAAAGGCGATTTTTTCCGAAGTTAGTTACATATAGGTCGGGCCAGCCGTCGTTGTCGTAGTCGGCAACCGCGCAGCCATAACCCCAGCGGTCATTGGCGACGCCTGCTGTAGCTGTAACATCGGTAAAGGTGCCATCGTGATTGTTATGGAAGAGTGCCGCATGTGGCGCGGCGGCTTTGCCAGCCAGCGCATCGTAAGTCGAGCCGTTCACCAGATAGATGTCCAGCCAGCCATCGTTGTCATAATCCAGAAGGCAGACGCCGGGCCCTTTGGCCTCCAGAATCAAGCGCTTTTCGGAAGTGCCCGCAAGATGATGCCAGCTTGCAAGTCTTGATTGCCGAGCAATGTCTTGAAAAATAATTGGACCGGTTTTTACAAAGCCTCCGGCAGTGATAGGACGGTGCTGGCTATCGAAATCCGCCTTCTGTGGACCCGCGCTGGCCATTCCACTTTGAGCGGGCTGCTTGCCGCCTTGCCGCATTTGCTGAGAATTCATTGCCGCGGGACAGCCTAGAAAAAACGCCGATGCAATCAGCGCGGCAAATAACTTATTTTCGTGCGGCAAAGCGGACTCCTCCACGCCTTGCAGTATATCGCAACTGGCTCTTGCCTTTGGCAGTTCGCTATTGCTTTCGGGCTCGGCAAGAACGCAGATAGGCAAGCAGATCGTCCATGTCCTGGCCCTGCAGGTCTTCTCCAAAGGGCGGCATCAGCTTGCTGCCATTTGCAATTTGCCGCTGCATCGCCGCTTTCTTCAATCGCCTGCCCACGCCGGATAGGTCCGGCCCCTTGTGGCCGCCCGCATTGCCGATCGTGTGGCAGTGCGCGCATCCGCTTTCGTTGAAGATCGCCGCGCCGTGCGCCCGCCGGCTGCCGCGCGAAGAGGCTGAGGCAAGAAAACTAACAAGCAGCACGGCAAATAGAACCAGCGATAACTTCATTGCGCGCCCGCACCTTCGTTCTCGGCAGACTGTCCCTCGACATTGCTGTGCTTATGCCAGGGCACGCTCTCTGAAGTAATCTGCGGATGCTTGCGCAGAAACTCCAGCGCGTACGTGCTGGCGGTGGGATCGTCCTTTTGATCGGTAAAGGCCGCGGCCTCGCGCGCCGCCTGTTCCTTCATGCCCAGGCGGCGGTAAACAATAGAGAGAATGTAATGCGCCGCCAGATCGTCGGGATCGATGGATTGAAGCGTCTCGTACTCGCCTCGGGCCTCGTCGTAGTTATGCTGCTGATAAAGTGAGAAGCCAAGTTCGCGATGCGCGTCGCGCGAACGCGGGAACTGCGCCGTTACCTCGCGCAGGTCGGTGATGGCGGCATCCAGATGCCCCTGCGTGCGCTCCACCAAGGCAAGATAATAGAGCGCGCGGGCGTTGTGCGGAGCTAACTCAAGAGCCTTCTCCAGGCGGGCGCGTGCATCCGTGTAACGCTCCCATTGAAAATCGGCGATGGCAATGTTGGTGAATGCGTCCGCATAGTCGGGCCGCAACTCCGCAACATGCTCGAAGGCTTGCGCGCTGGCTGCGTACTGCTGCGCATCGAGCAATCCAATGCCGTAGTTATTCCAGCGCATCCACTCCTTGTTGTCTTGCGCGTCGGGCGGAGCAGCTTCATTGATTCCCAGCGTAAATGTCCGTGTGCGCGCGGCAACCTCAACCACCGGCACCTCGTAATGTTTGGCCATTTCAAAATCCATGAAGTGCTGATTGAAGCGGCGGTAATTTATTTTGGCGGTTACAGTAATCGGACCGGCGGCATTCGCGGGTACTTTGAATTCGTAGCGCACAATCTGCGAGCGCCCCGATTGTATCGTGTTGTTATAAGCCACGACCCTGGTATCCCAAACCTGGTGAAGGTCGTTCAACCCGCCGTTCTTGTTGACCAGGCGATTGGTAAAGCTATGCGCGCGCGGGTCAAGCGATCCATCCGCGCGCAGCGCGCCGGAGTGCATTAAAGTGTGCCCCGCCGCATCCTTGGCGTCGAATTCAACCCAGCTCTCATAAAAATCGCGCTGTTCGGGAACATAACTATGGGCGATGCCTTTGTTTTGCAAAACAACAGAGGCTGTCAACACATCGCCGGGAGCTATTTCAAAGCTCTGGCTTCCCAAAGGCGCAATCAGTTTGCCGCCATTGCGCTCGATGCCGAAGATGTCCACATTGAAGACGCCATTGCGCAGAAAAGCGAGAGTCTTCTCCATCTGCTCATCGTAGCCATAATACTTTGAGAGAACGGTATTGGCGCCAAGCCAGCGATGCGAGGCCAGTTTGCCGTCGTTGGCGCCATAGTCCGGCAACTTTATCTCTTCCAGTTTCATGTGGCATGTCTGGCAATTGGAAACCTGATCCTTGACATAAAATGGCAGCGGAGACTGCTTTGCAAAGGAAGATAGCTGCCATTCGTCCGATAAAAATATCGCCCGCTGCCACTTATAGTCATTCAGCATTTTTGGCAGGGCGGCTTTGTGGCAGGCCGCGCAGAAGTCGCTGGTACGGTAAAAGTCTTTCATCACGGCCTTGGAGTGCCGGTCAAGATGAGCCAGTATCTCCTTGTCGGGAATTTCTCCGTAGATTGGATTTCCATTTTCATCCACCATTGCCGCCGATTGAGCTAGAACCCAACTGCCCGTCCCATACGAACTGACTTTCTGAATGGAATGGCAAACCGAACAAGTAATGCCATCGGCGTCAAAGGCGCGGTCCACCGGGGAGTTTTGTGTCAGCGCTCCCGATACCAGCGCAATGGGATTGTGGCAGCCTTCGCAGTGGCGCGTAAACTCGACGCCTTTTTCCCTGCGCAGCGCGTTGACGTTCTTGACGTACCATGGAGCGCGGAAGGAATTAGCGTGTGCGGTCTGACGCCACTCGGCGTGCGCCTCCTGATGACAATGGCCGCAATACTTTGCCGAAAGGAAGGTTTTAGGGTCAATGAATTGGCCGTTGTAGGTAGTCCCATTGGACGGCAGAAAAGGCTGGTCCGCTCCGAAACGGTAACTATAGTGTTCGCCGGTCAACTTGGAATAGACGGACCTTTGCGCGGCGAGCGAGTCGTCAGTTGCGGCGGAGACTTGTTTCGTGACCCCTGTAAGGAACGCGCAAACACCAGCGCCAAGAAAAACAAAGCTGCAAGCGGCACGGCGCGTCCGACTGCGAGCAAAAGCGGATTTCAATGCGTATGCGATATTATTAAACTTCACTGAATTTGACCTCCGGCGTTGAGTGATGAAGAGTCTCAAGTCGAACATTTAAGATGACTGGCGGGAAAGCGAATCTTATGGCTTCAAGCCCAGTCCTTCCTTGAGAGTTACGATGCGGTCAATCTGCGGAGCGGGGAAATGCTCCGTCGAGCCGCTGGGCCAATGAACTTCAATTTCATCGATGGCCGTTGCCTCGCCGATTCCAAAGTGCGGGCGCGGATCGCTGCTTGAGGCATAACTGCCGCCGGAGAGCACATCGCCGCGCTGGCGCATCTTGTTGGCGGTGAGATATACGGTTGCGCCAACGGCATCGCGCGGGCTCTTTGCGCCACCAACAAGCTTGAACTCAATCCAATGGTGCTTGTCGGGTGAAACATTGCGCAGCAGCGCCGGTGAGCCATCCATGACATTGATGACTACATCGAGCTTGCCGTCGTTGAATAAATCTCCCACGGCCAGTCCGCGGCCCACATAGGTCTGAGCAAGCGCGGTTCCCTCGACCGCCGGCATCAGTTCGAATTGCTTGCCTTCGAGATTGTGAAAGAGCAGCGGCCGCTGGGCAAAGCTGGTGCCCCAGGGTTCCTTATCGACAATAGGGTAGACGTGCCCGTTGGCGGCAATCAAATCCTTCCAGCCGTCGTTGTCGTAGTCAAAAAACGCATCGCCCCAGCCTAGAAATGGAACCGTGGGTTCGGCGATCTTGAGTTGATAACTGATGTCTGTAAAGTTTGCATCTCCCTCGTTGCGGTAGAGCGGTTTGTAATCATCGGAGAAAGTCGTATTGTACAAATCGATCAGGCCATTGTTCTGGTAATCGCCAGCCGCGATGCCCATGGTTGCGGTCTCGCGGCCATTTTCATTCAGCGCATAGCCGGAGGCGTAACTTATATCGTCGAAGGTTCCGTCGCCCTTGTTGAGATAGAGATAATTCGGCGTCGAGTCATTGCCGACCAGCAGGTCCATCTTGCCGTCGTTGTTGACACCGACAAAGAGCGACGTAAGTCCGTAGTAGCCATTCGCATCCGCCACGCCGGCCTTTTCGCTTACATCGGTAAATGTTCCGTCGCCATTATTATGGAAGAGATGATCTGGCTCGCCTTTCAAGCCGCGCGGGCCGCAGGAGACATTCTCGCCGCGGAACTGGCAGAAACTGAATGCAATTCCCTTGTCGCCTGAAGCCGGTGGGTTGGCCAAGTCATAGTGGACATAGCCTGGAACAAAAAGGTCCAGCCTGCCATCGCCGTCGTAATCTCCCCAGGTGGCACCGGTGGACCAGTTACCCAGCGCGACTCCGGCTTTTTCAGCTACATCAATAAATGTTCCATCGTGATTATTGTGGTACAGCCTGTTCTTTCCGAAGTTAGAAACAAAAATATCCGGCCAGCCGTCGTTATCGTAGTCGGCAACCGCGCAGCCAAAACCCCAACGTCCGTTAGTTACTCCGGCCTTTTCCGCGACATTGGTAAATGTTCCATCGTGATTATTGTGAAACAACGCCGCGTGGGGCGGAGCCGCCTTGCCGCTTTCAGCATCGTAAGTGGATCCGCTTACCAGATAGATATCGAGCCAGCCATCGTTGTCATAGTCCAAAAGGCAGACGCCGGAGCCATTGGCTTCAATGATGAACTTCTTTTCCGGCGTGCCCATCACATGCTTCCAAGTGGTCAAGCCGGCCTGACGGGCGATGTCCTGGAAGAGGACCGGGCCATCTTTGACGAAGCCGCCGGCGGTGATGGGCCGGTGTTCGGCATCGAGCATGGCCGGATGCGCTGCTCCGGTATTGACACCACCCACGGCGGAAGGCTGTCCACCTTCACGCGGCTTATCGGATTGCGTATCGGCAGAATGGGAGTCTGGCGTGGTTGATTGCGCGGCCACTTGCTGCGAACCCGCAACCAGCGCGACGCAAAGCGCCATGCCGGCAATTCTGGAAACAGGGCTTCGCCAAGGGAAAAGTTGAAATCCTTTAGTCCGCGAGCAGTGCGCTGCCGGAAAAAGGGCCAAGAAAACCAAAGAACGCTGGGGAATCAGCGCAGTCATGCGGCCTCCGAAGTTGTGACATTAAAACCGTACACGAGGGGGCCGCCTTGCCGACTCCTCCAAAAGGTGGAGTCGCCGTCAAGACACTGAGGCTCTGAAAGAGGCCGCGCAAGGCACGGAAGGGAAGCGCCAGCGCCGCGGGAATAAGGCGCTGGCGTCTCGGCTAATGTTTAGGAGAAACTGACTGTGCTGCGCTGCGATGAATGGACTGTTTGGCCGAAAGATCCTTCGAGGGAGTCTTCTTCGCGATGGGAACGCCTGCGCTTGCTTCCCCGCGCCTTAAGCATTTGCACCTTGTCGCAGGTGGAACATTGCCAAGGAAAATAACCGAAGAAAGGAGCCAGTTTAATACGGAAGAAGCCTTCCCTTTGGATCCGGTGAATCTTATGGCTCTTACACTTGGAACAGACCATTTTCGTTCACTCCGAGAACAAGTTAACTGGGAATAACAATTTATTATAATCAGATGAATGAGGATTTGTCTTGCAAGATGAGATTTGTTTGCCGGGTCCGTGGCGGCTTGCTGAAAACTGGTGCGCCAATGAGGATTGCGAGTTGCCGGAGCATGGTTTTCTTGACGCGCCTCTAGCATCTCTGGTCTACTGCATTCAAACCGATGCGCGAAAGAAACGCCAACCCGAGCTGTTTCCCTCTCCTGCGCATCGCGGCAGCGGTTCGCTTCATGCGAATTATGAGTTCCAATCCGTTCGCGGGAAGTGAAGCCTGACCAACCGGTAAGCAGCATGGCAGCACACCAGGCCACCACCCGCAAGCGCGGCTGGTGGTTTTTCGTCTCCCGTCTCATTTGAATCAGTGGTCTTATCCGTTGTATCGCGCATCCCCGTAGTTTCGCCCAGTCAAGGAGGCAGATTTTGGACCCCGTTACACTTACCAGCATTCAGGCAGCGCGGGCGCGCATCGGCGAGGCAATTTACGTCTCGCCCTGTCAGCTTTCCAGCGATCTCTCAGCAGTTACCGGCTTGCCGCTGCACCTGAAGCTTGAGAATCTGCAACGCACTGGCTCCTTTAAAGAGCGTGGCGCGCTGAACAAGCTGCTGACTTTGAGCCAGTCCGAGCGGGAGCGCGGCGTGATTACCGCCAGCGCCGGCAATCACGCGCAGGGTGTAGCCTTCCACGCCTTTGCTCGCGGCATCAAAGCGCAGATTGTGATGCCGCTGGCCACGCCGCAGATCAAAGTTGCCTCCACGCGCGGCTTTGGGGCTGAAGTCATTCTGCACGGCGCCAACTACGACGAAGCCTACGACGAGGCGCTGCGGCGGCGCATTGAAGAGGGCCGGACCTTCATTCATCCCTTCGACGACGCCGAGGTTATCGCAGGGCAGGGAACTATCGGCCTGGAACTGCTGGAACAGGTGCCCGACATCGAAGCGGTTGTCGTTCCCATCGGAGGCGGCGGACTGATCGGCGGCATTGCCTGCGCACTCAAAGAGACCGACTCCAGCATTCGCGTCATCGGCGTCGAGCCGGAGACGCTGCCCTCCATGCTGCGCGCCCGCGAGGCCGGCTCTCCGGTGACCATAGCCGCCGAGGCCACCGTCGCCGACGGCATTGCCGTGCGCCGCGCCGGCGACCTGACCCTGCCGCTGGTCTCCCGCTATGTGGACGAGATTGTCACGGTGGATGACGAGGAGATTGCCAGCGCCATCCTGATGCTGCTGGAGCATGAGAAGACTCTGGCCGAGGGCGCAGGCGCGGCCGCCCTGGCCGCTCTGCTTCAGTCCAAGGCCAATCTGCGCCATCGCCGCACCGTGGTGCTGGTCTCAGGCGGCAACATCGATGTCACGCTTCTGGCCAAAATCATCGAGCGCGGCCTGGTCAAGGATGGCCGCCTGCTGCGCATGAGGGTTCACCTGCAAGACCGCCCCGGCGCATTGCTGGCGTTAACGCAGATTCTTGCCCGCGAGCGCGCCAACATCGTCGAGACCATTCACAATCGCGCCTATTATGGCGTCAGCCTGGGCGATACGGTGATCGACGTAACGCTGGAGACGCGCGGCGCTACCCACATCACCGCCATCAGTCACGCCCTGCGCGAGGCGGGTTTCCGCTTCGAGCGGATTCAGTAGGTCGCAATGTACAGCCCCAGTTTCAACCAAATCGCCGACCGCGCCGTTCTTATCGAGGCAATGCGGGCTTATTCCTTCGCCATTCTCTTTGGCCCGCAGGCCAGTGCGGAGGCCGTAGCGCCGCTCACGGCAACGCACCTGCCGCTGGTGGTCAAGGACGAGGGTCCGCACGGCCTGCTCGAAGGCCACTTTGCCATCGCCAACGGCCATTGGCGAGATCTGGCCGGGCGCGAGACGCTGGTGGTTTTCTCGGGGCCGCACGGCTATGTTTCGCCTACGCTCTACGCCGACCCGCTCTCGGTCCCCACATGGAATTACATTGCCGTTCACGCCTGCGGCACACTGGAAATGGTGGAAGACGAGGTGGGTAAAGAAGCCGTGCTTTCCAACCTCATCCAAGCCCATGAACCTGCCTTTGAAGCGAAATGGCGCGCCATGCCGAAAGATTTCCGGCGCTCGATGCTGGCCGGAATCGTTGCCTTCCGCATTCCCATCGACCGCATTGAAGGCAAGTTCAAGCTCAGCCAGAACCGCGACGCCGCCGACCGGGAGAAGATTGCCGCCGCCCAGGCTGAAGGCAACTTCGATCAGCAGGCTTTGGCGGGTTGGATGGCGCGGCTGGGCGAATGACGGAGTTGCTTGCTACTGACAATCTTCTCCAGGCCGTTGGTATTATAAAGAGAGGCAAGAGGCCCAATCCATGACCCAACCGATTCTCCTGAAGACCGACGATAAGACTTTTCTCGATGTGATCGGGAATGGAAAGACATATCGTGTCCCAGCCTATCAAAGGGATTACTCATGGCAAGAAGAGCAATGGGAAGACCTCTGGAATGACCTTCTCCAGATCAACAAGCCCGCAGGCGGCTATCACTATATGGGGGCGGTGGTCGTTGAAGCGTCCAGCGAAAACTCCTTTGTCGTTATCGACGGTCAGCAGCGGATCGCAACACTGACGATTCTAGCCCTCGCTGTGATTCGAACACTTGAGAAACTTGGAGCTTCAGAGGAAGAGAAGAAGCAGAATCGAGAACGCGCCACAGTTCAAAGAAGGATCTTTGTTGGAGAGAAGGATCCCGATTCCCTTTTGGAAAACAGCAAGCTTCGGCTCAATGACGCAAATGACGCATTTTTCCAGGACTATTTGGTCCAATTGCGCGTTCCTCAAAACCCGCGCGGCCTCTCCGTGTCCAACGGCTTGCTTTGGGACTGTCTGAAGTGGTTTACCGGGAAAGTCGAAGCCCAATTTTCCGACGGCGAATCGCTCTCAACATTTTTATCCCGGACGGTTGGCAGAAGGTTGATCTTCATCTGGATTCGGGTTGAAGATGAACTGAATGCGTACACCGTTTTTGAGACACTGAACGCCAGAGGCTTGGAACTGTCCTCCACCGATCTGCTCAAGAACTATTTGTTTTCTCGTGTACGGGTTCCTTCGGACTTGGAAGCTCTGCAACGACGGTGGAAAACTCTGATCTCCATCGTTCGCCAGGAACGGTTCCCGGATTTCCTCCGCTATCATCTCTTGTGCGAGTATCCTCAGATTCGCAAACAGCGTCTGTTCAAACAGGTACGCGACTCGATCAAGACCTCTGAGGACATCTTCAGTCTCATGATCGCCCTGGAAGCACGGGCAGAGCTTTTCGCAGCCCTTTCAGATGCGGATCACGAATATTGGATCGAAACTCCCGAAGCGCGGTCATTTATTAAAGAGTTGCAGCTCTTCAAAGTCAGGCAAATGACCCCGTTGCTTTTTGCCGCATGGGAAAAGCTCTCCCGCGAGGACTTCGTGCGAGTTCTTAAACTTGTATCGATCCTTTCCTTCCGGTACACAGTCATCAGCGGATTGAATACCAATGCCTTGGAGCCAGCATATCATTTGGCGGCCAAGTCTGTGCTTATCAAAGAAGCGACTACACCGCGAGCGGTCTTCCAGCATATGAAGGATATTTACGTCTCGGATGAGAAGTTTTTTGCCGATTTTGCAACCAAGGAAATCGAAACCAACGGGCAAAGAAAGCGGCTGGTCAAGTTCATTCTGGGAAAATTGCAATCGGATGCAAGCGGAAAGCACTTCGACTACGAAACTGATCCGGCGACCATCGAGCACATACTGCCGGAAAATCCTGCGGCGACCTGGTCAGAGACCTTTTCGCCAGAGCGTCAGCAGCAGTTTGTCTACCGCCTTGGAAATCTGACACTACTGGAGCCGACACTGAATCGAGATGTTGGAAACCAGACATTCGTCGAGAAAATTGCAATTTATCGAGAGAGCCGCTACGAACTCACGAGTGCTATGGCTTCGGAACCGCCAGAAGAGTGGACCCCGGCAGCAATCGAGGCCAGACAGCGAACCCTTGCCGCCCGCGCAGTTCACCTGTGGCGTTCGGATTTTGCCGATGAGTAGTATTTTCATGCAGCCCCGCACTTTGCTATACTCGTAGAGTTCACCACAGTGCGGAGGTGGCGAAATTGGCAGACGCACCAGCTTGAGGTGCTGGCGCCCAAAAGGCATAGGGGTTCAAGTCCCCTCTTCCGCACCAAAAATCTCTCGTCCGGGTCAGCCGGACTGACCTGGAAAGCAGCTTTAACATGAGTTTTCTTTTTGGATTCGTCGTTTTCCTGCACGTGCTGGTCTGTTTCTTTTTGATCGGCGTGGTGCTTCTGCAACAGGGCCGCTCAGCCGATCTGGCGGGCGCCTTCGGCGGTCAGGGTTCGCAGACGGCCTTTGGCCCGCGCGCCGCGGCCAACGTGCTCACTCGGCTCACTACTTGGTCGGCGATCATCTTCATGTGTACCTCGATCACGCTGACGATCCTCTACCAGCGCTCTTCGGGCGGCGCACACTCAGTTCTCTCCGGCACTCAAACCGCGCCCGCTTCGGCTCCGGCCAAGTCTGGCAAATAGAGGATTGCTTCGCTAGCCAGGATTCTTTGGCCAGGAATTGAATAGCCGCCGGTGCGAGATCCAGGGACCGCGCTCCGGCGGTATTTTTGTGTCAGCCAGGCTACTGCTGGCCGGACTTCAACGGACTGGGGTTTTCTGCAACTCGCTCAACCCCAACGCCTCAACCACGGCCGCATCCACTTTTGCCGGTTGCCCGTCTTGCTTCCATACCACGCCGAAGCCGCCGCGATAGTCCCACATTGTCCAGCCGATTCCGTCCGCTTCAAAGGCGGCGCGCATATCGTGAATCCAGTTCATGCGCGAGGCAGCATCGGCATACGGACGGTAAACTCCAAACTCATTGCAGATCAGCGGCACATGATTCGCCTTGGCCCATGCCGCGGTCTGGTCCACCAGCAAGCGAATGTGGCGCGCATCCCAGTGATCCAGCCAGTAGCTCTCCAGAACAAAGCGGTCGTGTGCATCGGGAACCTCTTTAAGCAGTTCCCGCATCGATTCTTCCGCGGCCGGATACGGAATCCCATGCGTGGCGATCATGAATGGATCGGCCCAGCTCGCGCCCTGATGCGTAAACTGCATGGGATCGTAGGTGTGGAAGTTGTAAATCACATTGCCGTCAGCCAGCGGAAAGACGGTCAGCAAATCCGGAATGCCGGAGTAATTCGGACCCGTGGCGATGATGGTATTTCGCGGCGCAGCCTCGCGTATCGCCGCCGCCACACGCTGCTGGATGCCAGCCCAACGATAGCGGTCGCTTACCGCCGGCTCATTCATCACCTCAAAAAAAACCTTTTCCGGATCCCGCGTGGCGTAATGCGCAGCCAGGCGCCGCCATAAGGAAGTCAACCGGTCAACAGCGGTGTCGCTGGTGCGCACCTGAAGCTTGTAGCCTTCTTCCGGGTGTATGTCGATCTGCACGGCCATGCCATCGGCCAAAATGGTATCGACCACCTTGTCCAGCCGCGCCAAAAAATCGGCATTGAAGCCGTCTTTTCCCACTGGACCCGCCTCGAGCGGCACCGGATCGATGCTGAGACGCACGTTGTCAAAGCCCAGCTTGGCCATCAGCGCAATGTCGCCAGCGTCAGTATAGCGGTCTGTGCGCGCCGCCGAGTAGTCGCCGGGCGATTGGGCAAACCACTCCGAGGCATTGATGCCATGCTGCAAATGCTGAACACGAGCAAAAGCAGTTTGTACGTCAACCGACCGGTCCTGTGCCATCGCGGGAAGGGCAATCCATAGAATCACGGCAAAATAATGAGTAAAGAAACGCATGGTCAAATACTCCAAGGATCAAATTGAATTTCCCTTATGTTACTTCACGCAACTGTTCTCGGCAGCGGTGCATGAGCGTATGCCTTTACACAAAAAGAACCGGCTCCCATTCTGCCGGGAGCCGGTTCTCAATCTGCTTTGCGTAAGGCTTTACTTTGTCTCAGCCGCCGCGCCTTCGTTGAAGGCGATCTCAGCATAAGTGGTCCGCAGATACTTGTGCGGGTTCACCGGAACGTTGTGCACGCGCACCTCATAGTGTAAATGCGGGCCTGTGGCGCGGCCTGACTGGCCTACGTAACCGATCACCTGACCGCGCGTCACATGCTGGCCCGGCACCACGGCAATCGCCGAAAGATGACCGTAGAGCGTGATCACATCGTGACCATGGCTCAATACAATCTGTTTGCCGTATCCCGCGCCCATCATGGCTCCGGTAACTTCACCGTCGCCCGCGGCGCGCACCGGCGAACCGTAGGGCGCGTCAATGTCGATGCCGGAGTGGAATGCGCCTTCACCGTTGATCGGATCCTGCCGCTCCCCAAAACTTGATGCCACCGGACCCTCCAGCGGCCAAAGCGACGGCGCATCGGCCAACTCCGTCCAGTCGCCGGCAAAGCTTGAAGAAAGCCCGCTCTCCAGGGCGCGCGTCATGCGCCCAGACATGGCCTGCGACCGCAGCGTATAGAACTGGTCGATTGATAGCTTTACCTGCTGCTGATCCACATCGTCGCTGGCGGCCAGGCTGGAAGGGGTAGGCTCAGCCGCCGCATTGGAAGCGGCATCGGCTTTGGCTGGGGAGAGCTTGCTCTGCCGCAATCCGTAGAGCGCGGTCACTTCATTGGCCAGCGCGCCCAGCGATGCCACCTGCACATTGCGGTCATGCGCAATCTGCGCCATCTGCTTATAGTCTTTGCGCAGCGTCTCCCGGTCCTGGCGAACCTGGTTGAAACTCTCCGTCTTCAGCAACATGCGGGTGTAAGAGCCAGCCAGACCGACCACCGTGAACGCGCCCACCAGAGCGGCGGCCACAAACCCATACGCATAGCGAAGCGGCAAGGAGATCCTGCGAATCCCTCCGTCTTCATCGCGTGCGACAAAAATTATGTAATAGCGCTTGCGCAGCATTTTAGCCTTTCATCCCCGCCACATGCAGGGCCGCAATTCGCCCAGTACTTGACAAAAGCGCAAGGCAACGGAACCTTCAGGCTCCCAACAAGAACCACTTCGCCCGAATGAGTGCTATCAACGTTTGTTCAGGTTAACAAACGATTCCCACTCCGGTCAATGAGTTTCCTCGCCGGAAAGATTACCAATCTTGATGCTATATCGGCTGAAAACTCTCGAAACATTAGGCGTTGTTAACGAATTCTCGCCAACTGCCCTGTTCGCAACCTATTCTCAATAGATGCGGATACAGCACTCCAACGCCCGCCCTAACGGCGAACTCGCCCTGCTCGATGAGATTCGCCGCCGCGCGGTCCGCGTCACTCGCGGCGGCCTTCGCCTCGGCATTGGCGACGATTGTGCCCTGCTGTCGCCGCGCAAAGGCGAAGAACTGGCCGTAACAACGGATCTATCGATTGCCGGCCGCCACTTCCGCCTCGACTGGCATCAGCCCGAATCGGCCGGCCATCGCGCGCTGGCTCGTGGCTTGAGCGACTTGGCGGCGATGGGCGCTCGCCCCGTCGCCGCATTTCTTTCTCTGGGCCTGCCGCGCGAACTCACCATCGCCGCGAGCCGCCGCAAGTCCGCAGGCGGCAACAAACCATGGGTCCAGCGCTTTCTGGATGGCCTGTTGGCCCTGGCCGAGTTTCATGCGGTTCCGCTTGCCGGAGGCGATCTGGCGGAATCTCCGCTCGCCGTTGCCGACATCGTCCTGGTTGGCGCGGTGCCCCGTGGCCGCGCGCTGCTCCGATCCGGCGCTCGTCCCGGCGATCTGCTTTACGTCACAGGCTCTTTGGGTGGAGCAGCCGCAGCTCTCGACCGCCTGGCCAAACTGGCTCGGGCTCGACCTGCCGATCCAACGCCACCGCGCATTCCCAAGAGGCTCGAGGCCTTGCTGGCCCCACACCTCTACCCGCAACCACGCCTCGCTCAGGGTCTCTGGCTCCAGCGCCGCTGCCTGGCCTCTGCCGCTCTCGACCTCAGCGACGGCCTCTCCACCGATCTCGCCCATCTCTGCCAGGAATCCGGCGTTGCGGCAGAAGTCGATTCCGCGCGGCTGCCGATCCACCCTGCGGCAACTCTGGAACATGCTCTGCACGGCGGCGAGGACTACGAACTGCTCTTCGCCGCTCCGCCCACAGCCCGCCTGCCTCGCTCCATCGCCGGTGTTTCCGTTACTAAGATTGGCCGCATATTGAAACCCCGCACCGGCCAACCAACTCTCATTTTGCTCGCACCGCAAGGGGCGCAACCGCTGGAAGCCCGCGGCTGGGAGCATTTTCGAAGGTAATCCAGGGAAGCTATGAACAAGTCTGCTGGTTGCAAAAAACCTTCCCTCAGGGGCTAGAGCCCGGCCTTTATTTTGTGGCATTTTCAGCACGACTGAAGTCGTGCCCTTTCAAAACTATCGACTGAATCAGAAGTTTCCTAGCGGAATCCCGCCGCGGAATCATCGCATTTTTTATCGGATTCAAACTTGAAATGTGCTATATTTGCCCTCTCGGCAACCACGCGATTCACTACGCGCTTCGAGTTGCCAGAGTCTTTACCTTCTGTTTTTGCAGCCTCTTTTCCTCCGCTGCCATCCCCGAAAACGAGGTTCGCAATCATGCCCATCAATCTGAATGAAGTAGGCGCCTTCAGTTCCGCAGACGCGAACGGGTTGCTCTCGATTCGCTTCGGCCTTTATCTTCCTGGAGTACAAAGCACTGCCGGCTTTGAGGTCGTCGTCCGCATCATTCATCAAGCCGACCGCTTCACGCCTGGAATCAACCCGTTCGATTTGAATCTAACTTGGCAGCAGGGAAGCGCCCTTGACTTATGGTCGGCAACGACCGGGCTTCAGCCCGATCCCAACAGCCATTACGGCCAGGACGGCATTTATCTCTATCGCTTCCAGTTATGGTGGACTCCGGCGGGCGGGCAGCGAACGCTGATCTCGCGATGGTTTACCGATCCATTCGCCGTGCAGACCGACGTGGGCATGTTAGCCGCCGTGCCCTGCTTCCGCGTTCCCGCTCCGGCATTTACCTGGACGGACGCCAACTGGCAGACTCCCGCGCTCGATGACCTGGTCGTTTATGAACTCCACGCCGATCAATTCAACAATACGTTTCAGGGCATTATCGACCGGCTGCTCTATCTGAAGAGCCTCGGCGTGAATTGCCTTGAATTGATGCCAGTCACCAGCACCAAACTCGATTTTGATTGGGGATATGGTCCCATTCAATACTTTGCGCCCAATGCTGATTATGGAGGGCCGCAAGGCCTGAAGCAGTTAGTCGATGCCTGCCACGCCGGCGGCGTCGCGGTCATTCTCGATCTTGTCTATCAGCACGTCGATCCTTCCTTTCCGTACTCCCAGGTTTATCGGGATATTGCCAACGCGGGGATACAGAACATTGGCAGCCCGATGATTGGCGCTGGCGGCGACTTTGGTCCGAAGGTGGATTTTTCTCAGGTCTTTGCACAGCAGTTCTTCAAAATCGCCAATCAGCAATGGCTCGACAACTATCACGTCGATGGCTTCCGTTATGACGAAGTTACAGACCTCTATAAGTCGCCGACCGACACCGGCTATGCTTTGCTGACTTATGAGACCTATAACTACTCACGAAGTATTCCGCGCTTCAATTGCGCCCCTGGCACTTACAGCCGCATTATGCAATGCGCCGAGGCGCTCTCGATCGCGCCCACGGTTCTGCTCTCCACTTACACAACCGCGGCCTGGCAGGACGCATTGCTCAACGCCGCGGAATCGGCAATCGGCGGCGCTCTTGACGCCGGCACGCTCACGGCTCTCGCGCACACTCTCGACCCATACTTCGGCGGCGTTTATCCGGCCACAAAAACAGTTACGGACTCACTGGGAAATCCCGTCGAAATGCCGGTCGCGCCCTTTCAATATCTCAACTCGCACGACCACAGTCATCTCATCTGCTTCTCTGGACTCACTGGCGACGGCCCTCTGCCCTGGGGTAACCGCAATAACTTCTATATGCTCCAGCCCTTCGCCATTGCGCTCTATACCTCTCAGGGCGTACCCATGCTTTGGGAAGGTGAGGAGTTCGGAGATAACTACGATCTGCCCCAGAGCGGAGCTGCCCGCATCAACCTGCGCCGCGATGTCAATTGGGAGTATTTCTACGATGACGCGGGAGTGCCGCTGATCCGCCTCTATCGCATTCTCGGCCAACTGCGCGCCAGCAGTCCCGCGTTGCGCAGCCGCGAGTCTTACTTCTTCTATCAGCAGTCGCTACAGGGCAACAGCATCATAGCCTATCAGCGCCACGCACCAGCCACAGCAACCGCAGCCGAGCAGTTCGCAATTGTCTTGCTGAATTTCAGCGGTAATTCCGGCAATATCACCCTCCCATTTCCCAAGGCCGGCCTCTGGAACGAAAAAATCAACGGGGCAATCACTCTCAATGTACCTTCTGACGGCGCATCGCTCACCGTCAGCGTGCCTTCATGGTACGGGTATGTCTTCCTGCTCTGAACAGCCAGCAGTTACTCAGAAAAGCCGCAACTCCGGAAAATCCTGCTGGTACCGCTTCGGGTCCAGTGTCAGCAACCGCTCCGCCTGCACCAACGCATGAGCGCCAATCAAAAAGTCGGCAAGAATGCGGCGTGGGCCCACCACTGTGGCTTTCCTGCGGCGTGCGGCGTAGCGGGCAAAACGCTGGCCAGCCTCGGACCAAACTCGCTCGTCCAACCGGTAATCAACTACAACATCGGTTACATCCAGAAAGGAACGGAGATCGCCTGCCGTGATCGTTGGATGGGCGTGCAACTCGGCAAATGCGAAAGGTGAGATGAGTAGTGCACCTTCTTGTTTTGCCTTTCCCAACTGCTCGACGACTTTCTCGGCGGTTGGCTCCCTCGACCAGATTGACGATAGGATGTTGGCATCGATCGCTGTTCTCATTGCTTGGGCTCTTCGGGATTCTTTACCACCCAAGGATCGTCATCGCGGAGATCGCCATAAAAGGCATTAATCTCTTCGAGCGAAGAAAAAGCGGGAAATGCCCCAAGATAAGCAGTAAATGGATTCGCCTCCGTCCTCTCCGGCCGCAAAACCGTCCGGCCCTCGTCGAAGACAAACTCCACCCGGTCACCCGATCTAAGTCCAAGCCGGCGCCGAACCTCAATAGGAACCGTCACCTGCCCCTTGCTGCTTATGGTGCTGGATGGTGGCATCTTTACCTGATCTCCTTGAGGTAAAGATAGCTCTCTTTACTTTTTCCGTCAAACCAGACTCCGAGGCACCGAGATTCGGAAGCCAAAAAGCTCACCTGAGGTTCGCCGAATTACTGCGAAGCATAGGTCCACGACAACACATTCTGCGTTGCGGTTGTGCTCCCCGTGCCGCCGGTGAAGCCGACATAGGCGGTATTGCCTCCCACCATGCTTGGGATGTTCACCGGAAACACCTCCGTCACCGTGCCGCCTGTCACTGTGTCAGTCAGCGTCATGGTCAGATTCGTTCCGTCATAGACCATGTGCGCATGCATCACGTCCCCGCTGTGCAGGTTGATTCCCGTCGTACTCAGATTGATTGCCGGGATCGTCGGAGCCGCGCCGCCGGTATACAACCCCGTTGAATCGGAACCCTCGCCCGCGTTGCTGTACAGGTCGAATTTGACGGCGATGCTGTTGGCGATGCCCTGATAACCCAGCCCTCCACCTGCATCGCCCAGCGACCAGATATTGTTGCCCTGAATCGCAAACGTCATGCCATCTGCCGTGGCATTCAACTGCTGGAAGGTGAAGTCGGTGATGAAGCTCAACACAGGAACCTTCGACGTGAACCATGCGGTGCGATTTTCTCCCAACCCGCCGTCGGTCAGTTGCAGTAAGCCACCGGTCACTGCCGCGCCATAATTCAGTGAAAGGCTGCCGGCTGTGAAGCCGCCGCTGGGATAGCTGATGTAGCTGGTGCCTCCCTTAGCGATGGTGTAAGTCGCCACCGCTGCTGGACTGTTAACGTAACTCGTCTCAACCGCGATGGCCTCCAGCGTGTCCGTTGCGGTCACAGTGATCGCGGACGTGTACTTGGTCGACGTCGTAGTAGGCGTGGTTCCGTTGGTGGTGTAATAGATGGTTGCGCCCGAAGCCGCGTCGCTGATGGTTACTGTCTGAGACGCGCTGTAGGCTCCACCCGCAGGTGAGAACGTCGGCGCGGGCAGCGCTGTCGAAACGATGGTGTAAGCCGCCGAAGCTACAGCGCTGTTGACATAGCCCGTCTCAACCGCGATGGCCTCCAGTGTTTCCATCGCGCTCACAGTGATCGCAGTCGTGTATTTCGTCGAGGATGCAGTGGGCGTGGTTCCGTCGGTGGTGTAGTAGATGGTTGCGCCGGACGCCGCGTCGCTGATAGTCACAGCCTGCGACGTGCTGTAGGTTCCGCTCAGAGGCGAGAACGTCGGCGTAGGCAGAGTCGCCGAAGCGATGGTATAAACCGCCGAAGCGACAGTGCTATTGACGTAGCCCGTCTCGACCGCAATGGCCTCCAGCGTCTCCGTGGCGCTCACGGTGATCGCAGACGTGTATTTCGTCGAAGACGCAGTGGGCGTGGTTCCGTTGGTTGTGTAATAGATGGTTGCCCCACTGGTCGCATCGCTGATCGTTACGGTTTGCGGCGTGGTGTAGCTCCCGCCCATTGGGCTGAAAGTTGGCATGGCAACGGCGTTTCCTGCTGGGCTCACATAGGTCCACGACAACACGTTCTGTGTTGCGGATGTGCTCCCTGTTCCGCCGGTGAATCCAACATAGGCGGTATTGCCTCCCACCATGCTTGGGATGTTCACAGGAAACACCTCCGTGACCGTGCCGCCGGTCACTGTGTCAGTCAGCGTCATGGTCAGATTCGTTCCGTCATAGACCATGTGCGCTTGCATCACGTCCCCGCTGTGCAGGTTGATTCCCGTCGTGCTCAGATTAATTGACGGGATCGTCGGAGCCGCGCCGCCGGTATACAACCCCGTTGAATCGGGACCCTCGCCCGCGTTGCTGTACAGGTCGAACTTGACAGCGACGCTGTTGGCGATGCCCTGATAGCCCAGCCCTCCACCTGCATCGCCCAGCGACCAGATATTGTTGCCTTGAATTGCGAACGTCATGCCGTCTGCCGTGGCATTCAACTGCTGAAAGGTGAAGTCGGTAATGAAACTCAGCACTGGAACCTTCGATGTGAACCATGCGGTGCGATTTTCTCCCAACCCGCCGTCGGTCAGTTGCAGTAAGCCACCGGTCACTGCCGCGCCATAATTCAGTGAAAGGCTGCCGGCTGTGAAGCCGCCGCTGGGATAGCTGATGTAGCTGGCGCCTCCCGTGCTGATGGTGTAAGCCGCCACCGCTGCTGGACTGTTGGTGTAACCCGTCTCAACCGCGATGGCCTCCAGCGTCTCCGTTGCACTCACGGTGATCGCGGACGTGTACTTGGTCGACGTCGTAGTAGGCATGGTTCCGTTGGTGGTGTAATAGATGGTTGCGCCCGATGTCGCATCGCTGATGGTTACCGACTGCGAGGCTCTATAGGTTCCACCCGCAGGCGAGAACGTCGGCGCACTTACTTGCGAAGATCCTGTATATGTTTCAGAAGACACGCTGCTCTGAAGGTATCCCGCAGCGCTCGCCATCGCCTGAATCGTCGTCGTTTTTGTGATGCTGATTGGAGCCGCATAGACCGGAGACGACACGGTGGGCGTGCTGCCATCCAGGGTGTAATAGATGGTTGCACCTACTGTCGCATCGCTTATGTTCACCGTGAGGCTGCCAGTAAAGGATTCCGCGCCGGGACTCAACTCGGGACTGGCTGCCTGTTGCTGTCCACTCAGCAATCCAAAGATACTCACTTGATATTGAGCGCCAACATAGACCTTTCCATTTGCCACCGTCGGCACAGAGAACTTGACCGCATTGCCGGGGTTGTCGCGCGATAGGTTTGTGCTGCTTGAATAGAGCGTAGTGGCGGGAGTGGTTGCGTTATGGGCTTGCAACAGTGCAGAACCCGCGGGCGGACCGAAATTCTCAGAGTCGATAGTCCAGACGATTCCCTGGATATTGCCATTCGCTGAGATTGACGGATTTGCTCCTGGAAAACCATACGTCTCGGAGGAGACGGCAGTGGGACCGGCAAGCAGGCCATTCGCAAGCGAAAACGCTTTGAGCGTGTCATAAACGGCCCAATAATAAACCGTTCCGTTCCAATAAGCTGGCATCGTCCAAGTGCCCATGTTCCCAACGGCATACGGAAGCCCCTGCACTACTTGATCGCCTGAGGGGTTGTATCCTCCTAGATTTTCGCGATTCAGCAGATACACTTCGCCTGATTTTCCGGCCTGCACCAATAGATGCGGGTAACTGCCCGTAGTCTGACTGGGGAGGATCAAAAGCCCGCCCGCTCCCTGATCCCCATCGTTCAAATCCTCAACGGCCTGGATGGCAGGCGTGAAGCTGTCCTGGACGGTGGGCACGCCGTTGGCGAGGTCCAAGTTGAGAATGGTATCTCCGTAATCCATGCCGGCGGCGTATGGCTTGGACGCCGTGTAATCGCCATTTCCGGTAGCAACGAACATGCGTCCAAAAGGATGATTGACCGGATCGATGACCTCCGCCGCAAGTCCCGCGCCACCCATCCAGATACCGCCGTCTTCGCCGTTGGGAGTGACGCAAAACGCGCTGGTTTGAATTAGGGTATGCGAGTTATACGCAAGTATCCAGCCATGAAAGGGGCCGTCGTCTTCATGGGCTGCAAAACCGATGTAGACAATTCCGTTGAGCAGCAGGAGGCCGGGCCGCTGATTCTCCCACTCCGGGTCAAAGGTCAGTATGCTGTCCACGCTTCCATTCCCCGTGCCGGAAACAGACGCCGTGATGATGACTGGGCCGCCGAATTTCTCGGCTCCCGATGTTACGTCCAGGGCATGGAGCCTCTGGACAAAGTAAATGCCTTCCAGGGTCGCGCTCACAACATACAGTGTGCCGCTCACCGGATCGATAACCGGAGTTCCAGTAATTCCAATCTCGGGGTAGATGTCGGACCCCGTGCTGGCGGGAATCGTCGTTGCGCCGGCCGCAGCTCCGTGCGCCGCCGTGAGCAATGAGGCAAACCACAAGGGACTCGCGTTGCCGCCTGCGTTGTTGTCTGCGTCAAAGGCATACACGCTGTCATGCTCGGTGGCAACAAACACGACATTGTGCGACTCTGCGCCGATCGTCAAGTTCGGAAGATAAAGCGGCTGGGTGTAAACATATCCGTCAACCGGCTGCGAAAAGAGCTTGCCAAACTGCGCGGTGTTTACATTTGAGGTATTCAGGATTGTCTCATTGAGGTTCTGCCCAGTCCGCGCAATATCGTTGCGCCAGGTAGTGACGCTTACCTGAGCCTGTAGCGATAGACCGCCGGCGGCAAGAAGAAGCCCGGTTCCGAAGAGCATTCGGCCCCTGCTTCTCACGGCTGCGACGATACTGCGCGCTTCACAAAGATTTGACATGATTGGACACCATCCCCGCTGACTCGCGCCTGACTATCGAGCAAGGACCAGCATCCTCCGCTCCGCGTCTCTCATTGTTTTGCGCCAGCTTGCGGAGCGCACTGATTTCGTTCTTGAGGTATGCTGCTCGGCAAGAGTCAGCAATACCTGCTGTCCCATATCTATCACATTGCTGAGATTAATCAACTGATTTGAACGAAAGAACGACTTAATGATACTTCGCTCGCAACAGGATATTTTGCCCTTTATCGGGCCGCGCCCGCGACCTCTTCCAGCCAGCAAAGCTCGTGCCTGCTTCTTCTCTTGCTTGGCAATTATCGTTCGTCGCCGTGTTGAAATCTGTATCGAATGACTCACTGCATTCGCTTGTCAGATAGTAAACCGGAAATTGCCGTATTTTGTCCATCGGCGGCGCTGAGCACTAGCGTGTAAAGTATCAGCACCGGCAGTAATTGATTACTCGACTTGATCCCGTTAACCCGGCGGCCTGGTGCGGGGAAGACTGCCACAATGGGAAGGGAGCTGGTGGTTCTGGAGCTTTACATCAAATGTTTACGAAGAATGGCGTAAAATAGATTATGGCGAATGAATATCGGAAACATTATCTTTTTGTCAGCGATTTCGACCAGACGCTAACCTTCAACGACACGGGTTACGTACTGAGCGAGATGCTCGGCCTTGGCGCGGTCGAGTTCGAGCGCAAGGCCAAGGGCATGGCCAAGCTGAATCTGGTGCAGCAGGGTGCCGAGCTTTCTTACCTGCTGCTGCACGATCCGGAGTTTCATTCGGCGGTGCGGCGCGAACACTTGACCGAGGTGGGCAAGCGCATCCGCCTCAAAGAAAACATCAAGCAGGTCTACGAGATTCTGGACAGCCGGATCGACGGCTTCCACTTCGATTTCTATGTGCTCTCGGCCTCTCCGGTGGAGGTGATCCACTCGGCGCTGGAGGGGATTGTGCCCGAGGACCACATCTTCGGAACAGAATTTAAGTACACGGCGGCGGGCGAGATTGCGAGCCTGGTGCGGGCGACAGCCGGCTACGGCAAGGTGGCGCGGCTGGAGCAGTTGGAAGAGGAACTGGGCATTCCCGCCGACCATGTGGTGTACGTGGGCGACGGCAGCTCAGACATTCACGTGATGCTGCAGGTGAACCGGAGAGACGGCTTCACGATCGCGGTTTCCGAATCGAAGCTGGTGGCGCAGATTGCCAAGCGGACGGTGCTGAGCGATAACGCGCTGCCGACGCTGGTGCCGATTCTGGAGGATATTGCGGGCTGGCAGCGACCGCAGATCCGGCAGCTTTTTGACTCGTACGGATTTTTGATTCAGGGCTGGGACCGGGTGCAGACCGACTGGGTGACGCTGCGTCCGAGCGGCGGTACGGTGGAAAAGGCGGCTTGAGCGGTTTTTCTGTTTCTGTGATGAGGGTCCGTGGTTTCCCACCCATTTAACAAAGGACGTGGAATGGATGGGGCACCCGAGCGCTTGCGAAACCCGGAAAAAGCTCTAATCGTTCAGGAAAGCGACCGACTGCAACGAGCTGATCTCGAAGGGTTTGCGGCAGCGGATGTTGACGCATCCAAGTTTTTCATCGCGGCGCACCATATAGGATTGCGCTTTGGCGAATTTGGCGCGGTCGCGCTCGTCTGCGCCCCGTGGCAGTTGCGGGCGCTTGCGCCGGACCACCCAGGTAACTTTGTACTCGCCTGATTGCCCACACTTGGGGCATGTCAGCGTATGCGTACGCTGCTCGGTAGTTTCGTTGAAAAAATCCCGCTCTTCCATGATTGTTCAGTTCTCCATCCCCGCAAGAAATCTCTGCCTTTTTTTGCCTGGAGCTTCCCACTGCGGCACCAGGTTTCCCGTATCCGGAAGTCTGGGGGCTTCCGTTTTCTCGGAATATCTTCCATACTCAACTCTGCCATGACGAAACGCAAGCCAGGAAAGTTTTCAGCCACAAAAGCCGTAAAAGCGAATGCGCGCACACTTGTGGGACAGCCCAAGCCGGCGCGGGTGATCGATACGGAACCGCGGACCGGTCGCCAGGCCAAGCACAAGCCGAAGCTGGACGAAGTGATCCGGCAGGGGGAGATTTAGGGTGTAAGACGGGGCCATGGGCTCTGTCTTACACACTTTGACTCAGTGGGACGGCTGTCTTACGGCTGTAAGGCATTTGTAGGACGTTAGTCTTGCGCCTGTGAGACGGGCGCTGGAGGCAGTATGACAGGGAACAGGGAGCAGGGATCAGGGACCAAGGACTCGGGACTAGGGACAAAGCCGCAGCCTATGTGGGCCGTGACGGATTTTGTGCCTCCTAAATACTCTCTTATAGATCGTTACCTCGTCTGGCCATTTTCTTGCTCGATCTGTCTACCAGAGAGGAGGCAGATCCCGCAGAAATGGTTTGAAGGGTAAAATCGGCGGCCAGGTTGATGCTCTCGGTTGAATCGCCACTGATTCGATTGAGTTTCCAACGGCACTGCAAGGCTGAGGGTAGCGCTGGGGAGTCGCGAAGGACAGAAAATGGCAGCAAAAACGCAACGGGCAGTTGGAGTTTCCTTAACGTGCCTTCTTTTTGGCCGCGCTTTTAGCCGCGGGGGTGGGCTTGGGCTGGGACTCCGGCAGGTGGCTGATGGGGATGGGGCCCTGATCGGGGCCGATACGGCGGGCGCGCGTGTCGTCCATCTCATAAGTAATGGTGCGTGGGGCGGTGGGTCGGGTGATGCCGGTCTCTGGATCGGTGGTCAAACTGGGTCCGCCGGCGATTTGAAAGCTGAAGGTGGGTGCGCGGTTGGAGCCCTCCGAGCCTTGCGTGACTCGCACAGGCAGATAACCTTCGATGGGATGAACGCGGAAGGCCGTCTCATAGCGGTGGTGTTTGATGCTCCAGGTGTAAACGCGCACCTGGTCGAAGTCGAAGGGCAGGCCGGAGCCAGGCGGGGCAAGGATGGTGACGTACTGCGGAACCATGTGGTCGGGGGTAGCGGCATCGGGGTCCGAGATTTTGTTGAAGACGTAGGCGCCGACGTAGCGCTGTCCTTCAGCGTAAGACGCGATCTCGTCGGGGACATCGACGTCGAGGCGGCTGGCCAGCAGCCATCCGGCGCGGCCTTGGGTGTCGCGCACCAGCCACCAGTCTTCCAGAGGCGGCGGGGGCGGGGGTTCGGCAGGATTCGCCGGGGCGTTGATTGTTGGCTTTGGGGGAGCTTTGGCGGGAGCCTTGGCCGGAGTTTGCGTTGCCGTGGCGGCGGGTTTTTGCTGTTGAGGCTGTGCTGGACCGGAGTTGGAACCGGGCGCGATTCTGGCGATCGAGGCGCGCTGCAGCAGTTTCACCTTTGCGTTGGCGGCAAGGAGGTAGAATCGCTCTGTCTCACGGCCGGGCGTCAGATGCAGGTAGACGTCGTCGCGTAAGACGCCGGTGGCGACGACCGGATCCTGACTGTGGCGGGGGCCAAGCTGGTCAAAGGCCTGGAAGGCCTGCTCGTCAATGACGGCGCGCTCTTCAATCCAGCCGATCTCGTTCTTCTGGGTTTTGACCTTGAGGAAGCGGCGGCCGTGTTCGAG
>CAZDYU010000058.1:0-25217 GCA_964509755.1 uncultured Occallatibacter sp. | reverse complement strand
GAAGTCGGGCCCTGATTACAAAGCAACAAGTTTCAGAGGCTCCAAACCTCGATGCCGATCACGGATGACGGTGTGCGACTGCTGTTTTCAGGGTTATAGATCCGGCAACAAAATAGTGACGCTCATTCCGACCCATTTTCGCAAAGAACGCGGAAATGGATTGGGCACCCTGCGGAAGGGAGTATACGGGCGAGTCGGGCGAGTCGCCGAGTCGATTTTCAATTGCGACTTCCCTTCTCGCAGCGCGGCAAGACTGTTCCCCACCACCTTGATTGCTGTATTCTTGCGTGGGATGGCTTCTACGCCGCGCTGGTTGGCCTGCGTTGACTTGCGCTGACTTGGCTACGGAGAGAAACCCGCGCGGACGCCGCCTGGAGGGCTCTGATGTCGCGTTCCACAAATCTTTTTTTTGCGGGGATTCTTGCCGCCAGCTCCGTTCTTCTGGTTTGTGGGGCCGTACTGTCTTCCAATTCCGCCGCAAAAGCCGCCGCCGCAACTCCCACTACGCCGCTCGCCATCGATTACCCGCTGAACGGCTCCATCTTTCCGCCCGAAATTACCGCGCCCGTTTTTCTCTTCCGCGATCCCAGCCCGTTGGCAAAGCTCTGGGCAGTTGAAGTTACCTTTGCCAGAAGCACCGAGCATATCCGCGTTGAAACTCCCGGCCCCTACATGCAAGTGGGCGAGAACGATCCCCGCGCCGGCGAGCCCGCCACGCTGTCACCCGAGCAGGCGGCAACGCATACCTGGCAGCCCGACGCCGATACCTGGGCCAGGATCAAGCGTCTCAGCCAGAAATCTCAGGCGACGATCACCATCACCGGCATCGAGAGCGCGGGAACCCAGCCGCTCTCCTCGGGTAAAGTCACCATCACTACCTCGCTCGATCCGGTCGGCGCGCCCATCTTCTATCGGAACGTACCGCTGATGCTTTCACCGCTGGGCGACAAGGGCCCGATCACTCCGCTGCCACCCTCGGCGCTGCCGCTGATCAAATGGCAGTTGCGCGACATCTCAAAGCCCGAGAGCCATACCGTGATGGAAAACCTGCCCACCTGCGCGAACTGCCACTCTTTCTCGCGCGACGGCAAGACGCTGGGCATCGATATGGACGGCCCGCGCAACGACAAGGGCCTTTACGCTCTGGTTTCCATCAATAAGCAGATGACCATCACCAACAAGAATATGATCCACTGGAGCTCCTTCAAAGAGCATCCCGACGCGCTCAGCGAAGAGCCCGTCGTGAAGCGCTTCGGCTTCATGTCGCAGGTTTCGCCCGACGGCCGCTACGTGGTCACATCCGTCAGTCCTCCCGACGCGGGCAACACCAACCAGGACGAGGAGCCGGGCTTTGCGCCGGGCGTTATCAATCGCCTCTTCAGCGTCAACTACCGCGACGTTCACTTCATCCAGGTTTTTTATCCCACCCGCGGCCTGCTGGCCTGGTATGACCGCGAGCAAGAAAAGATGCGCTATCTGCCTGGCGCCGACGATCCAAAATATGTTCAGACCAGCGCCTTCTGGTCGCCCGATGGAAAGTACCTGATCTTCAGCCGAGCTTTGGCCCAGGATCCCCATCCTCAAGGCCAGCCGATGCCAACCTACGCCAACGATCCCAACGAAACGCAAATTCAGTATGACCTTTACAAGATCCCGTTCAACGATGGCAAGGGCGGCAAGGCAGAACCGCTGCTGGGCGCATCGAAGAACGGCATGAGCAACGACTTTCCCAAGGTCTCTCCCGACGGCAAATGGATTGTCTACGTGCAGAACAAGACCGGCCTGCTGATGCGCCCAGACAGCAAGCTCTGGATGGTGCCGTTCAACGGCGGCAAGCCACGCCTGATGACCTGCAATACCTGGCGCATGAACTCCTGGCACAGCTTCTCGCCCAATGGCCGCTGGCTGGCGTTTTCCTCCAAGGCGCGCTCGGCCTACACGCAGCTCATGCTGACGCACATCGACGAGAACGGCAACGACTCGCCGGCGGTGATGGTGGAGAACACGGCGGCGGCCAATCGCGCCATCAATATCCCGGAGTTTGTGAATATGCCGGCGGATGGCATCGAGCATATCGATCCGCAGGCCACGGAGTTTTACCGCCTCTTCAACGATGCATACAAATATATAGAAAACAACCAGATTCCCGAGGCTATCGCGGCCTTGCGCGGCGCGGTGGAGCGCGACCCGGACGATGCGCTGGCGCATTACGGTCTGGCCTCGGCGCTGACGGCCAACAATCAGGAGGCTGAGGCCTTGCCCGAGTATCGCAAAGCCAGCGAACTCAACCCTACCAGCTCCTCATGGCTCGACCATTTGGCTGTTTCCCTGGCCGATAACGGCCTTGCAGGCGAGGCCGCCGAGGCGTGGCGCAAATCGCTAGTCCTCAAGCCCAACGATCCCGGCGCGGAGACCGACCTGGGAACGGTGCTGGTTGAAAGCGGGCACACTGAGGAGGGCTTCGAGCATCTGCAAAAGTCCATCGAGCTGGCGCCAAATCTGCCCGACGGCCACAACCATCTTGGCTTGGCCCTGCAAAAAGTGGGCCGCTTCGATGAAGCGATCGCGCAATTCCAGAAGGCCATTGCCTTGCTGCCTACCGACGCCGAGTTCAGCTTCAATCTAGGCTATGTGTTGGAAGCAAAGGAAGATTTCGCCGCCGCAATTGCGCCCTTGCAAAAATCGGTCGAGCTTAGCGAAGGTAAAAATTGGCGCTGCCTTGCCGAGTTAGCCAACTCCTATGATAAGATTGGCCATCGCGCCGAGGCGATCGAAGCCGCGGGCAAGGCGCTCGGCCTGGCCGTACAGGACCACAACGACGAACTGGCAAAAAGCCTGCGCGAAATGCTCGATCGCTACCGGCAAGAGAACGTCAAGGCGCAACCCCAATAGCACGCCGGCCGCAATGGGCGCCGGGGCATGGTCTGTACCGTGCCGCACTTGCAGCAAGACCTACGCGGGCTTCACTCTCTGTGCAAGAACTCGATTCAGACGCAGGCGGAGGAAGTTCTCCGTCCTGGCATCCGCGGCTCCGAGTCCTTCCCCGACTGCGCAAGCTCCTGACCGAAACAGTTCTTTGAAAGACCGCACGCCCCCGCAACCCCCATCGGCGGAGTTGCGGGGTGATACGCCGAAAGCTTCCAGGAGGTTGGGATTCCTATGAGAGGCAAGATTCGGTCTTCGCTCCTATTGTGTGCGCTCTTCTGTGCAACGCTTCTGTATGCACAGCCAACGCCGCTCGCGCCCTCAACGCCAACCCTCAAGCTGAATTCGCGGCTGGTTTACGTGGATGTGGTGGTGCGCGACCCGCATGGCCACTTTGTTCAAGGCCTCACCCCGGAGGACTTCCAACTCCTAGAGGACGGCAAGCCCCAGCCGCTCGACTTCTTTGAGCCGCACATCTTCGACTCCAGTGCCGCCCCACCCGCCGCCCCGTCGGCCCGGCCCGCTGAAAAGCTCACCTTCTCCAACGTTGAAGCGCAAGGCGTTGACTCGGGTGCAATCAATATTCTGCTCTTCGACCTGCTCAATACGCCGGCCGGCGAGCAGATCTATGCCCGCCGCCAGATGATGAAATTTCTGCGCGAACTACCTCCGGGCCAGCGCGTGGCGCTTTTTGTTCTCAACGGCCAGTTGCTCATGCTGCAAGGCTTCACCGGCAGCTCCGATCTGCTTACCTCAATGGCCAAGCTGCTTGATCCCAAGGACTTCCACCTGCTTCGCTCGCAGGTTCAGCAGGAGTTGGAGGCCGATAACCTGCAGCGCTTGCTGGATCTGATGGGATTTTATGATCCCGGCGCCATCATCGATCACTTTGCCCGCGACATGGGCCGAGACGACGCTATCGGCACCGACATCCGCGCCCGCATCACCATTGCCGCCTTTGCCCAATTGGCGCGCGCCACCAGCGGCTATCCGGGACGCAAGAATCTGCTGTGGCTCTCGGCCACCTTCCCGCTGGCCGTCAGCGCCTGGCTTGAAAACAGCCCCAATCCTTATGAGGGCGAGGACGTGGGCCACTCCCAGGCCGATCTCAACTACATTCGCCAGGCCGCCAACCTTATCGCCAGCGCGCAGATTGCCGTCTACCCGATCAGCGTGCTCGGCACGCAAATCGAAGGCACCGGAGCCGAGTCGAACGGCGACGCGGAGTTCAACGCCATTGGCCGCCGCATGGGAACGGATCGCGAAGGCCAGTTCACCGGCCGCCAGCTCAACCAATTTGCGATGAATGACATTGCACAGCAAACCGGCGGCCGTGCCTTCTACGGGAGCAACGATATGGCCGGCGCGCTCAAGCAGGGTATTCAGGAGGGCTCAAACTACTACACTCTCGCTTATCGTCCGCAAAACCCGAAGTGGAATGGAAGTTTCCGCAAGATTCACGTGAATGCGGCAAAAGACAGTCTCACGCTCACTTATCGCCGCGGCTACTACGCACTGCCTGAAGCGCTGCCCTCCAGCGACGCCGCTCAGGAGCTGCTGGGCGCGCTGCAACCCAGAATTCCCGACGCCACCATGCTCCGCCTCAATGCCAAAATCGAGCCGCCCGACGAAAAGCATCCCAAGCTGCAAGTGAAAGCCAGCATCGATGCCTCCAATGTGAACTTTACCACCGATGAGACTGGCCACCGACACGCCCAGCTACTCGTCCTGCTGCTGGCCTTCAATGACGGCCCCAAACAAACCGACACTCCGTTGCAAAGCTCCGGCATGTTGAACATCGATCTGGATGCCCAGCGCTACCAGACTGTCATAGAGAAGGGGATAGCATTCCAGTTGGCGCTCCCGGCGGCGTCTGGCAAATATCGCTTGCGCCTGGGCGTCAGTGACACCAGCAACCACCACATCGGCACGCTCGACATGCCTGTCAACCTTACCGCCGAGAGTGCACAGATCCATTGAATGCTTTCGCAGACGCAGAAAAACTTTTCGGTTGCCCCATCCTTGAATCGTTTCTTGATTCAAGGGTGGGATGCCGAGAGCGGAACCCGCCGCTACGACAGCCCGATCATCACAAACAGCGCCAGTAGAAACAGCGCCACGACCGGCGCGGCAAATTCATGGCGGCGCTGACGATAGATGCAGGCAGCCAGAGCCAGCAGCGCCAGTCCCGCGGCAGCCAAGCGCGGAAGCATACCGGGCGTCCAAAGCTGCACGGGCACAACCAGCGCCAGCGCTCCAGCAATCTCCACCACCGCGATTGCGAAGGCTGCCCGGCGCGTCAACTCAACGGTTCCATGGCTCAATCCCGTGCGCCGCGACCCCTTGAACCGTTCAAGTACAAAAAACTTGCTGATTCCGGCAATCAGAAATATACCGGCAAGTAAGTACCGCGCGAACCAATCCAGACTGGTCATTATTCGCCCACCAACCTTGTTCTCATCTGTTTATCCTGCCTTTCACGCGCGTATCGGAAGGGATAACGAGAGGCAATTTTCCCTGACTACTAATGATTCTATAAACAAGAAATGAAGAAGGCGTAAGGATCGCCACAATAATCCCCTTATTTTTTGAAAAACGGACGCAGAACTCCCCAACTCGGACCGTGTCTCACCTTCTGAATTGCCGTCTCATCTCCATGTGACATCAGTCACTCTGGCTGGTACCGCCGGCTGCTAGGCTGTTAGGTATCGAGCACTCCCCCTCTCGCGAGGCACTCTATGAGCGAAGTAACCGGCAAGGCTCCTCTCAGTCCGGAGCAGTTGGCCAGGATGAACGCCTACTGGCGCGCCGCCAATTATCTTTCTGTTGGCCAGATCTATCTGAAGGACAACCCGCTGCTGGAGCGTCCGCTTACCATAGACGACGTGAAGCCGCGCCTACTGGGCCACTGGGGCACCACACCCGGCCTCAACTTTCTTTACGTGCATTGGAATCGCCTGATCCGCGAGCGCGACCTGAATATGCTCTACATTATTGGCCCCGGCCACGGCGGACCGGGGCTGGTGGCCAACACCTACCTTGAAGGCTCGTACTCGGAGATGTATCCGCACATCGAGCAGAACGCCGACGGCATCAAGCGGCTATTCCGACAATTCAGTTGGCCCTACGGCATTCCCAGCCACGTTGCGCCGGAGACGCCGGGATCGATTCACGAAGGCGGCGAACTGGGCTACTCGCTGGTTCATGCCTACGGCGCGGCCTTTGACAATCCCAATCTTGTCGTCGCATGTGTTGTGGGCGACGGCGAGGCCGAGACCGGCCCCCTGGCCACAAGCTGGCATGGAAACAAATTCCTCAACCCCGCCACCGACGGCGTCGTGCTGCCGATTCTGCACTTGAACGGCTACAAGATCGCCAACCCCACGGTGCTGGCGCGCATTCCGCATGAAGAGCTTGAGAGCCTGATGCGCGGCTACGGCTATGAGCCCTTCACGCTTGAGGGCGACGACCCGGAGACGATGCATCAGCAAGCCGCCGCCGTTTTTGACACCATCTTCGACCGCATCGCGGAGATTCAAAAGTCGGCCCGCGAAGCAATGGCCAAGGGCGAAGCTATCGTTCGTCCTGCTTGGCCGATGCTGATCATGCGCACCCCCAAAGGTTGGACCGGACCCAAATTCGTGGATGGCAAGCCGGTCGAGGGCACCTGGCGCGCCCACCAGGTTCCATTCAGCGAACTGCGCGAAAAGCCCGATCACCTGCGCCTGCTTGAAGAGTGGATGAAGAGCTACAAGCCCGAGGAACTTTTCGACGAGAAAGGCGCATTCCGCGCGGAATTGGCGGAGATTGCGCCCAAGGGCCGGCGGCGCATGGGCATGAACGCGCACGCCAACGGCGGACTGCTCTTGCAGCCGCTCAAGATGCCCAGCTTCCGCGATTTTGCCGTCAAGATTGAAGGACGCGGCGCAAAAGATGTCGAATCCACGCGTGTGCTCGGACAGTTTCTGCATGGCGTGATGGAGGCCAACAAGGAGCAGAAGAACTTCCGCGTCTTTGGCCCGGATGAGACCGCCTCCAACCGCCTTCAGGACGTGATTACGGGAACCGGCAAGGAGTGGATGGCCAAGGTGCTACCGGTCGATGAGAACCTTTCGCAAACCGGCCGCGTGGTGGAGATCCTCAGCGAGCATTGCTGCCAGGGCTGGCTGGAGGGCTATCTGCTCACCGGCCGCCACGGCTTCTTCAGTTGCTATGAGGCGTTCATTCACATCATCGACTCGATGGCCAACCAGCACGCCAAGTGGCTCAAGGTGACGCGGCAGATTCCCTGGCGCAAACCGATTGCATCTCTCAACTATTTACTCTCCTCACTGGTTTGGCGGCAGGATCACAACGGCTTCAGCCATCAGGATCCCGGCTTCATCGACCATCTGGTCAACAAGAAAGCCGAGGTGGTGCGCGTCTATCTTCCGCCCGACGCCAACACGCTGCTCTCGGTGGGCGATCACTGCCTGCGCAGCAAGAATTACATCAATTTGATTGTCGCCGGCAAGCAACCCGCACCGCAGTGGCTCACCATCGACGAGGCCGTGGCGCATTGCACCGTCGGCCTGGGCGTCTGGAAGTGGGCCTCGAATGACGAGGGCTCGCCCGACGTGGTGCTGGCCTGTTCCGGCGATGTGCCGACTCTGGAAACGCTGGCCGCCGTCGTTCTGCTGCGCACGCTTGCGCCCGACCTGAAAGTCCGCGTGGTCAATGTGGTGGACCTGATGGCCTTGCAGCCGCCGGGAGAGCATCCGCACGGATTGGCCGACGAAGACTATGACCGCATCTTCCCGCCTCATGTGCCCACGGTCTTTGCCTTCCACGGCTACCCGTGGCTCATTCACCGGCTCACTTACCGGCGGCACAATCACAATAACCTGCACGTGCGCGGCTACAAGGAAGAAGGCACTACGACCACGCCCTTCGACATGTGCGTGCTGAATAACATCGACCGCTACCAGTTGGCGCTGGACGCGGTGAAGCGCGTGCCGCGGCTGGCGGGTCAGGCCGACGCAGCCGAACAGTGGTACTCCGAGGCGATTCAAAGGCATAAGCTCTTCGTGGCGGAAAACGGCGACGATCTGCCGGAGATTCGCAATTGGCGCTGGGCTCAAAGCTAACAAACTGGGTGCCCCCGGTCTGGATTTTCGGACCAGGGAAACCACTAAAGCATGAGTGAGCGATGGACGATGTTATACTTGTATGTCATGAGGGGGTAATATGATTGCCGTCAGACTACCAGCAACCATCGAAAAGCGTCTTGAGCAATTGGCAAAGCACACCGGGCGAGCCAAAAGCTACTACGTCCGCGAAGCACTGGTGACTCACCTCAACAATCTCGAAGACATCTATATCGCCGAAAAGCGGCTGGAGAATCTGCGCGCTGGCCGCAGCTACACCATTCCTCTTGAGGAAGTGATGAAAGAGCATGGCAACTTGGAAAGTTGAGTTCGACCGGGAAGCCAAACGCGACCTGGACAAACTCGACCCCCAGGTAACACGGCGCATCGAGCGTTTTTTGTACGAACGCGTATCTGCACTGGTTGATCCGCGCAGCATAGGCGAGGCGTTGCGCGGTTCCAAACTGGGCGAGTTCTGGAAGTACCGTGTGAGCGACTGGCGTATCATCTGCGAGATTCAAGATGCGAAGCTCGTCGTACTCGCTCTCCGCGTCGGTCACCGCCGCGACGTTTACGAACGCTAGAATGGTTTTGGCGGGTTCAACCCTCTGTACGATCCCAGGCTGAATGCGTGGAAGGTAAGAAAGATGAAACTCTATTCGTACATCGTTGCACATGATACCGGCTTCTCGCCGAATCCATTTTTCGGTTACTGTACACTTGCTTGCTGTAAGCCTATTATTCGACGCATGGCAAATACAGGAGACTGGATTGTCGGTTTATCGCCGAAAGCAGATCAAAACCGAATTGTATACCTTATGCACGTTGATGAAGTCATTGAATTCGACGAATATTGGAAGGATGAACGGTTCGCACAGAAGAAGCCGAAGAAAGGGACTCGCGCGCTTGAGTGCGGAGATAATGCTTACGAACCAGGACCATGCAAGTCTTTTCGACAAATTCGTTCTATGCACTCGGATGGTGAGAATGAAAACGCCAAGAATAAAGAGCGTGACTTATCAGTAAAAAGAGTCTTGATTTCTGAGAGATTTGCCTATTTTGGTTCAGCAAGAATAGATTTACCTGTTGAATTAAATGACTTGATTGTAGCAAGAGGGTACCGTTGCAATTTTTCAGACGAGTTATTGACTTCGTTTCGCAGCTTTACATCAACAATTCCATTTGGTATCTACGCGAAACCAAAACTATGGAAAGATAACGATGACTCTTGGAGGGATGCTGCAGGGGAAAGGCTGATTGCAAAATGAAGATCATACTCAGCCGTAAAGGATTCGATTCATCTTCGGGTAAGAAGCCTAGCCCGATTTTTCCAGACGGAACTATGCTGTCACTTCCCATTGGCGATAAATCATCAATAATTAGCTACAAGGAGATTGCAGGAAATCACTGGGCAAGTATTGGGGAGTTAGTAGAACAATTAGCAGGAATTCCGCAAACATATCGGGCACACCTGGACCCAGACATCAATTTTCACAGCCTTCCTAGAATGGAAAAATGGCTGCCTATCTTTGGGCAAGCGGATCAATCAGAAAGTCATTTGAAGGATATGAGGGTCGGTCCTGGAGATGTTTTTTTATTCTTCGGTTTATTCCGTCCCGTAGAACATAAAGGATCACAATGGCAGTACGTTCGCTTCAGTAAACCCAAACACGTAATCTTTGGCTGGATGCAAATCGCTCAACGCGTTGCTGTTGCAGAATGGCCGGACAATCATCCGTGGGCGAAGTATCATCCGCATTTTCAAAAAACTGATAAAGTTCGTTCTAACAATGTTCTCTATGTTGCCGAGGAGAAACTGAAATTGCCAAGAGTTGGTTTTGTTGGAACGGACGGAGCAGGTGTATTTCGCCATTTTTCATCGAAGTTGCAATTAACCAAGCCTGATTCGCAACTTCCAAGTCATTGGTTGCTCCCTGAATGGTTCGACCCCTCTGGTCGTGCTTCAATATTGAGCTACCATGATAATCCATCCCGGTGGCATCGAGATGAGACTGGAACACATCTTATTTCAGCAGGAAGAGGGCAAGAGTTTGTTCTGGATTGCAACCACTATCCAGAAGCGATTCCTTGGCTAGTTGACTTAATGAATTGTTCAACAAAAAGTGGATGAATGGATAGTACTTTATTCGAGGTCTGGAAACCACAACCCACTATCAGTATGTGATTTTTCAAACTCCGCTAACACGCGCGCAGCGCGGCGAACAACGCTAACTCCGCTGATACACTCAGCCCCAACCTCAAAGGATTTTACGAATGTCTTCCTTGCCCGTACTGGTTTTGAACAGCGGTTCTTCGTCCATCAAGTTTTCTGTCTATGAGGCCGGCGACGGCCAGCGCGCCAAGCTCTTCGAGGGCGCGGTCGACGGCATCGGCACCGATCTGGGCAAGTTCTGGATCAAGGACGCGGCGGGCAAAAAGCTCGTCGATCAAACCCCGGCTCTGCCTACGCGCGCCGTGGCCTTCAAGCTTGTCGCCGACGCGCTCCACTCCGGCGATTTCCCCGCGCCCATAGCCATTGGTCATCGCATGGTCTGCGGCGGACCCACGGTGCAGGAGAACCAGCTTATTACTCCCGAGTTAGTGGATGAGATGGAGCTTTACACGGCCTTTGCGCCGCTGCACACGCCCATCGCCTGTTACATCATGCGTGAGTCGCTGCGCCTCTTTGCGGGCGTGCCGAATTTTGTTTGCCTCGATTCCTACTTCCATCGCACCATGCCGGAAGTGGTGACTCATATGCCCATCCCGGAGGAGTATTCGGCAATGGGTGTACGCCGCTACGGCGCGCATGGAATCTCCTATGAGTCGATTGTCTTCCAGTTGCAGCCCAACGTGCCCAAGCGGCTGATTGTCGCGCACCTGGGCAACGGCGCATCCATCTCCGCCATTCGCGACGGCGAGTGCCTTGACACTTCGATGGGCCTCACGCCCACGGGCGGCATTATCAGCGGAACGCGGACGGGAGATATCGATCCCGGCGTACTCTTGTTTATTTTGCGCAAGATTGCCGAGACCGCTGCCAGCGCCGCCGAAGCAGCCGACAAACTGGAAGCCGTCGCGAGCAAGAAAGCCGGCCTGCTGGGCGTCAGCAATCTCTCCAACGATATGCGCGATCTGCGCACAGCCATCAACGAAGGCAACGCCAAGGCCAAGCTCGCCGTGGATAAATTCACCTGGTCCATCGCCAAATGGATTGGCAGTTATGTGGCCGAGTTGGGCGGGCTGGACATGCTGGTCTTCACCGGCGGCATCGGCGAAAACGACATCGACTCGCGTGCGGAGATCTGCGCCGGTCTGAGCGCACTGGGCATTGTACTGGACCCCGCGCGCAACAACGTCCGCGGCGCTGCTGTGATCTCCAGCGATCACTCGCCTGTCATCGTCCGCGTAATTCCACCGGCAGAGGATTTAATTATCGTGAATCACGTGATAAGGCTGCTGGGGAAGTAAGTCGCGAGAATCGTCAGCCTGCTTTGACGACAAGCAGGCTGACAATAGATTCCAAGCCTGGCGTGCATCATAGCAAGTTGCGCGTTTGAAGATAGGTAGCCAGGGCGAAGATCGCCCAGTAAAGAGCTTGAATGGCAACAGCGAACGCCACATTCAGCGCCCGATTCCTGCCGCTATAGCTGAAGATCGATGCCCAAGGCTTATGTGCTGGAATACCAACGCTGATCCATGTCCAAAGCATGGAGGCGCAGCTTCCGAGAATGGCACAGAGCGGAACGGTAAAGATAAGAACAAGCGGCCCCTGGCCATCACAGTGCGAGCCTTGCGCGCTCATGTTTCTGCACCACTTTGATTCTGCCAGGGGAAGTACAGCGATCGCTGCGATTTCACCAGCGAATCCGCCGAGAATACCCAGAAACACTTTCTTCCAAAAGCTCAGCTTTCGATCTATCCCCAAGTTTTTCCATGACATATTCAAACCCGAAAGGATGAACGAAGGAATAGCGGCAAAGAGTAGAAGAAACGCTATCGAAAAGCACAATAAGAACAAGCCTCTGAGATTCTGAATGCCGGTCATATCTTCCACCTGCAATTTGCTTGAGTTCAACGATTCCCGCAGCCTGTGAAAACGGAGAACCGCAAGAGGTTTTTACTAGCATCCAGGGTTGGATGCCGAATCGGAAGATTCAGAGATGGCCTTCAAATGCAATTATGCATTATGCCTTGGCAGGGCCAGTATCTTCAATTTCTTTCCCAGCTTGGCGAACTCCGGATCTGCCGTAACCAGTGTGGCTCCCGTGCGCATTGCCAACTCCGCGGCAAAGCAATCTGCGAAGCCAAGTTTATAAATGAACTTCAATGCTGCGGCCGCGTCGGCTTGCTCTTCGGCGATCTCGACCGATTCAATAGAACGCGCTATGGTCTGCAACGCCTCAGTCGCTTTCTGCAGACCCGCGCGCCTAGTCAAATGGTACAGTACCTCGCCACGATTGATGACGGAAATAGACAGATGTGCATCACCTCGGCGCGCCTGTGCAAACAAGGCATCGAGTTTTTCAATTCCGGGTCCCTTGGTCAGATAGCGTGTGACTGCGTTGGCATCCAATATGAATTGCCTCACATCGCCTCCAGCCGCTCATCCCACTTGCGGCGATCTTCCAGAATATCTGCCTCTAAGTCATATTGGGCGAATTTGCCACGAAGAGCCAAAAGTTCGTCAAAGGGATTGGCGGTAAATGTAATCTCTCCATTCCGTTCCTTCACGGCAAGGCGGGTTCCACCGTTGATCCGTAATTTCTTTCGGATGGTGGCTGGAATTACCACCTGCCCCTTCGAACTGACCGTCGCCATCTGTCCCATGTCGTCTTACCTCCACGTAAGACATATTTTACCCCAAAATCCATTTGAATCCCAACCGGCCGCCCGCGTGTTCTACACTGATGGGTTCCGATTGGAGTCATTCATCATGTCCGCAACCGTCGTCCCCGCCGCCGCTCAACGCTTGCCCTCGCCCGCTCTGCGCCGCTTTGCCTGGGGCGTTCTGGCTTACTTTATCGCCGTGATTCTGTGGGGAACTCTGGTGCGCGCGACCGGCTCCGGCGCAGGCTGCGGAGGCCACTGGCCGCTCTGCAACGGCACCGTGATGCAGCGCTCGGCCAGCATCGAAACGCTGATCGAGCTCACCCATCGCATCACCAGCGGCCTCTCGCTTTTCGCCGTCGTGGGGTTGCTTGCTTGGACCTTCACGGGCACAGTGCGTGGGCATCTGGCGCGCGCCGCGGCCGTGGCTTCGGTGGTCTTTACGCTGGTCGAGGCTTTGCTCGGCGCGCTGTTGGTCAAGCTCGGTTACACGGCGCAGAGCCCGGCACCGCTGCGGCCGGCCTTTCTGGCGCTGCATCTGACCAACACGCTGCTGCTGGTGGCCGCGCTCACGCTGACTGCTCATTTACTCAGCCGCACTCGCGGCTATATGCGCGGCAGTGTGCGGCTGACTGCGCCCTTCGGAGCCGTGGTAACCGTGATCGTGGTGATGATTGTCGGCGTCACCGGTTCGCTGGCCGCGCTGGGCGACACGCTTTTCCCGGCCTCGTCGCTGGGCATGGCGCTGGCACAGGATTTCTCCTCTACCAGCGAGTGGCTAGTGCGCTGGCGCTGGACGCATCCAGGCATCGCTTTTGCAGCCAGCTTCTTTTTGATCTGGCTATTAGTCCACGCGGCAAGGCGCAAGACGCAGTGGGACAATCGCGGCCTTTCAGCACTGGTGCTGCTGCTGCTGGCCGCCGTCTACACGCTGGGACTGCTGGATGTGATTTTGCTGGCTCCGCTGTGGGTGCAGGTAGCGCATCTGCTGGCCGCCGATTCGCTTTGGGCCGCGCTTGTGGTGGTGACGGCTAGGCTGACGCTGGAGCCGGTAGAAACAGGGATCAGGGAATAGGGAACAGGGGTTCATTGCCGCGATAAGCAAATTGCCGCACGAAAAACTCTATCGGTTCGCCGCAACCGTCTTTGCCTGCGCGCCGCCCACCGCGTCGATCGCCTTGTAGGTTTCCATGTTGCGCAGGATCGCCTCTACATAGCCACGCGTCTCGGTAAATGGAATCGACTCCACAAACTCGTCGATGCCCTGATACGGACCCGCGGCCTCCCACTCCTCGACGCGACTGTCTCCGGCGTCGTAGGCGGCCAGCGCGTACTCGGTGATGCCGCCAAACTTGTCCAGCGTCTGGCGCAGATAGCGCGTCCCGAGGCGGATGTTGGTCACAGGATCGAAGAGCATATAGCTTTCAAAGTGGCTCATGCCTTCCTGGCGCGCCATCGACTTGCCCACTGAAGGAAGCATCTGCATCAGCCCGCAGGCGTTGGCCTTGGAGACAGCCGCGGGATTGAACTCCGACTCCTGGCGAATCAGCGAGGCCACCAGATATGGGTCGAGATTGTTCTTCGCCGCTTCAGTCGTGATCGTCGGCCACCACGGCTCGGGAAAAAGAATGCGCCAGTATGCCATCGGAATCGATTTGACCGGCGCACTCGCGGCCGACGGCAGAGCGCGCTTCAGCGAGCGCATGGCGCGGTAATATTCGCCATACGACGAGTAGATCTGCGCCTCGGCCAGCGCGCTCCACGAAGAGGAATCCGGGTCGGCGGCAATCTCCTGCGCGATATAGTCGTTCAGCCCGGCGTTGGCCAGCAGCCGCGCCTTGGCCAGATGCGGGCTGTCGGCGGGAAAGCTCTCCTGAAGCGGCGGCACGGGAGGCGGCTGAAACTGATCCAACTGCGGCTGGCGCATAGGCGGCGTCCCACTTGGCGCGTTGCCCAGCGCGGCCAGCCGTTCCCGCGCCATCTGCGCATAAAAATAATGCTGATACGCGCGCACAATTGCGCGATAGTTCGCGGCAGCCTGGGCCGGCTTGTGATCCTGCGTCTCATACAGCCGCCCGCGCCAATAGATTGCCGAGACCGTCTCGGGCGCTGTTGGATAGAGGCGAATCTGCTCATCGAAGAGCCGCTCCGCATCGGCAAAAAGCCCTTGCCGGTAACTCAGCCAACCGGCCTTCCAATGCGCGGCAGAGGCGTTTTTGCTGGATGGGAAATGCGTTGCGAGATAGCTGTAATACTCGACCGCCGGCGCGTAATCGCGGCGCAGCAGATACATGTTGCCGCTGGAGAAAAGCGCCTCGGCCAGCCATTGGCTCTGCGGAAAGCGCGACTCCATCTCAGCCACAATGCGCCGCTGTCCGTCCAGATCGTCGCGGTTGCGCGCCAGTTCCATGAGCAGATAAAGCCGCCGCGCGCCGTTCTCGTTCGGCAAATCAGGCAGCGCTTCAGCCTCGCTGGTGGTCAGCCGCTTCAACTTCAGATCGCAAGCCGCGACGGCCACGGCAAAGCTCTCACGGCTCACGGCGTCAAGGCTCGATTGGCGAGCCAGCGCGCGGTACTGCTCACTGGCGTCTTCATAGCGGCCCGCATTCCAGTAGGCATCGCCCAGGCTGCGCAACTCGGACGTAGTGAGGCTGGTCTCGGCACCCATCGCGGTCAACTTTGCCCGCGCAATCTCCGCCTCTCCGGTGAGCGGATGCGCCAGCAGCAACTGCTTGAACAGGCTCTCAGCGCGCTGCTCCTCGCCCAGCGCAAAGGCCACCTCGCCCTGCGCAAGCTGATAGCCGGGGCGGTTCGCGGACCCGGTTCCCGCCGCCGCGGCCAGTGCCTGCTCGGCGCCTGCCGCGTCCTTCATCGCCAGCAGGACATTGGCCTCAAGCTCCGGCGCTTGCACTACAAAGATGCTCTCCGGATAACGCTCGGCAAAGCCCTGCAGCAGCGCTTTGGCCGCCGCCTCATTTCCCGCTTCATGATTGGCGCGCGCACCCAGAAAGTCGGCGTAGTCGGCCAGTTCTTCGCCGGATTGCCTAGCCAGGCGCAGGTTTGCAATCGCCTCTGAGTAATTTTTGTCAGCAATGTAAGCGTGGCCGAGCGCCAGATAGGCCGCCGAGGCAGCCTCGCCGGTGTGCTTGCGCGCGTAGCCGCTGACGCCCGCAAAGGCCGCCGGGGTGCGCAACGCCGCCAATTGCTGCGCCATCGGTCGCAACTCAGCCGAGGCTTGAAAGGCCAGCTTGATGCGCGCCGTCTTGGCGCGGCGTGCGGCTTTGCTGGTCTTGCTGACCGGCTTTTTCGTTGTTGTATGGCTTTCTGACTTCGCCTGGCCTGTTGTCTTCGCGGATGTCTTGCTTGCCGGCACAGGATTTTGCGCAGCCTGCGCAGTGCTTGGGGCAGGGTTCTTTTCCGCTGGCGCAGTGCTTGCCGCAGTTTTTTGCGTTGCCTTCGCGGCACCAGCCGCGGGCTTCTTCGCCGGCGTCTTTGCCGTCTTTTTGTGCGCAGTGGCAGCCGGGCTCTCAGGCGCTGTTGTCGAACCGCCGGAGGATTGCGCCGCCATTGGCGAAACGATCAGCAGCGCGGAAAGCAGAGCGGCAAGCCAGCCCGAAGCCAGCCTTGGAGCAATGATCGGGGAAGATGAAAGCCTCATCTCTTCACTTTATGCTGCTTTTACATTTGATGCGATGCGCGAGAACCATCGTTGTTACCGCGATTCGTATTTCTACCTCCCATAGGGTAGAATTAAGACGAGGTTGCAGAATGACAGGCTTTACGCCCTCCCAAGCCGCCGCCGTAACAGGATTGCCGCTCACTGCCGTGCGCAAGGCACTGGACCATGCGGCCATTCCTTCCCGGCTAATGCGCTCGGGGCGAACCAAGCAGCGGATGGTGCCGCCTGAAGCTTTGCTTTGCCTGCGGCTTGAGCAGTTGGGCGTTGGCAAGCTTCCGCTGGCGCAGCGCAAACGCATCTACCGCTCCGTTCTTGCCCAGCCCGCGGCCTCGGAGTGGCGCGAGTCGGAGGCGGTGGTTATCCGCGCCGAAACAGCTCGCACAAGCCTCAACGCGGAGATCGAGAAGCTGCGTCTTGCCGAAGAGCGCGTCGTCAGCGATCCGGAGATTCTGAGCGGAACGCCTGTGCTGAAAGGGACTCGCATTCCCGTCCATCTAATCGCCGAGATGCGGCGGCAAGGCGCTCCCGTGGAAGAGATTCTTGCTGGTTATTGCGGAATCACCGCGCAGGATGTCGAAATTGCGGTCTTCTATGCGCTTGCCTACCCGCGACGCGGCGCTAAACTACGCACACGGCTTCCGGCTTCGGCAAAGCTTGTCCGGGAACAACGCGTTCTGGCTTCCAATGCCGTTTAGTTCGATTGAGTTTTTGATCGACGAGTGCCTTCATCTCACAGTTTTATCGCGAGAGACGCGTTATCGATTAAAGTTCGACCGCTCTCCTCAAGATGAGCCACCTCGCCGCGCGAAACTCCACGCAGCATCGCTGGCTCCCAACAAATTTCACCCTGCAAGAAACCCACGTAAAACGCTTCGCAGTCGCGAAGACCGGCCCGTCGAGGCGCCGTCGCATCGAAAGCATCGGGCAGATAGACCATCACCGACCCGCGCTTCTGTGTCTCGGACTCACCGCTGAACCACAAAAAAGCCGCATCCTTATCGACATCCGCAATACGCCGCGTAAGCGCTTGAATGCTCGGACACTCGATGTGAAGGGGCACCGCAGCAACCGTCTCCTCATAACCTGGCCCCACAAACACTCGCTGCGCCACCACGCGACTGGGAACAAACGGCGGTACATGCAGTCGCGTCTTGTGAACGCCGACAGCAACAGTAGGGAAACCGCGAATGCGCGTTCCAACAGTGAACTTACCCGCAAAGCGCATCCATTTGGGCCCAAACCAGTTGTCAATCCGGATGACGTAAAGCCGCGCGGGTTCATAATCCTGAGCAACGCCAACGGCAAGCGCTCGCGCCTTCTCGATGAACTCAGCCGAATCTCCCTGCTGCATGGAAACGAACTCTGCGATAGCAGCGAACATATTTGCCTCCAAGCTTCGCTTCGCTATATTGTACGCGCCTGCCAGAGTACCTGTTTGGCCCGCCGCGCCGCCGTCCGTTACACTTGATGCAGAGACCCCGCCTGGCAGACCGGTACGCACCCGCATCGAGTCCGCCAGATTTTAGCATCCAAGGCCCATGCCGAACATCCAAACAGTTGCAGGAGAACTCGAGCCGCATCCAGACGTAGCCCTGATTGCCAGGGTGCGCGGTGGTGACATCTCGGCCTACGATACCTTGGTTCAGAAGTACGAGCGCAGGGTCTTTCGCATCGCCCAGCACATCACGCAGAATCGCGAGGATGCGGAAGACGTCATGCAGGACGCCTTCCTGAAGGCGTATGAAAAGCTGGAGCAGTTTCAAGGCAACTCGAAGTTTTATACGTGGCTGGTGCGGATCGCGGTGAATGAAAGCCTGATGCGGCTGCGCAAGCGGCGCACCGGGAAGATGGTTTCGATCGACGAGGACATTGCCACCGAAGAGGGCAGCGTGCCGCGCGATCTGGCCGACTGGGCGCCCGATCCGGAGCAGAACTACGGCCAGGCCGAGTTGGCCGAGATTCTGCGCAAGACCATTCAGGGGCTGCCGCAGGGGTTTCGTATCGTGTTTGTGTTGCGGGATGTGGAAGGGCTATCGACCGAAGAGACGGCAGAGACGCTGGGGCTGAGCATTCCCGCCGTGAAGTCGCGCTTGCTGCGCGCACGGCTGCAATTGCGCGAGCGCCTCAGCCGCTACTTCCGCAGAAAAAAGGGAAGCAGAGAAACGGGGAGTGAAAAGTGACCTGCAAAGAGTTTCTCGCCCTTCTCGACGACCTGATCGACGACTCCGTATCCGCCGAAATGCGCGCCGAACTCCAGACCCACCTGGGCCGCTGCAAGCACTGCGAGGTGGTTCTCAACACCACTCGCAAGACGATCGAGATCTACCGCTCGCACGAGGTTTACGAGCTTCCCACAAGCCTCCGCGACCGCCTCCACGCAGCCATTATGGCCCGCTGCAAGAAGGGCTGCTAGGCGTTTCGGCTTGCTTTCAGCAACAACAAAAGCTGGGCGCCCATCCAATTCACGTTCTTTATGAAATGGGTGGGATACAACGAATCTCAAAATCCTGCCTTACTAGAGAAATTTGCCGCGCGCTTTTTTCTGGCGCGAGATGTGCCGAAGGCGTCTGGCCCCACCGCAGGTGGATGATTTACCCTTGAAGTCGCTATGAAACTCCAGAAGACACTCCTCCTCTTTGCTCTGGCCGTGGCCTTTGCCGCCTCGGCATTTGCCCAAACCCCAGCCAAACCGGCCAACACCGCTCCCAAAGCGACTGCCGTACCTGCCGCTTCCCTTCCCACCCGCGTGGTGCTTGACACCTCAATGGGCCGCATCACCTGCGAGTTCTTTCCCAAGCAAGCGCCGCTGGCCGTGGCCAACTTCATCGGTTTGGCCAAAGGAACCAAGGCCTGGGTCGATCCCGTCAGCGGATTGGCGCAGCACAACAAGCCTTATTACAACGGCACAATCTTTCATCGCGTCATTCCAGGATTCATGATCCAGGGCGGCGACCCCACGGGCACCGGCATGGGCAACCCCGGCTACATGTTTGCCGATGAGTTCGACCCCAGCCTGAACTTCGACGTGCCGGGACGCCTGGCGATGGCCAACAGCGGCCCCAACACCAATGGCAGCCAGTTCTTCATCACCGAGCAAGCTTATGCCTCGCTCAACCAGCACTACACCGTCTTTGGCCAATGCACGGACGCCAGTGTGCTGGTGGTCAAGGCCATCACCGGCGTTCCGCGCGACGACCGCGACAAGCCGCTGACGCCGGTGAAGCTGAATAAGGTCACCATCGTCCGTCCCGGCCAGCCGCTGCCGCCCTTGCCCGGCGCAGCAGCAGCCGCGCACCCGGCAGCCGCAGCGCATCCGATTGCACACACCGCCGCCAAGCCAGCGCCGAAACCGTAACGAGCTGTTAGCTGTTAGCTGAAAAAATCCCAGGAGCTTTCCATGACCCTCGCAGCAGGAACCTACGCCGTCTTCACCACGACTGAAGGCAAGATCACCGTCCGGCTCTTTGAGACCGACGCGCCCATCACCGTCAAGAACTTCGTCGAACTGGCCGAGGGCGGCAAGGAATGGACCCACCCCACCACGCACAAAAAGTCCACCGAGAAGCTTTTCAACGGCACCATCTTCCACCGCGTCATTCCCGACTTCATGATCCAGGGCGGCGACCCCACGGGCACCGGCATGGGCGGACCCGGCTACCGCTTCGGCGACGAGACCAAGGGTTCACCGCACAAGTTCGACAAGGCCGGCAAGCTGGCCATGGCCAACAGCGGCCCCGGAACCAACGGCTGCCAGTTCTTTATCACCGTAGCCGCCACGCCGTGGCTCACCGGCAACCACACTATCTTCGGCGAAGTCGTCGAGGGCCAGGAGATTGTCACCAAAATCTCGCTTGTTCCGCGCGGCGCTCAGGACAAGCCGAAGACTCCGGTTGTGCTGGAGTCGGTGGTCATCGAGCGGGTTGGTTAAAAGGAAACAAGCGTGGACCGGGAGGTCCACGCTAAAGCCTGCCGGGAGGCCGGCGCTACAATTTCAGGCGTGCAGTCCCGCCCAGATCGCGGTATTTTTGGGCTGGATCAATAAGACCCGTTCCCCACCAACTGTTCCACCGCTGTGTGCAGCCGGGCCGTAATTGCGGCTTCGGTCTCCTCGGGGGCAAAGCGGATTGGCTGGCCTACATGCACCTCGATTTTGCCGGAGCGGAACCAGCGCTGATCGCCAGTCTTCAGCGCGCCTAGCCCACAGAGGCCCACCGGCAGCACAATCGCGCCCGACTCTTTTACCAGCAAACCGATGCCGCCGCGAAAGCGCGCCAGCGTACCTGCGGTCGAGCGTGTGCCCTCGGGAAAGACCAGCACATTGTAGCCGCGATCCATTGCCGCTCCGGCATGAGCAAAGCTGCGCTGAAAGTTGCGCCGCCGAGGCAGCGGAAAGACATTGAAGAGCGCGGTCAGCAGCAGGTAAAACAAGGGTCCGGGCAGATAAAAGCCGCGCTTGCCTGCTGGATGCTCGGGATTGCGGAAGCGCCGGTATTCCTCCAGCATCTCGCCGGACATTGCAGCGGCCATCCGCCGCCGCAGAGTCGCAGGAAGAGCGTACTCAACCAGCGGTCCGTCATAGGCTGTGACATGGTTGGCGACGATCAGCATCGGCGCATCGCAGGCCGGAAACTTCGGCGCAACAACGCGGGGATTGGCTAGCAGCCAGACCAGCGGGCGCACCACGGCCTCAAGAAAGGCAATCCGCAGCCAGCGGACTGGCGCAAGCCACGGCCAACGCGGATAGAGATAGCGGCCCGGCTCGGTATCAATTTGATCGCCAGTGGGTGCATTCATGTGCGCGATACCTTCAGGCGGGGCATTACAGGTGGCGGAAAAAGTCCTATTTTCAGGCGAAATTCCGGAAAAGCAAGCCTCGGGGGCTAAAGCCCGCGTCGATAAAGAAGGGTTTATGTACGGGCTAAAGCCCGTACCCTTCACCGAATCGAGTTTTTCAGCAGCCAATAAAGCCGGCGTTGATTTTGTTGGCTTTATGCGGGGGTTAAAACCTCCCTCCGAATCGAGTTTTTCAGCAGCCTGTTCAGCCCCGGAGAATCGCTCGTCAGGTAATTCATTCCGTGCCCTGTCATCCTGAGCGGAGCGTAGCGGAGTCGAAGGATCTGCGGTTGGTACTTCCGAGGAATGGGTGGGAGACCACGAACCCTCACCGGCCACCAGCGCGCGCAACTCTCCCAGCGCGCGCGCCTCTTCCAGCAGCCCACCCTCCGGCGCGACACCAAGCCGCTCTTCCAGCGCCGCGGCCAGTTGCACGCGTCCCAGGCTGTCCAGTTGCAGATCCTCGGCCAGCCGCAGTTCATCTCCAACGCCAACCGGCGTCTCACCGGTGATCTCAGCAATCAGCGCCAGCAGCCAATCCGTTGAAGCCCCGAAGGCCGTGCTGGCCGCAGCCTGACCTGTTCCGACGGCGGCAGACGTAGCCTGCACCTCTACCACCCAAGCCGCAACCGCCTTGCGCCGAACCTTGCCGGTCGAGGTGCGCGGCAGATCCGGCTCCGGCCAGAGCATCCAGCGCCGCAGCCGCTGAAACTCCGCCAGCCGCTGGTTCGCGCGTTCGATAGCCGCTGCCGCGCCGTCTCCGTTGCCGCGCATGGCCAGCACCGCGCAAGCTTCCGTGCCCGAAGGCGTCTCCATCGGAACCACCGCGCAGGCCGCAACACCCGGTTGCTGCTCGATGGCCGCTTCCAGATCTTCGGGGTGCAGATTGACGCCCGCCGAGGTCACGATCACCTCGCTCTTGCGCCCAACAAAGCGCAGCTCGCCGCCGGCCTGCCGCTCGGCCAAGTCGCCCGTGGCCAGCCACTCATCCACGCGCGGTTGGAGAGCGCCGCCGGACCACGTGGCCTGCGAGATCATTGCGCCGCGCACCAGCACCTCGCCATCCGGACCCAGCTTCACCTCGCGCCCCGGCAGAGGCTTGCCGATGCTTCCCCGCGCCACATGGAAGGGATGGTTCAGCGTGATCAGCGCGCTGGTCTCCGTCATGCCGTAGCCTTGCACCACCACGAATCCCAGCCCGTTCCAGAACTGCTCGAGCGGCCCGCCCAGCGCTCCGCCGCCGGAGATCAACGCCCAGAACTTCAAGCCAAAATCGCCGTGCACATCGCGAAAACGCCACCAGCGTTCCCACGCGCGGATGCCCTTGGCCGCGGCCACGCGCTCGATCATGCCAGGCCGGCTGGCTTCCAGATGCGTTTTCAAGAGCGCAATGACGCGCGGCACGGCGGCCAGCACACTGATGCGCTCTCGCTTGATGGTTTCGATGATTCGCGCCGCCACCAGACGGCTCTCGAAGTGCACTTCGGCGGCCAGGATCGGCGGAATCCAAAGCCCCATTGTCTGCCCAAAGACGTGGCTCAGCGGCAGCGTGTCAAGAATGCGCAGCGGATGCACCAGCCGCTCATAGCGCATGTACGGCTGCGCGCCGCGCTCGATCGGCTCCACGCTGGCCAGAACGTTGCCATGCGTCAGCACCACGCCCTTGGGATCGCCGGTAGTGCCGGAGGTAAACAGGATTTGCAGCGGCGTCTCGCGGCTCAGTCCATCGACGGGTCCGGCTTCTTCGGCGGGAAGCGCGGCGGGCCAGTCCTCAAAGGCTAGCAGCGGCCACTCGGCGGGCAACTGCCGCAGCAGCAGCGCATCGCCCACCGCCAGTTTGGGGCTCACGTCAGAGACTACACGAGAGGCAAACTCCGCCGTCCCGTAGGCGTCCAGCGGCACGGCCAGCACGCCGCGCAAGATGCAGCCATGGAAGGCCGCGATCCACTCCGCGCCGTTCTCGCCCCACAGCACGACGCGGTCGCCCGGCCCAATGCCCCGAGCCGCCAGCAGCGCGGCAAAGCGCCCCGCCAGCCGCGCAAGTTCCGCGTAGCTGGTAGCGCGCCGCCGAACGCCCTTGGTGCGGACGACCGCAATTTGGCGGCCGTAGCGGCGGAAGTCGTCAAGAAGTGTAGCCAGATGGTCGCGCATGAATGCCCCGGCAAGGATCATGGTAAGCCATGAGGCTCAATGGCGTAAGGAATCTTTGATTAAGTCAATATTTTGAAAGGGCACGGCTTTACAGGCTGCGGAAAGAGGGCTATTCGGGGGTTGCAATCACGATTGAGCGTAGCAGGGGCTAAAGCCCAAAGTTGATATGATTGGCTTTATCGGCCCGACTGAAGTCGGGCCCTGGTTACAAAGCCTTCGAGAATCGCCTCGCGATGAGTTTTTCCGCAGCTTGTTTAGTCCTGCCGCAAACGCCACAGAATTGGACGGGCTTTAACCTCTGAGGAGAGGTTTGTTGCAACAATTAGATCCGCTCAGAGCTCCCCTTGCACCAATCCCAACTCACTACGCCAGCCCAAGCTCCTCAATCATTCCCTTCAAAATACCGGCGGAGTTCACCAGCGCGCTCTGCTCGTCGGGCGGCAGCGTCACTTCCAAAACCCGCTCGACGCCATTCTGCGAGAGGATGCTGGGAATCCCCAAACTCACGCCGCTTAGCCCAAACTCCCCATCCAGCACGGCGGAAACGGTCAGCACTCCATGCTGATTGCGCAGAATCGCCGCGGCAATCCGCGTCAATGCCAGGCCCACGCCAAACCATGTCGCGCCCTTGTAATTGATGATGTGGTACGCGGAGTTCTTCACGTTATCGGCAACCTCGGCGCGCACAGCTTCCCAGCCGCCGCACTTGCCGCAATTGGCGCAGAACTGCTCGATTGGCAAGCCCGCCATATTCGTCATCGACCACGCGGCAAACTCGCTGTCTCCGTGTTCGCCCAGAATATACGCGTGGACATTGTGCACATCCACGCCGCAATGCTGGCTCAATAAATGGCGAAAGCGCGCGCTATCCAGCACCGTGCCGGAGCCCAATATGCGCCCGCGCGGCCAGCCCGAGCGCTTGTGCGCCACATAGGTCAGCACGTCCACCGGATTGCTTACAATCAGCACCACGGCAGACGACTTCTGCTGAACAATTTCATCGATAATTTCCTGAATGATCTTGGCGTTGCGTTGCAGCAGATCGAGGCGGCTCTCGCCCGGCCGCTGCTTGGAGCCGGCGGTAATCACGATCAGGTGCGCGTCGGCAAAATCCTCCGCCTGCGCCACGCGAATCTGCACCGAGGGGAAAAATGCCTGGCCATGCGCCAGATCCAGAACCTGCCCCAAAGCCAAGTCCGCATTGTGATCCCGGAGCAGAATTTCATCGGCCAGACCGCTTTGCGCCAGCGCGTAGGCAAAGGTGGAACCCACCGCGCCTGCGCCAACAATCACAACTTTTCTAGGTTTCCAAGGGGCATCGATCATTGACTTCCTCCGCGGCGATTCGCCTTTTCTCCGTGATCTTAACATTCTGTGATTGCCGTGCGCTGCCGGGAGATTCCGACTGTCAATGCAATCGCATTTGAAGTTTGAACGAAAGATGAAAGGCAGGTGTTTTGGAGGCTCTGGAGTGAGGCCTGAGTTTGAGAAAGACCGGCGGAAAGCAGTGGCGGAAATCGGCAAAAACAGAGCGTTTTTGGCAAAAAGAGGGTCATATTTTGCCAAAAACGGCCAAAAAAGGCGATCAAATGTTACTGATTGGTAACTAGTTTGCGTCCGTAACCTATTCAAATCGTGCTAGTTACAAAAATAGGAGGAGGCGAAAATGGGTA
>CAZDYU010000057.1:0-25315 GCA_964509755.1 uncultured Occallatibacter sp. | reverse complement strand
CTAACCATGATTCCGGCGGAGGTGTGAAGATGTTCCTTGGGAGACCTGGGATACCATGACTCTTGATTCCGTATAGAATGAACCCGCATCCGCCAAAGCCCTGAGTAGTACCATCCAATTCGAGCGATGTTTACCAACTCCAACCCGCCCACCCGCTTCACCGCCGCCTATGACGTACTGCGCCAGGCCATCAAAGACCAAGCCTTCCCCGGCTGCGCCTTCGGCGTTCTGGCCAATAACGAGACCGTCCTCGCAGACGCACTGGGCCGCTTCACCTACGAGGAATTCTGCCCCGCCGTCACCCCGCAAACCGTCTACGACATCGCCAGCATCACCAAGATTCTCTCCACCACCGCCGCCGCAATGCTTCTTTATCAGCGCGGCCTGCTCGACCTGGAAACGCCCCTTGCCGATCTGCTTCCCAGCTTCGTCCAGGGCCGCGCCGCGGACGATCAAGCTCGGCGTATCACCCTCCGCCACCTGCTGGCCCACAACTCCGGCCTGCCCGGCTATGTCGAGTTCTTCCGCACCGCCGCCACGCCTGAAGCCCTCCTCCAAGCCTGCCTCGCCCTGCCCGTTGAAGCCGAGCCCGGCACCCGCGCCGAGTACTCCGACCCCGGCTTCATCCTGCTCGGCAAGGCCATCGATGCCCTCACCGGCGAGGCCCTGGCAACCTGGGCGCAGCGGGAGATCTTTCAGCCGCTTGGCCTGGCTTCCACCTGCTTCTCACCTCCGCCCGCCATGCGCGCCACCATTCCGCCCACGGAAGAAGACACCACCTTCCGTCACCGCCGCATCCAGGGAGAAGTCCAGGATGAAAACGCCTGGCTGCTCGGCGGCGCGGCCGGTCACGCCGGGCTTTTCTCCAATGTCGCTGACCTGCTGCGCTTTGCCAGCGAAATCCTCTCCGCCGCCGCGAACTCAGCCGACGCCCGCCTCTTCAACGCCGCGATCGTCGAGCTTTTTGCTCGCCGCCAGGGCCCCGCTGGCAGCTCCCGCGCGTTAGGCTGGGATACGCCCTCTGCGAACTCCTCCTCCGGCAGCCATTTCTCGCCTCACTCCATCGGCCACCTCGGCTTCAGCGGCACTTCGCTCTGGATCGACCTCGAGGCCGGCATCAGTATCGTCCTGCTCACGAATCGGACGTGGCCAGACCGGGGGGGGCCAGACCGCAAGAGCCCGCTGATTCGCCAGGCGCGGCCAGCCTTCCACAACGCCATCCGCCGGGCGCTTTGACCATTTCATAACATGGGCTAGCCAAAATCGCTCCGTTCCTTGCGATTCATGAGCGATTTATGATTAGAGTTGACCGATTTGCAGATACAATAAAAACTCGGGGACAGAAGCGATGCTCAGCACCATGACGATGCAGGAACCAGCCTCCGCACCATCCGCTCAACGGGAGGAAAGGAAATTGACCCAGCCTTCTCCTCTGCAAGACCTGACCACCGAAAGCCAAAACGAGGCCTCTCAAGGCTTCGACACCAAATCCGCACTCGAAATCGCCCGCATCATCAATCACGAAGACGCCAAGGTCGCCGCCGCCGTCAAGCGCGCCATCCCCGAGATCGCGCAAGTCATTGACCAGGTTGCTCGCTGTCTGCGCGACGGCGGTCGGCTCATCTACGTCGGCGCGGGCTCCAGCGGCCGCATCGCAGCCCTCGACGCATCCGAGTGTCCCCCCACCTATTCCTCGACTCCGGGGCAGGTGCAGTACATCATGGCCGGCGGACCCAAGGCTCTGGCTTCCGCCGTTGAAGTCAATGAAGACTCCGATGAACTTGGCCAGCGCGACATCGCCCGCCGCCGCCCCACCCGCAAAGACATTGTCATCGGCGTATCTGCTTCAGGCCGCACCCCTTACGTTGTTGCCGCTGTCGCCTATGCCCGTGCTCGCGGCGCTCACACCGCCGCCGTCACCTGCAATCACGAGACGCCACTGGCCGCCGCCGCCGATACCGCCATTATTGCCGACGTAGGCGCGGAAGTCGTCTCCGGCTCCACGCGCATGAAGGCCGGCAGCGCCCAGAAGATGGTTCTGAACATGATCACCACCGGCGCCATGACCCGCCTGGGATACGTCTATGAGAACCTGATGGTCAACGTCCACATGCAGAACTCCAAGCTGGTGGAGCGCGGCATCCGCATCCTCATGTGCGCCTGCAAGATCGACCGCCCCACCGCCGTCGAGACCATCAAGTGCGCCGGCCGCAGCGTCCCGGTGGCGCTGGTCATGCTCAAAGGAAGAGTCGACAAGCCCGAAGCCGTCCGCCGCCTGGCCAAATCCGACGGCAACGTGCGGCTGGCCATTGAGGACAATGTGCTGGAGCTGTAGCTGCGAGAGGTAATAACTCGGTCAGTACGTCCCCACGCGCACCCGCAGCAGCACATTCTCATCCGACTTCAGATTCAGCCCGTAATCAGTCTGGTCGCCATTCCAAATCCGCGTCATCTTCCACTTGCCCACCGCGTCGTAGCTGCCCTCTTCCACCGCCAGCCAATAGCGCTTCTTCCCCGGCGCATACGTAGGCGTAAAGTCCACCCGCACATGATGCCCTGCGACCAGAAACTCATCCGGGCCAAGTTGCAAAATCACCGCGCCGCCATCGGCCGGCGAGTTGCCCTTGGGCTGCATCGAGTTCCCAAACGAAGGCATTCCGTATTGCAGCCACGCCGTCCAGCGCTCGAAGTCGAGCTTTTGCGCATGCTGCTCCGGATCTTCGCTTGCGCCGCGCACCTTGCCTTCCAAATTGCCCTTGGCCAGCAGACGCGCAATTGGCGCAAGCAGTGAGAACTGCTGCGCAAAGGGCTTCAGCGCGTCGGGCTTCATTGCCTCCGGCCCCTCGGTCTGGTTGCTGTAGCCGGTCAGGTCCAGCCCAAACGGCGCCCAGCCTATCGCTCCCTGCCCAATCGCCGCGTACACATAATGCGCATAGACGGCGGGGTTGCCCGTCTCCGGTATCAGCAGCGGATTGTCCTTGCGTTTATAAAACTCAATCAACTTCATGTAATTTGCGTACTCCGGCATATAAATATCCGGCGCAATCACGCTGATGGAAGGCGCGGCAATCTTCCATAACTCGATGTTGTTGTCGGTTGGCGCGCCAGACTCATAGCTGGGCGCTTTGCCCGGATGAAAGGGATCGCGCATCGCCGCATTCACATAGAGCGGCAGCGAATACTCCTGCTTGCCCGCCGCGGCCACTTGCTCAATGTAGTCGGCTGTATACCATGCCTCAAAAGTTTCATCGGCGTCGTCGCCAAAGACCGCGCGCCACGTCCCCGGCTGCTTGCCCAAGCCTTTAACCAGCTTCTCCGGCACCGGTCCGGCAAAGGCCTTTTCCGCCTCCGCGCCGTAATCGCGCACGCCGTTCCAGACGCCCGGCTCGTTCTCCACCTGCACCATGATTACCGTGTGCTGCTCATCGATCTCTTTCAAGTGCCGCATCAGCGCGCTGAAGGCCGCCTTGTCCGCCTCCTGAAACGCCTGCGAGAATGGCGACGGCGAATCCACCGTCTCGCCGTTCTTGTCGCGCAGCATGGGATACTTTACCTGATCCTGCTTGATCCACTCCGGCGTGTAGTGCGAGCTGCCGTTCTTCCACGTGCCAAACCACAGCAGCACCAGCCGCAGATGATGCCCCCGCGCCTTGCTCACAATCAGATCCACGGTGCTGAAGTCGAACCTGCCCTCTGTCGGCTCTATCTGCTCCCAATAGATGGGCAACTCCACAGTATTCGCATTCAGCGTCTTCGCCGCCGGCCAAACTTTGTCCAGATATTCCGGCCACGCGCTGGAATTATTCGCCTGCACGCCCAGCATAAGATAGGGCTCGCCGTCCACCATCAACGCAAAGCGACCATCCTTCTCCAGGATCGCCGGCAACGCTCCGGTATCAGCGGCCGGTTTCGTCTGAGCCCCCAACGATATCAATCCGGCAGTCATTCCCATTACGCCCAACGCCAACCGTCTCCATGACCGCCCCGCTCCGCAATGCCTCATCGCTTATCCTCTCTGACCGCCTGCATGCACACTTCTAGGCAATAGCCGCAAGTATAAACTCTCCCGCTCAGAGCCCGCCAAGCCCCCGCATTTACACTTGAATCTCAGGAGCCTCTCGCCACTCATGGATAAATTCGTCATTCGCGGCGGCAATCCGCTGGTCGGCACACTGCGCATCTCCGGCGCAAAAAACTCGGCGCTGCCCTGCATGGCCGCCGCCATCCTCACCGAGGACGAAATCACCCTCGAGAACCTTCCCCAGGTCCGCGACATCAACACCGAGCGCAAGCTGCTCTCCTCCATGGGCGCTGAAATCTGGGTTGACGACTCCAAGCCCGATCGCGTCAAAATCTCCTGCCACACCCTCTCCGACCCCGTCGCCAAATACGAAATCGTCAAGACCATGCGCGCCAGTTCGCTTGTCCTTGGCCCGCTTGTCGCCCGCGCCGGAATGGCCCGCGTCGCCATGCCCGGCGGCTGCGCCATCGGCGGCCGTCCCATCGACCTGCACATCGGCGGCCTTGAAAAGATGGGCGCAACCATCACCCAGCAGCACGGCTATCTTGAGGCCCGCGCTGATCGCCTGCGAGGCGCGCATCTGGTCTTTGACAAAATCACCGTCACCGGGACGGAAGATTTATTGATGGCCGCCGTCCTTGCCGATGGCGAAACGCTGATGGAAAATTGCGCCCGCGAGCCCGAAGTCGCCGATCTGGCCGCGCTGCTCACCGCCATGGGCGCAAAGATCGAGGGCGCGGGCACCTCCACCATGCGCGTCGAAGGCGTCACCAGCCTGCATGGCGCGCGTCATCGCATTCAGCCCGATCGCATCGAGGCCGGAACCTTCCTCGTCGCCGGCGCCATCACCGCCGGAGACATCACCATCACCCACTGCAACGCCTCGCACCTCCAAGCGGTTATTGCCAAACTTCAAGAGGCTGGCGCGCGCATCGACATTTTCGACTCCACAACCGTCCGCGTCCGCGGCAATGGAAGCTTGAGCGCCGCCGATATTTCTACAGAAGAATATCCCGGCTTCCCCACCGACATGCAGGCGCAATACATGGCCCTGGCCACGCAAGCCGAGGGCGTCAGCATCGTCCAGGAAAACATCTTCGAGAACCGCTTCATGCACGTGCATGAGCTGATCCGCATGGGCGCGAACATCAAGGTCGAAGGCCGCACAGCCACCGTCCGCGGACCGGCCCGGCTCTCCGCCGCAGCCGTCATGTGCTCGGACCTGCGCGCCTCGGCCTCGCTGGTGCTGGCCGCCCTGGTCGCCGATGGCGAGTCGATCTTGGATCGCGTCTACCACATGGATCGCGGCTATGAGCGCATCGAAGAAAAGCTGGCCAGCGTAGGCGCGCAGATCCGCCGCATGGGCAACGTCTTCGCTCCAAGAAGCGATGAGACGGAAACAACTTGATGCGCCCCTGAAAAGATATGTGCCTTTTTTGTCGGTTGTGTCAATCGGAAAAGAAAAAACGAGTTGCCGGTCCGGCGGTGTTGCATTCGCCGGACCGGCAACTCGTTGTGTTTCCCTTGTCTGATGCCGCTGGTTAGAACTGCAGCTTTAAAGCAAACTGCAAGGTGCGCGGAACGTTGTTCGGATCGCTCTCATTGAGCTTGCCGAAACCACCCTCACCCAGCCCCATTCCGGCGCCGCCGTCGTTGACGTTGTTGTTCAAGAAGAAATTGGGCGTGTTGGTGATGTTGTACGCCTCTGCCCGGAACTGCAGCTTCAATGCTCCAGCGATCGGGAAGTCCTTGAACAAAGAGAAGTCGATGTGGCGGAAGTGCGGCCCATAGATTGAGTTGCGGGCCGCGCTGCCAACCGTGCCCTCTGCCTGACGCTGGAAAGCGCATGGGTTGAACCAGTAGCCTCCGCCACCGCTCTTGAGGCTGGTCGGGCCTACGCAGGTCTGAGTTGTACCATTTGCGGCCGTGTACGTAACGTTCCCAGCCTTGAAAGGATCACTGACCTGATTCGGACGGTCGGAGCCGCCGCCGTGAATCGGATCGGCAATGTTGTTAGGGCTGCTGTTATTGGTGACCGAGGCGTCCTTGCCGGTTTGCCAGGCGACAATCGAGTTGACTTCCCAACCGCCTAGCACGAACTTCGCCGGGCCCTTGAAGTTCTTGAAGGGCAATTCGTAGTCGATGGAAAGAGCAAAGCGGCTGCGAACGTCGTTTTCCGCATTGCCGTAATCAAGCTTGCGAGTGTTAAACGGATTGGCGTCGCCCCATCCCTGATAGCCTTCTTGTGAGAAGCCGACGACATCGCTCAGCGCGTGTGCCCAGGTGTAGTTGGCGTCAAAGGCAAGACCCTTGGCGAATCGGCGCTGGAAGGACGCCTGCAGGCCGTTGTAGTTGGAGATGCCTTCGCTGGCCAGCCACTTGATCTGACCAATGTTTGGCAGTAAGTTATTGCCCGTCAGCACCTGTCCTCCCGTTCCGGTATATCCCTGTCCCAGGGGGCGAGGCGCGTCATAAGGAGACGCGTCGTTCGCGGAGGCAAGAACCTGGGCCGGCGTGGGGACATTGATGTCGTTGTAAAGCTCGGCCAGATGCTGGCCGAGGTTGCCAACATAGCCAATGGTGAATACGTTGGGTCCAAACTGCTGTTCCACCTGCAGGTTGAACTGCTGAATGACGGAGGGCTTGTTCTTGGGATCTTCCGCGAAGAACGAACCTAGAGCCGGGGTATTGATGTTTTGCCCGGCAGGCGTGGGAAGTCCGAGATCGAAGTCTGCCTGGTAAACGGACGCAGGGCCCAAAGTGCTGCAGGCTGGAGCCTGAGCGGCGGTGGATCCTGCATTTGCGTAAAACTGCGCCCCGAGATCCGAGACGCAGCTGGGGCCGTAGCTTGTCGTCCACGGAACATTTTTCAGATCGGCGTTGGCTGTGTAGTTGCCAGGGAAGTAGCTGATTCCGTATCCGCCGCGGAGGACCGTGGTGGGACGAAGCGAGTATGAGAAGCCGAGGCGCGGCCCAAAGTCGGAATAGACGGTACTAATTCCGGCCGTGGCGGAGACGCCACTGACACCCGCAACCTCCAGGGCCGCATTCGCTTCCGCCTGGGTTGTGGCGGCAAGAGCCTTGTTGAAGTCGAAGTTCGAAATTTTGTTATGCGCTTCGGTGAACGGCGTGTACACGTCGTAGCGAACGCCATAGGTCACGGTCAGTTTCGGGCTGATCTTCCAGTTGTCCTGGGCAAAGAAGCTGGGCTCCCAGGTGCGATAGTCCGGCGTATTCACGACTCCGTTAGCACCGTAATCCGCGTTGTAACTGGTGGAGTCAAAGGCTCCAGCCAGCGTGGACGCAAGAATTTCGTCGTGACTGTTATCCGTGGCAAGGCCGAACTCAAAATCGCCATACGGAAACGCGCTTTGCAGGTTCCGCGCCTGGCGGCGGATCAAGCCCGCGCCCAGCTTCAGGTTGTGGTTGCGAATGGTGTAGCTGATGGTGCCGGAGTATTGAAACGTATTATCGATATCCTGCAACGGGACATACGCGCCATCGCCGAGTGGACTGAATGTCCAATGGCCAACGCCGGTAGGCGTAAGGGCAGTGGTCAACGCGCCATTTGCGGGAAGACCGAATACCTGATCGGCGTTCGTGTTGTAGTTGTTCGGCTGCGAGAAGTTGTTGACGCGGGTATAGGCCGCGCGCAGATCCACAACCAGATTCTGCGAGAAGATGCGCGTGTATCCCAGGGCATACTGATACGCCTTGTCTGTCGCCGGACCGGTGTAGTCCCAATAATTTCCTACCGGGACGATCGTCGGATTACCCGAAAGCGGATTCGCGCCTGCCCCTATGGGCGCCGGAATTTGGCCGCTGACCTTGTTATAGTCGAAGCGAAAGAAGATGTGGTTGTTCTGATTGATGGCGTGGTCGATGCGAGCGTCGGCTGTGTGGCCGAACTGCGTTTTGTTCGGGGCGGTCAAGTAGGTGCCCTCGCCGTCGTTGCCCTTTGGATACAGCTTCAGGTAATTCAGAGTAATGGGATCGACTGGCTGGCCTACGGGAATACCGTTGGTGCTGTATGGAGAGCCGGCGGGAAAAAGACCAGGAAAGACCAGGTTGATCGCCTCTCCCGGGGTCGCGGCGTTGATCGCCGCGTATTCCGCGTCATTGGGCACCGAGCTGGTATAAGGATTCATGCCTTTCACCAAACGAAGGCCTTCATAGTCGCCAAAGAAGAAGGTCTTGTCGTGGAAGATGGGGCCGCCGATGCTGCCGCCAAACTGGTTCTGGCGCAACTCGGGCTTTTTGCCTTGTACAGGCGTAAAGAAAAAATCCCTGCTGTCGAACTTGTCGTTGCGCAGAAACTCGTACGCCGAACCGTGGAATCTGTTGCCGCCTGATTTGGTGACCAGGTTGACGACGCCGCCAGCCGTGCGCCCTGCTTCCGGAGCGTAGCTGTTGGTCTGAACCGAGATCTCCTGAATGTCTTCCACCGAGGGCTTCACGCCAATGGTGCCGATGACGCGCTCGTTGTCGTCGATGCCGTCAACGATATAGTTGTTCAGGATGTCGTCCTGCCCGTTGACGGAAAATCCGTTGGTGGTGCGGCGATCATCCGGCCGTCCGCCGCTGGTCAGGCCGTTGCCGGGACCTTCGTTGGCTCCGGGCACCAGTTGAACCAGTTGCACAAAGTTGCGTCCGTTCAAAGGCAGATTCTGCACCGACGCTTCGGTAACCGTCGAACTGACGGTGGCGTTATCGGTCTGGAGCAGAGGCGTCGAAGCCTCGACGACTACGCTCACAGTGGCACTGCCGAGTTCCAAACGGACGTCGGCGCGGGCGCGATCGCCGGCTTCAATAGCCAGATTCGTGGTCGTTGAGCTCTTGAACCCAAGCGCCTTTACCGTCACCGAGTAGTGGCCGGGGGGAAGCAGTGTGAAGTGGAAATCTCCGCTGTCGTTGGAGGTGTCCACCCGTTGTTCGTGGGTGTCGGCGTTCACCAGTGTGACGGTTGCTTTGGAAACCACCGCCCCCGATGGGTCGGTAATGGTTCCAAGAATGTCGGCTGTGGACAACTGGGCAAATGCTACCCTGGAGCCAAAGCTCAGAAGAGCCAGCAGAACCAGAAATAGCCCCGCGTACCGGTAGATGTTCGCGCACTGGCCTGTGTCGCGTGAGATTTGTTGCATCATCTTTCTCATTCTTTCTCCTCGTTTGTGGTCATTGTGCCTGAGGACGCGAATGGGCTTCCCCACTACGGCTTGCGGCATCCAAAGGCCAGCATAAGTTCACCACAGTGAGTGGAAACTGTCATGGACCGCAAGGCGGATAGATTTGCACCTACTTCGGTCGATGAATGTCTAAACACTTCGGTCGATGAAGGGTGGCCCACATTCGACCACTAAAGCCGGGTGGCCCACATTTCGATTCTGAAATGTGGGAGCCCACCGCGGCGCCGCCCCTCCCGGTCTACGCTTGTTTCTTCTTTCCACGCCCCGATGCGATAATCTTGTGAACGTACCCGCTTCCCTTTCCTTACTGGGTGAATTCCTTGATTGTTCAGATTGAAGCATTGACGAAGGTCTATTCGTCCAAGCAGCGCGTTGTCGCCGTCGACGGCATTGACCTGGAGTTGCAGCAGGGCGAGATCTTCGGTCTGCTGGGGCCGAACGGCGCCGGCAAGACGACCACCATCTCCATCGCCACCACGCGCACGCTGCCCACCAGCGGCACAGTGCGCATCAACGGCATCGACGTAGTCAAGCATCCTGCCCACGCGCGGCGTCACATCGGCGTTGTCCCGCAGTTCAACACGCTGGACCGCTCCTTGACCGTCTACGAGAATCTCTACTTCCACTGCCGCTACTTCGGCTTCTCGCACGCGCATTCCAAAGCTCGGTCGCTGGAGTTGCTGACGCAGTTCATGCTCACCGAGCGCAAAGAGGTTTATCCCGCGCAACTCTCCGGCGGCCTGGCGCAGCGGGTGCAGATTGCCCGCTCCATCGCGCACCGGCCCATGGTCCTGTTTCTCGACGAGCCCAGCGCCGGCCTCGATCCGCAGAGCCGCATGGCCATGTGGTCGGCCGTCGAAGGCTTGCGCAAGGAAGGCATCACCGTGCTGCTGACTACGCACTACATGGAAGAGGCTGACTCGCTCTCTGACCGGCTGGCCATCATCGATCACGGCCGCGTGCTGGCGCTGGGTTCGCCTGAGAAGCTCAAGCAGACCTTCGGCGCGCACACCATCTTCAATTTGAAACTCAAGTCTCATGACGGCCTGGAGCCGGTCGCAGCCACTCTCAAGGCGCGCCCCGGCGTGACCAGCGCCGAAATAACCCCCGACGGCCTGCGCGTGATTGCGGCCAGCAGCGACGGCCTGCTGCCGCTGCTGGTTCAAGCCGCCGCCGGCCACGGCCTCCGCGACCTGCAAATCACCGAGCCAAGCCTTGAAACCGTCTTCATCCATCTCACCGGGAGGGATCTGCGTGAATAGCTCGACAGAGATCAGAGATCAGGGGTCAGAGATCAGGGACGCGAATCGCCTCGGTCCAGGAATCTTTTTCAGGGCTTTTTGGGGCTTGTATCTGCGCGATCTGCGCGTGCTGACACGGGAGTTTCATGTCTTTTTGCTGCGCGTGGGAATGCAGCCGCTGCTCTTCCTCTTCGTCTTCACCTTCATCTTGCCGCGCATGGGCGGCGGCAACCCCATGGCGGTCGGCGGATCTGGTGTTGACTTCGGCACCATCCTGCTGCCGGGACTGATGGCAGTCGCCATCATGTTCTCCGGAATCGCCGCCGTCGCGCTGCCGCTCTCCAGCGAATTCGGCATCACGCGCGAGATTGACGACCGCGTCATGTGCCCGCTGCCGCTCTGGGCCGTCGCGCTTGAAAAGGTCTGCTTCAGCGCCATGCAGAGCGTTGTTGCCGCGCTGCTGGTCATTCCCATGGCCTACTACGTTCCCGCCAAGCCCGTCGTCGCCCACATAGCCAATTGGTTTCTACTCGCATTGGTCCTGGTGCTGGCCAGCTTGCTTGCCGGGTCGCTCGGACTGGTCATTGGCTCCACGGTCAATCCCAGGCAGATCGGCCTGGTCTTCTCCATCATCGTCGTGCCAATCACGTTTTTAGGCTGCGTCTACTACCCGTGGGCCTGGCTCTACAAGATTCCCTGGCTGCAATACGGCGTACTCTTCAATCCCATTGTCTATATGAGCGAAGGCCTGCGCGCCGCCGTCACTCCCAGCATTGCGCACATGGATTGGTGGGCCATTCTGCTGGCGCTGGTCTTCTTCACAGCGGCTCTAGGCGGCTGGGGCCTGCGCGGATTCCTGGGAAGAGTGCTTTCGTAAACTTCCACACGAAGAACAAACCTCGAAGCGTAAAACCACAGCGTCGTCCTCCTTGACCGTTTCGCCGATCTCATTGACAGTAACGCCGGCCATCTTGACTGTAGCGCCGGCCTCCCGGCCGGCTGTTACGTGGACCTCCCGGTCCACGCCGGTTTCTTCCAAGCCCTCTCCAGCCTTACCGGCCCTCAAAAGTATAATTTGCCATTGCTGGGCGCCCCAACCATTTCGCAGTTTCATCGTGGAATGCGTGGGATGGCACGAACATCGAGCAGATTCTTGTTCATACGGAGCATGGAATTTTCGGCTTGCTATAACCCACTTTCAACGCACAAAGGCCGCTCCCGAAGGGAACGGCCTTTGTGCTGAGTGAACCAATGTGAATAAGATCAGTCGCCCGCAACCAGCTCGGCATCCTTCTGCTCCACCGGTTTTGCCGGCGCAATGGAACCCAGCGAAACCAGCCCCTCGACCGGCTTCTCGCCCAGCACATGCTCGCGATAAAGCTTGGCCATGCGGACGTTTTCAGCGGCATCCAGTTGCTTGTGATCCCGCGCGCGAATCTTTTCTTCGCGAGCGTTCTTGGCAATACCCAGATTGTCCAGCGTGTGGTTGGCTTCCGAGTTGACGTGCGACATGTTCAGCGTCAGATCGTGGCCCACGTGGGTCATGCCCACCTTCTTGCCGCCGGCGAAGATCTCATGCCGGCCGTGCTCCTCATACCACTTGGTCAGAGTCGCCGTCATGTGCATCTTCTCAATGATATTGCGCCAGCCAATGCCGGTGTTATATGCGCAGAAGCTGATTTCTCCCTCTTGCGTGGCATACGGAATAATGCACTGCTCGGTGCGCCGGAAGTCGTAGTTGAACAGATCCTGGAACCACATGCCGGCGATAAAGAGGAAGTTCCAACGGTCGGCGCGGCGCTTCTGGATGTCTTCCATGGTGCGGTCGCCGGAAACCTTGCCGTAGTCCTTGCCGGTAGCGTTGAAGGTCTTGTCCATCTTCTTCATCATGTCGGTGATTTTGAAGTGGGTGGGCGCCTGGAAGGGATCGTAGTTGCGCAGGAGCGCGAGACCAAAGCCGATGACCGAGAGGAATTTGCCGCGGGCGGCGTCGTTGACCTTGGCCAGATCCTTGGCCACCTGACCCATGTCGAGGAAGGCGGTGACGGGAGCGGACTCCTTGGTTTCCTTGTCGATCATCACGGCCATGCCGATGCCGCAGTTGGGATGGCATCCGCAGGAGAGCTGGCCCCACTCGGCGGTGGGCCCGTGCACGAGGTCGGCCCAGTCAGAGAAGGTGCTCATGAAGGAAATTGGGAACCAATCGCGCGCCGGCTCGCCGATGCCCACCTGCGACTTGACGTCGTGCGCCATGTGCGAGAGGGTGTAGCGCTGCGCCACGCGGCGCTCCTCGGTGATGTCTTCGTCGCGGCCCGTGAAGCTGACCGGCTGGAAGCTGAGGAAGCTGATCTTCTTGGGGTTGTCGAGCGCGAACTGGATAATGCGGCCCACCTGCTCGTTGTTGATGCCGTTGATGATGGTGGTGACGGGAACGATCTCGACGCCGGCCTCGTGCAGGTTGTGGATGGCCTGCAGCTTCACATCGAAGAGGTTGCCCACCTTGCGGTGCGAGTTGGCGGCGTTGCCGATACCGTCGAACTGCAGATAGACGTAGCGCAGGCCGGCTTCGGCGGCGGCGCGGCACAGCTCCTTGCTCTTGGCGAACTCAATTCCATTCGAGGCTGCCTGCACGCTGTTGTAGCCCACCTTGCGGCAATAGGCCACCGCGTCAAGGAAGTAAGGTGAGAGCGTCGGCTCGCCGCCGCTGAACTGCACACTCATCTGCCGCTTCGGCTTCAGGGTGATGGCGTTGTCCAGCATGGTCTTGATCTCGTCCCACGTCAGTTCGTGTACGAACCCCACCTGATTCGCGTCCATGAAGCAGGGATCGCACATCATGTTGCAGCGATTGGTCAGGTCGATGGTCAGCACCGCGCCGCGCCCGTGGGTCACGGTCGAAGTGCCGTGGTGGTGCAGATTCTCATCGCCCTGCCCGTGCGCGCGCACATCGCGGCCCGGAAAGCTCTCTTCCAGATGCTTGAAGAAGGCCGTGTCCATCGACATCAGGTCTTCAAAGTGGCCATGCTTGGGGCAATCCTTGACCATCAGGATCTGGCCGTCGCGCTCGATGATCTGCGCCTTGATCTCGCCAACTTTCTCGTTGAGCAGAACTTCATGCGGCAGCTTGCCGTCCAGAATTTGCTTGCGAATCTCCGGCACGCACTTGGGACAGAGCGAGTCGGTGGTCCGCGGCCATCCCAGCGGCGGCTTCTCCTTCTGATAGCTCTTCATCAGCGGCTTGTCAGACCATTTCGGGGTAAAGGAGGGGTTAGGACTGATGCGGTTGAGCCGCTCAAATACCACCCACGCGCCCTGAGCCGCATAGACGAAGGCTTGCTCGACATACTTCACTGCTTTTGCCATAGGTGCAATCTCCTCAAATGAATTCGTTGCCAGCGGCTAAAACGAATCGCCAGCTTTTTGAACGTAGCGCCATCCTCCAACATGCAGCGCCAGTCTCTTGCATGTAGCGCCGGCTTCCCGGCCGGCTATAGTGCGGGCGTCTTCGCCCGCGCTGGTCTGGGAACAAATCCCTATCACACAGCCTCGGTATTACCAGCCCGGCGAAGCTTCGAATCGAACGATCTTCTCGTCCCGTCCAACCCCCTTTTCTCCCGATTCGTCAGAGAGTTACGGGGGGCTGAAAATGCAGTTTCAGAGTAACCGCCCAGCCCAGTCAACCGAAGCAAGATGCAGCGAACGGAGCTATACCGCAGCGAATGGCGACCGACGCGGGCCGAACGGCTCATCCCAATGATCTCGGATGAACACCGTCAGAGTGCTAAGGGCTTACGGAACCTCTTGTTAAGCCGGCGCTTTGGAAAAGGAACAACCTCACAGACCGAAAGCTTACCGCCACCAGGAATACCCAAGACTGAATTGCAAAGTCTGATTCAAACCGGGATTGTGGTCGCCCAGGCTGGCATTTGAAATATGAATCGCCTTCATCGCCAGGTTGATGCTGTGCTTGGGACGGTTGAAGATGTTCACTCCGGCTCCAACCTGCGGCGTAAAGTTGATCACGCTTGTGCCGCCAAAATAGCTGTATGGGAATTTATGGTTGGTCCAGAGCAATCCTCCGCCGAGTTGCGCCCAGGGAACAACCCGCGAGGAATCCCGCTGGCTGAAATTCCAGCGCAATAGAAACGGAGTGACGCTTGCGCCATGAAAATCTTCTCCGTTGAAATACATGACAGGAGCTTTTTTGTCCGCAGTGCCGTTAATCGTGATCGTTTGCGATGGATACCTTCCCAGCCAGAATGGCATGATTTCCAGCATTGCCTCACCCCGGCCGCGTAGTGGCCGAGGCCCTTCAAAACGTCTGGTCTGCTTGCCAGCCTCCAGGCCGGCACTGAATAGCTGCAATTTCAAATCAAAAAATACTCGATTATTTGAATACGCATAAGTGGTAATGTGGTACTCCGGTGGAAACCCGCCTTGTATGAACCCGCCCCACTGCCAAGGCCGCGTAGACAGGCCCGCCTCGCCTTGATTGGATTTGTTTGCCTCTTGCGCGATAATCGATTGCATTGAGAAAAGCATCGTCATCACAATCATCAAACAATAGACAAAGTGCCGCGATTTATTCATAAGAACTCTCCTCCCCAATAATTCTTCCTTCAATCGCTTATGCGATCAGTCTTGAGAGCCGCGTCTACGCCTCCAAGACTGATCGCAGATTTGCCCCCTAATTTACCGGAGGGCAAAAGATAGAGTCGGGTTTCGGCCCTGACTGTACCAGTGCCGTGGCGGCTGTGGGACAAGGATTAATCGGCGGACGGATGAGGGTGTAGGTGTAGGTGAACTCTGAGACGCCGACAAGACTCCCTGCCGCATTATAGACGGCAAGGTAATTTGTTCCAGAGGTGGTGGGCGTAGGAACAACAACCGATGCGGTGGTTGCCGCTGTGACGCTGCTCTGTGCCAGATTGGTTCCGGAACTGTTGTAATCGGCGGCGGTTAGAGCCGCTTTGAGAGGGAGCGAATGAGAGGAAGCAATGGCTGCGGGAAAGGCGAGAGTGATGGTCGCGGGACACGTGTTGGTGATTGTCCCTGTGATTTCATTATTGATGTAAACGCAGGAACTGGGAGTGGCGACCATTTGCGCGTCGTTCGCACCGCAAGTTAAAAGAACCTGCGCACCTGTGCTAAGGCCAGTCAACGTCGTCGTCGAGGCGGTTCCATTGGGGCACTGGGATGATCCGTTATCGGTCGCGTAGAAATTCCACTCGGCTGCGATGGCGTCAGTCCCAAAATCCGCTTGTCCGGCGACATTTGTTTTGAATGATCCAATCCCATTCTCTGTGAGAGCGTAGATGCTCGCATTGCCAACATCCGCGATGCAGCTTGTATCCTGTGTTACATCACACTGCATCGTGTTTGGGACTGCCCATCCAGTAATTGTTGCGTTCGGCCACTGCTCTGAAGCCGGCGTGGCATTTGTTTGAATAAAGAAATAGGAAGCAGGAGCTTTCGCGCCGTAGAGCGTTGGGCTAGGGGCGCTTCCGCTACCACCGCAGCCAACCGCCACAACCGAAATGGACGCCAGCGTGATGAGATACAGATTTCTCAGATTCTTCATTAGCGGCCTTCCTTTCCAGCGATTTGCTCATTAACTGTCGGCAGGTTTTCAAATTCAGAGCGAAGAGCGGAGTCAATGCCAAGGTCACTGAAGAGACCGTCCGCCGCATGAATCAGATCGAAGATGCTGAGGCTTTGGGTGTTTGCGTGAAGGATGTCGCTTAGTTGCTGAGTTCGCTGCTGGAAGACGGCAGCCGAGATCGCCAACTGTCCACCCCTTGCCTGCTCATAGGCTGTTAGCTGGTATTCCGGGCTATAAAGCTTCTGGTAGATCAGCGTTGTGGCCAGGAAGGCCGCTTCGATTGGCCCGATATTGTTACTGAGAGCTTCAAATCGTCCATTTGCGTCGGGCTTGGCCTGGCTGGCAAGCAGTTGCGGATAACGCGCCATGAACTGCATCCGCAGCTTCCGCACTTCCGATTGGCTGGTATAGGCCCACTCGGGAGCGCCCAGAGTGCGGGCTAAATTATTGTTGGCTCTTACCAGATCTTCCTCGTGAACGGCTGGGTGAACTCCCCTCCGGTAGTCGGTTTCCGCCTGAGCCACACGCTGCGAAAAATGGAATGAATTGGCCACTTCGACAGGAATTCCCACGCGCTGAAACACTGTTTGTGAGAGGTCGGCAATGGCTTGTGGATTGCCAGTGCGCGCAAGCACGGCCTTGTCGTTCAACTGTTGGTGAATCTGAACGAGCGTGAGCGGAGCGTTGGTCAGAGCCGGTTGGATGGATGGTGCGGACAATTTCGCGGTCTGGGCAAAGGAGCTTGACGCTGTGAGAGTGACGGCTAGGAGAAGGGCGCGAAAGAGATGCGTACAGAGTCTACGCACATCTTGCCCGTTACTCCCTTGAAACAGCAATGAATTCTTGGGCATGGGTTCCTTTCTGGGGGGTAGATTTTTGGTGGAAGATTCTTATTCCACGGAAGTTTGCAACAAATCCAAAATCTCCGGAAACGCAGGCACACAGCGCGTGTTGGGTAATGTTGCCTGAATTCAGGGTGAAATGGATGCTGATTGAGAGTGATGTTTCTGTGACCAGCGGCTCACGGAAATTCAATTGGGCCGCATTGGATTATTACTACTGAGTATTACCATTGCCCGGAATTGACGTCAACAAAAATCGCAAATAATCCAAGAAACATATTCCACCGTAACCATCTAAAATGATTCCTGCTACCGTTAGGTAATCTCCCCATAGCGTCCAAAAACCTAACTCTGGGTTCCCCAATCTCCGGATTTTCGGACATGGCAGACCACGAACCTCAATCGAACGAGCAACCAGCCAGCCGCAAGCCGCACCGCATTTGTTTGCAGATAATTTCTCAATTGCGCGCACAATAAAAGCAGTCGCGATCCCGAGGCCCCTATGACCACCGCCCCAGCCAACTCGATCGCCACCATCCCAACCGCCCAGATCACGCCCCAAAACCAGCCCGCAACCCTTACTTCATCCTTTTCAGAAAGCCGGCAAACGACGGAGAAACCGGAAAATAATTCTTCATCTCTTCGCCTTTCGACGGATTTTGTTTATTCAACATGCTTATTATCAATAGTTTGAATAGGAAAAAATCAAAAAAGTATCGCTTTTAGATTCTCTTTTCCTTCGCTTTAACTCTTAAGTTATTCATTTAATTGATCTAATGCGTTCATTTATTGTTCGCCAAGCCTTCGCCTTCAGCCAAATACCACCCCGTTTCAGCCTGAATCCTCTTTGGCCGGTGCCGCGCCCTTGACCCGCCCAAGCAAGCGCCTGAGTCCCTTTAAGCGGCGCAGTTCAGTCCGCCTGCCTGGATATGTGGCATCCCTTCCGGCTGAGCATCCAGCAGTGGTTGCCCAAATACCGCATCAAGTGCGAACCTGAGACCCTGTATTCTGATTACGAATCATTGAGGAGTTCCCCATGACCGTCATCCACCAGGAAGATTTTGTTGCCAGCATCGCAGCCGCGTTGCAGTACATCAGCTACTACCATCCGGTGGATTACATTACCAGCCTCGCCAAGGCCTATGAGCGCGAGGAGTCGCCGGCGGCGCGCGATGCGATTGCGCAGATTCTCATCAACAGCCGCATGTGCGCCGAGGGCCATCGGCCCATTTGCCAGGACACGGGAATCGTTACCGCCTTCCTCAAGGTCGGCCTGGATGTGACCTTTGCTGCTGCGTCCGGCGAAGAGCGCAAGGACATTCAGACCCTCGTGGACGAGGGCGTTCGCCGCGCCTATCTCGATCCCGGCAACAAACTGCGCGCTTCGATCCTTGCCGACCCAGCGGGCAAGCGGACCAACACCAAGGACAACACGCCGGCGGTGGTAACGGTCGAGCTGGTCAAGGGCGACACGGTCGATGTAACCGTTGCGGCCAAGGGCGGAGGCTCAGAGGCCAAGGCCAAGTTCATCATGCTGAACCCGTCCGACTCTATCGTGGACTGGGTGCTCAAGACCGTGCCGACGATGGGCGCGGGATGGTGTCCGCCGGGGATGCTGGGCATTGGCATCGGCGGCACCGCGGAAAAAGCCATGCTGCTGGCCAAAGAATCGCTCATGGACCGGATCGACATTCAAGACCTCAAAGCACGCGGTGCATCCAACCGTGCCGAGGAGCTGCGGCTCGAGCTTTATGACAAGGTCAACCGGCTGGGGATCGGCGCTCAAGGGCTGGGCGGGCTGACGACGGTGCTCGATGTGAAGGTGCGCGACTATCCAACGCACGCGGCCAATCTGCCTGTCGCCATGATTCCCAACTGCGCGGCCACGCGGCACGCGCACTTCATTCTGGATGGCTCAGGGCCGGTCTTTCTCGATCCGCCGAATCTGGATGCATGGCCCAAGCTGGCCTATGATGTCTCCGCCGCGCGGCGCGTCAATCTGGACACAATCACGCGCGCCGAGGCCGCCACGTGGAAGCCAGGCGAGGTTCTGCTGCTGACCGGCAAACTGCTCACCGGGCGCGACGCTGCACATCTGCGCATGACCCAGATGCTGGACCGCGGCCAGAAGCTGCCAGTCGATCTGCGCGGGCGGTTCATCTATTATGTTGGACCAGTTGACCCGGTGCGCGATGAGATTGTGGGGCCTGCCGGACCCACCACGGCGACGCGCATGGACAAGTTCACGCGCCAGATGCTGGCTGAGACCGGCCTGCTGGGCATGGTGGGCAAGAGCGAGCGCGGGCCGGCGGCAATCGAGGCGATCAAGGAGTTCGGCGCGGTGTACTTAATGGCTGTGGGCGGTGCCGCGTACCTGGTCTCAAAGGCAATTTACGGCGCGCGCGTCGTGGCCTTTGCGGACCTCGGAATGGAGGCCATCTACGAGTTCGACGTGCGCGATATGCCTGTGACGGTGGCCGTGGATTCGCAAGGCGTCAGCGTACACCAGACCGGCCCGGCTGAGTGGCAGCGGCGCATCGCCGGAATTCCGATACTGCAGTAGTCGGGCCTCAGCGAGTGCTGGAGTGAAAGGCGATTGGGACAGCGATGTAACGCGCCAGTTGCTGCGCGGCGCTCGAGCCATCGCGCATCGTCGAGAAGACATTGCGCATCGTCCGCTCGTACTGATCCGGAGAGTTGGCGGCGGTGTGGGAGCGCTCGGCGGTGAGACGAAGAGCGGCGTTCTGTTTTTCATTGGCTGTGTCTGGAAACATCATGTTGCACCCCCACTTCGTAACCGATATTGAACCGAAGGGAAGGTGCGCGCAAGAGTACTTTTGCTCAAGTATTTCGATTTTTAACTGACGGCGCGGACGATTGCGTCGACAGCCTCGTTTGGAGTGAGCGCGTCCACGGAAATCGAGATGTGGGCTGTGCGATAAAGCGGCAAACGGCGCTGATAACGCGCTTCGAGATTGGCCTGGTCGGCAAGGATGGGACGTGTCTGCTCGGTGCCTTGGCAGCGGGCCAGAGTCGTCGCGAGCTCGACCTCAAGATGCACCAGCAGTGTGCCATGAGTAGTAAGCAGCAGGCGGCGCGTTTCAGGGTGCTCGATGGCCCCGCCGCCCAGCGCCAGGACCAAATCGTCTTTAGCCGCGAGAGCTGAAATGGCCGTGTGCTCGAGGGCGCGGAAGGCAGCCTCGCCGAAGCGCGCAAAGAGCTCGGCAATGGTTGCACCGGCTTCGGCCTCGATAGCGTCGTCTGCATCGATGAAGCTCCAGCCCAGGCGCGCGGCAACCAGCGGGCCAACAGTGGATTTGCCCGAGCCCATGAAGCCGGTGAGAACGATGCGGCGGGTCGCGGCGGAGGTTTCAGATTGGAGTTTTGCAGTCATCGAGCTTTTTGCAGCCTTCCGGTTACACACACTCTCTTCAGTATAGGAAACGAAAGCGCTCGGCTCACCCGATCGCAATCACCACGGCTCCGGCAGTGATAAGCAGGCCGCCGACGATAGCTGAAGTGTTGAGCTTCTCACCAAGAAGCAACCAGGCAAACAAGATCACAAGCGGAACGCTGAGCTTGTCGATTGGCGCCACGCGCGAGGCCGGACCGAGTTGCAGGGCACGGAAGTAGCAGATCCAGGAAAGGCCAGTCGCCAGGCCGCTCAGCGTCAGAAAAAGGCAGGTGCGGCGGTCAAGCGCACGCAACTCCGCCAGTGCGCCGAGGCCTGTTCCGGCCGCGCCAGGCCTTGCCAGCACAAAGACAATGGCCCACGCAAAAATCACCACCACGCTGGTGCGCAAGGCCATCGCCAGGTTCGAGTCCACATGCGCCACGCCGACCTTGGCCAGAAGAGCCGTGGCGGCGGCAAAGACGGCGGAGAGCAGCGCCCAGAAAATCCAGTTCATGGCAGTATAGTACGCGCAGTGCGGCCAGGCTGGAATCTTCTACACTCGATTCATGGAGACAGGCAAAGCCAGCAAGACGGCACTGGGCGTGGCGATACGGCGCGCGGCGCATCAGTTGATGGACCGGCCTCCGGTGCTGGACGACCCGATTGCGGTGCGGCTGATTGGGTCCGGTTTTCGCGGAAAGCTGGGGCGCGCCTCGCACCCGGTGGGGCGGGATTTCCGCGCCTTCATGGCGGTGCGCAGCCGCTATGTGGAAGACCGGCTGGCTGAGGCCGTCAAGCGCGGCATCACGCAGTACGTTGTGCTGGGCGCGGGCCTCGACACCTTTGCCTATCGCAATCCCCATACAGCGCTGCGGGTCTTCGAGGTGGACCTTGCGGCAACGCAGGCCGACAAGCGAAGGATGCTGGCTGAGGCGGCCATTCCCTTGCCCGAGACTCTGACCTTGGTTCCGCTAAACCTGGAGCATCACACGCTGGCTGAAGATATGATGGCGGCGGGTTTGGACGCCGCGAGGCCTGCGTTCTTTGGCTGGCTGGGAGTGATTCCCTATCTGACGCGGGCAGCCTTCAGGGCGACGCTGGCGACGATTGCGCGGATGCCAGCGGGCAGCGGAGTGAGCTTTGATTACGCGCTGCCGCCGGAGACGCTGAATGCTGCCGGACGAACGGCCTTCGATGCGCTGGCCGGGCGCGTAGCCGCGGCGGGTGAGCCGTTTCAGCTCTTCTTTACGCCGGAAGAGATGGCTGCCGAGGTGCGGCAGGCGGGCTTTGACCGCTTGGAGCAGTGGGATTACGAGCAGATCAATGAGGCGTATTTCAAGGATCGCGCCGATGGGCTGAAGCTCTCCTCGGTGCGGCTGGCAATGCTTGCAACAGCTTGGGTGTGATTGGCTAACTTGGCTGTGAGTCGTGCTATCCCAAGCTTTCCACAAAAACGTGGATGAGATATATCCTCACATTGACCCTGAAAACGGGGCTAACGCCAGACGTGCATCAGGTCGCGGAGCTTGCGCTGCGCGGGCTTCTCAATGAAGTGCAACGCCAGCAGCGCCAGACCGATCAGCGCCACATAACTGATCCAGGGATCGAAGCTGGCAAGGCCCAGGCGGTCCAGCACATGCGATTGGTGAATCAGCGTCCACAGCGTGAAGTGGAGCAGGTAGAGGCAGTAACTGGCCTCGCCGACAAAAACCAGCGGACGCACTCCGAGGATGCGCGAGAGACGATTCTCCCCGGCCAGGCCGAGGACGATGCAAGCGAAGAGCGGCATCAGCAGGCCGTCGTGCATGATGGCGTAAGGCACCAGCGGACCCAGCATCAGCAGGCCGTAAATGCCAATGAAACCGCCCAGGCCAAGCGAAAGGCGCAGCCAGCCACGGCGCGGAATCAGCTCATCCAACTCAGCCAGCATGACGCCAAAGATGAAGCTGGCGAGGTGTGCATAGGGTGTGTATTTGAGCGCCCACAACCAATGGCCGTAACTCCAGCGGTCGGGGTGCGCAATGCCGTCGGGATTGAAAACCATGTACAGTACGCCGGGAATCATGCCCAGCAGCCAGACGCCGGCCATCTTTGCCAGGTGCGGAGCCACGCTCTCCGGGCGCTTCCAGCGGGCCAGCCAAGGGAAGATCACGTAATAAAAAGCCTCGGCGGACATGGTCCAGGCCGGGGTGTTCATAAACGTGGCCACGGCGGGAATCCAGCCCTGCAGCAGCAGCGGCGTGAGCACAACGCCGGTCCAGAACATGGCGTGGGTGTGGCTGCCGTACTCCCTTGCCAGGGTGCCGAGGCTCAAGATCAGGCTGAGCAGATAGATGGGATAGATACGCGTGAAGCGCGCCTCCCAGAAGCGGACGCGGTCCAGTTCGCCGGCGCGAGCGCGGGCGTTGTAGTTATAGCCAAGAACAAAACCAGAGAGCAGGATGAAGTAGCTGACCGAGACATAGCCGGCATCGACGACCGGCGCCATAAAGCCGAACCATTTTGGATTGGAAAAATGGAAGAGAACGATGTTGATGGCCGCAAAACATCGCAGCCCCGTGAGGGCATTCAGCCGGGCTGGCTTGGTGGGCTCCACTTGGTTGTTGGACGCCTCCGGGCGGGGAAAGCTGACAGTTGACAGCAAACAGCGGACAGTTGAAAATCTGGCAGCCGAAAACTGTTCGCTGTTAGCTGAGAGCTGTCAACTGGTTTACGCCGTTACCAGCGAGCCGACTTTTTCACCCAGCACGACGCGGCGAATGTTTCCCGGCTGATTCATGTTGAAGATGATCATGGGCAGGTTGTTGTCTTTGCAGAGGCTGACGGCGGTCAGATCCATGACTTTGAGTCCCTGGCGCAGGATCTCCATGTAGGTGATCTCGTCGTACTTCACGGCGTCTTTGTCCAGCACGGGATCGGCGCTGTAGACGCCTTCAACCTTGGTGGCCTTGAGCAGAACCTCGGCCTTGATTTCCATGGCGCGCAGGCTGGCGGCGGTGTCGGTGGAGAAGAAAGGGTTGCCGATGCCGGCGGCGAAGATGACCACGCGGCCTTTTTCAAGATGGCGGACGGCGCGGCGGCGGATGTAAGGCTCGGCCACCTGATTCATGAAGACGGCGCTCATCACGCGGCAGGGCACGCCGCGCTGCTCCAGAGCGTCCTGCATGGCGATGGCGTTGATGATGGTGGAGAGCATGCCCATATTGTCGGCGGCTACGCGATCCATCTCTTTGGCTTGTTCGGCTACGCCGCGGAAGAAGTTGCCACCGCCGACGACGACGCCGATCTCGACGCCAAGCGCGTGGACATCGACGATTTCGCCAGTGATTTCGGCAATCTTGGCGGCGTCGATGCCGAAGCCGCGCGCGCCCGCCAGAACCTCGCCGGAAAGCTTGAGAACGATGCGTTTATACATGCTTTTCTGAGTATCGCACATTGCTGGGAAGGGTGAATTGCCGTCGTTTCAGCGGCTGAAATGGAGTAAAAAAATGGCCCAGGGCGTGCAACCTGGGCCGTCTCAGAGGAATCATCTCCCGATCTTCGCGCGGGTGGATGGGGGAGCCTGGCAAGACAGTCCGCTCAATGAGCCGGAGCCTGTCCTGGTAAAAGTCCGTGACGCGAAACAATGCGTCCTTAAAAAACCTGCCCGATGGGACCGGTGTGAATCGGTGCTCATCGAAATAGTGCAAAAGATTGCCAAATCGTTTCATGAGTGATGAGATCCTGTCGCTTCCGCGGCGCTGCTTCAAGGCTGCTTCAATCTTTTTAAATTGAGGCAGCCCTGAGTGCAGTGCGGATGGGAAGCCGGTGCTACAAAGACCGGTGGCAACGACAAGCTCCCGAAGAAGCCGGCCGAAGTCGGGGTCTAATTAGATCGCGTAAATCATGGGTAAAACGCGTCAGGAAACGGCGAGCATTTTCTGGAGAGCTCTGCCGGCGGCGGGCATTCTCCGGCTGGAATGGTTCTCAGATGCGGAACGGCCCAGGGCTAACGCCCTGGGCCGTTGGATTACTTGATGCGGGTTGAAGCTACTCAGCGGCGACAGCGGCTTCTACAGGCTTGGTGGTGGCGACAGTCCACTCAGCCGCGCCAACCTTGAAGCGGGCAAAGCGGCGGACGGTAATGTTCTCGCCCAGCTTGCCAACCTTCTGGCCGATCAGCTCCTTGATGGTGACGGTCTGATCCTTGATGAAGGGCTGCTCGATGAGGCAAACCTCCTCATAGAACTTGGCCATCTTGCCTTCGACAATCTTCTCGATCACCGCGGCCGGCTTGCCGGTGGCGTTGGCCTGGGCGCGATAGATCTCCTTCTCGCGCTCCAGATCAGCCGCGGTCACATCCTCGGACTTCACATAGCGCGGGTCGCTGGCCGCGATATGCATGGCGATGTCCTTCATCAGCTCGGCAAAGTCGTCTGTGCGGGCCACAAAATCGCTTTCGCAGTTCAGCTCCAGCAGCACGCCGATCTTGCCGCCGGCGTGAATGTACGTGCCCACCGCGCCTTCATTGGTGGTGCGGGCGGCCTTCTTCTGCGCCGACGCCATGCCGCGCTTGCGCAGCACGACAAAAGCATCTTCGATGTTTCCCTTGGTCTCTTGCAGCGCTTTCAGGCAATCGCCCATCGGCGCGCCGGACTTCTCGCGCAACTCTTTTACCAGCTTGGCATCAATCTTTTCACTCACTGTTTCTTCTCTCTTTTCCAGTTATCGGCAGTCAGTTGCCAGTTTTCAGCTACCGTGGCAGGCCTGACTTAGACCGGCCACAGCCCTGCCAGTTTCGTCGTTACTGACAACTGAAAACTGACGACTGAAAACTGCTTGGATTAACGCGCGCCCTCGGCTACATCGGCGTCGTCCAGCAGCGCCGCAACCACGGCGGGCGCCTTGCGAATGCCGCCGCCCAGGGCCGCTTCCAGATCCACTTCTTCTACCTCGGCAGGCGCGGCCGCAGCCTCGGCCTCCGGCTCAGGCAGCACTTCGGCAAAGGCCTTGTCGCCCACCAGATTCACGCCCTCGGCCGCCGAGTCGGCGA
>CAZDYU010000056.1:0-25896 GCA_964509755.1 uncultured Occallatibacter sp. | reverse complement strand
AGGTCAAGAACCCCATCAACGCCATTGTGGTGCATCTGGAACTGCTGAAGAACAAACTGGGCGAGGGCAGCGCCCCGGCCATGCGCCACCTTGACGTGATTGACGCAGAGATTCACCGCCTAGACCGCGTGGTCCAGACGCTGGTGGATTTTTCCCGGCCGGTGGAGTTGCAACTTCGTGAGCAGGATCTGCGCCTGGTGATCGGAGATGTTCTGGCGCTGGCCGCCGAGGAGTTTTCCACGCACAAAGTGAATCTGATCAGCCGAATGCCATCCGGTCCGCTGCTGGCCAACATCGATGCCGACCTGCTGAAGCAGGCGGTGCTGAACGTGATTCAGAATGGCGCGCAGGCTATGGAAGCTGGCGGCGATCTGGAAGTGGTGCTTGAAGAAGATGGAAAGATGGCCGTTCTGCGCGTTTCCGATGAGGGCTCCGGCATTCCGGAAGAGATTCGCGGAAAGATCTTCGACCTTTATTTCACCACCAAGAGCGGCGGCAGCGGAATCGGGCTGGCGATGACCTACCGCATCCTGCAATTGCATCATGGCAGCGTGGAAGTACAATCGAGAGAAGAGCGCGGTACGGAGTTCCAGTTGCGAATTCCTCTTGCCGCTCCGGAATGGGGACGCCGGCACCTTCTGCCGGTAAAGATTGCAACCGTGAAAGGGCCAGCGGAATGAATTTGCCGGACGCCTCAAGATTGCTCCGTGCATCGTCGGATCGCCGTGTTACAGGCGAGAGGAGACGAGGGTGCCACCGCCATGCCTCTTTCCTGGGCTGCGTAATCCTTCTTTTTCCTTTGGTGCTAACGGGCTGCATTTTCAAATCGACCAAGACCCAGACTGAAAAGCTGGCGCCGCCGATTGTGGACACGCCGCCGCCCAATCCCGTGCCGTCGCCAACCGATTTGCCTCCTCCGGTAGTCACCGTTCCCGTCCAGACCCCCGCGCCGACGGCAACCACGCAGACGGAGCCCAAGCCAAAGCCTCCGGTCAAGCACAAAAAGCCGGTGCCCGCGCCTGACAATTCACTGCAGGCCTCGAACGGGAGCCCCGGCGTCAGCGCCATCGGCCAGCTTACTTCAGGGGACACTCCCGACCTGCGCCAGCAAACGCTGAACTCAATTGCCGACACGGACCGCCGGTTGAACGGCCTTAACCGAAGACTCAGCGACCAGGAGCAGAAGATTGCCGATCAAATTCGGGAGTTTCTCAAACAGTCCCGAGCGGCGTTGAGTTCCGGGGATGTGGATGGCGCGCATACACTGGCCGTCAAAGCCAAGGTGCTGCTGGGAGAACTTATTCAGTAAAGTGTTTTTCACATTCGGCGCACCAGGGGAGCTAAGAGATGCCGATCAGCATTCTGTTCCTGTCTCTTGCACGAAATTGCGCGGGTACTATCCCTCTGTTTTTTGAATACATTCAACAACTTGAATCCGATAACTTCAAGTGTCACGCGATCATTGGCGAGAACGGATCGTCGGATGGGACCAGGGCTCTGATCGAGCGGGCAGTGGGTAAGAATATCAGTTTCCTTGACACCGGCGAGATGGCCGCGGGCGGCAGCCGGCTGGTTCGCATGGCAATCGGGCGGCAATCGCTTCTGAATGCAGCCCTGGCGCTGGGTATTCGCGAGAATTACGTTTGCGTGGTCGATCTGGACAATGTTCTGACCGCGCTGCCCGCGCCGGCTGCCGTCCAAGCTGCGATTGCGCGTCTTCAAGCCGATTCAACGCTCTTCGCTGTTGGGGCGGCTTCTGATCCTGTTTATTACGATGTGCTCTCACTGCGAATCGAGGGCTTTGAGTTTCTATCCAATCTGAGCAGCGAGATTGAGGAAGCGAAGAAGAAGCCCTTGACTTACTACCGTTTTCACAAGGAGCGTATTTACGCCACTCAAAAGCTCTTGACGAGCGCCGAGCCGCTGCTGTGTGCCTCGTCTTTCAACGGGTTCTGCCTCTACAATGCCGCGGATTACCGGCTTGGTTCTTATCGCGCCAGCGACGAGGCGGAGGTTTGCGAGCATGTGAGCCTCAACCTGGCAATCGGGCTGCGCACGCGCAAAAGGATGCTGATCTCGCCGGATCTGCGCATCCAGGCTCCAGCCGATCATATTCCAGTCGGTTTGATTCGCTTTTGGTTCGATAGAACCAGGAAGCTCCTGCGAAAAGCTCGGAAAATGCACCCACGCGGGTAAGTTGTTTACCGCTCGCCCCAGCTCAACTTGCTGCGCAGCGCCTCAAAGAAGCCGCCTTCGCTGATCCTAACCAGGTTGACGGTGTGGTTGGACTTGCGGCAGCGCAACTCGTCGCCCAAAAGCAATTCGACCGGCTTCTGGCCGTCCACGGTGAGCGCCGCCTGGTTCGCAATCCCCTCCACGCGCACCGTAAGCGAGGCGTCGCCGCGCACCACAATGGGCCGGAGCGTCAGCAGATGCGGGCAGATGGGAGTCACCACCATCGCGTCCACATTGGGCGTTAGAATGGGCCCATTGGCGGCCAGCGTGTAGGCCGTGGAGCCAGTCGGCGTGGAGACGATAACGCCATCGGCGCGGAAACGGGCCACCCGTTTGCCATCCAGTTCAACGGCAAAATCGCCCATGCGGGCAATATCGCCTTTGGAGACGACGACTTCATTCAGCGCCTCAAAACAGGAGTGAAGCGCACCCTTGCGCCAGAGTTCAGCTGCGAGCATGGCGCGCGCGTCCAGATCGTTGCAGCTTGCGCACCAGCTCTCCAGGGTCGAATAGAGATCGGCCAGCCTGACTTCGGTCAAAAATCCCAGAGAGCCCAGATTCACGCCCAGAATCGGGGTGCCGGTGGCGGCAAAGATGCGCGCCACGGAGAGCAGCGTTCCATCGCCGCCCAGCACAATTACCAGCGCCGGCGCTTGCTCAGGCATTGCCGCGCGATCAACAACCGGCGCGGCAGCGGTGTACGAGCCGCCCTCGCTGTCGATCAGCGGCTCATAGCCGTGCTGGCGCAGCCAGACAATCAGCTCGGGCAGCAGCCAGGCCAGCTCTTCCTTCAGCGGTTTGCAGACAATCGCGACGCGAACCATGCAGTCTCAGTGTAACGGTTGCAACGTCGAAGACTACTAGAATCTGTACACAATGCCGACCGCCATGCGCGAGTTGCGGCGGACATGCGGAGAATAGGCAAGGGCCTTGGTGTTGCCTATCAACGAAAACGACGAGGCGATGTCATCGCCCGAGAGACGCGCCAACCAGTGCGAGGTCACCTTGTAATCCACTCCGCCGCCGAATCCCCCGGCAAACGAAACTTTGGGTGTCTGCATCTCGCCGCCGGAGTGCTCGCCGCCCAGCAGCACATGAATAAAGCCGTCCATCTTGTCGTAGATAGGGAAGCGCAGCACCGGCCCAAAGAGCACCGCTTCCACCGACGGAGAGCAAGACACGCCCGGTGTGGGGCATGGGTTGCCCGAGGAGATTGGCTGGGAATAATACGCGCCATCGCCGGTAATGCCGAAGTGTCTACCCCAATCGCGGGTCAGCGAGAGGTCCACGCCCTGCAATCCGTAGCGCGACTGGTTGACCTGGTTGAGGCTGGTGTAGCCGTAGCCGGCAAAGGCCTCCCATTTGTATGTGGCTTCCACCGTTTCAGCGCGCCTCTGGCGCTCCGGGGCAATCTGGCTTGTCGCCGCCAGGGGCATCAACGCGGCCGCAACCGCGGCCAGTATCGCAAGCGATAACTTCCTCTTCAATTTGGTACTCTCCTCATCGCAAACTCTGTCTACTCTGGCGCTCCGGGGCTTTGAGCCCTCCGAACTGCCGCGCAACCATCCTGGGTTGCAGTTGGAACCTGCTCTCCTAGACTATCCTCTCAGACCCCATTCAATGAACCCCGCCTCAATTTGCCTCGCAGGATTCCGCTCAACGGCTCTGCACTGGAACCCCTGCCGCGATCTGGACTATTTTTCCAGAACTTCCCGTCACTGTGACGGCAACCCCCTGAGAAAGATAGTGTGCAATCACTTCAGGCCGCTCCCGGTCCAGTTCCCAGCCATCCTCGATGGCCACCACCGTGTACGCGCCCGGAGCAACATCGCGCAGAGAAAAGCTGCCATCGGAGTCCGATTGGTCGATGCGCATCAGGGACCGGTAAGCCGCCGGATCCTTGGGCACCAGCAAGACGAGCACTCCCGCCTGGTCTTTTTTGTCCTTACGCGCAAATCCCTCGACGCGCGTATCGCTGTCACTGAGGGTTACCGTGAGTGTGAGTGGCTTGTCGCCGGAAGTGACCAGATTCCCAGCGTGGGTCTTGCCTCCCGTCGTCGTCGAGACAATCGACACCTGCTTGGCCGCATCTGTGCCCGCGCCCCTCAATGCCAGTAGCTCCCAGCTTCCCGGTTGCACCGACGGGAATTGAAAGCTGCCTTGACTGGCTGTAATGACAAGTTGGTCCGCGGGGTGCGCGACTTCGAGAGGGCTGAGGATTAGGGTTATCTTGCTGGGTAGCGGCGCTCCCGAGGCGCTTCGCAAGCTACCTTTAACGCTCACAACCGGCGTACCCAGGCTTGGGTCCACTTGCTGACTCGTCGTAGCGTCCAACTCCATGACCCTTGGCGGATCGCCCTCCGTCAATTCATAGTGGCCTGGAGCAACGCCGTCGAATTCCGCCATCTCCGATGCTTTAGACGCTTGACTGAACGACACAGCCGTCCAAACCTGCGTTCCGAAGACAGTGCGCTTCATTGTGGACGGTTGTGGTTGTATGAGTTCATGGATCGCCGAGTCTTCCCCCGGAATTGGGACGAAAAGATGCAGCGCCGGAACCGAGTGCAGATTCACATTCGCCACCTCGCGTCCGCCGCCTTCCAGCACAACGGCCGTCGCTGAAGCTTCGTCCGTGGTCGAGTCAAAGTACGTCACCGGATAAGCCACATCCAGCGCCGCGGCCGCTTCGTTCTCCGGGCTCTGCGACGCTCCAGCCGGGCGATGCATCGCGTACCATGGCTCGGCCTTCACCGCCAGCAGGTACTCGCCCGCCACCAGATCGAAGAAATCGTAAGCCCCAGTGTCGTCTGTTCGGGCGCTGCCCACCTGCGTGATTCTTGCGCCGGGATGCTGGAAACGTGGCTTGGCGAAGAGCATCACCTCGGCTCCGTCCACTGGATCGCCGCCGTCGCCGCTGACCACGCCATGCAGCGTCGCGCCCGGCGTCAATCTGAAGATGAGCCCGTCAGTATCCTGATCCGCGCCGGTCACAATCGCCGTGCTGAATCCGCCGTCGTGCTCTTCGTAATAGGAGGTCAGGAACCCCCGCTTCGAGGCCGTCAGCGGGTACTTGCCCGCCGCCATTCCTTCCAGCGCAAAGCGCCCTTCGTTGTCCGTCTCCACCGACGCCACGGCTTGCCTGTCTGCCTCGGAGAGCGCGGTCACCGTCGCCCTGGACAGCGGTTCGCCGTTCTCAGCATTCACCACCGTTCCGGCAATGCGATAGCCGCGCGCGGCAGGCGGCACATAAGCCGGCCTTGCTGCCGCCGGGGCCGCACTCTGTGCCAAAGCACTTATGCCCGTAACAGCCACCAGCGCGATGCCGCAGCAGAGTGAGGCGGAAATAAGTCTTATGCGTATGAAGGGTACGGGCTTCAGCCCGCGCATTGACCAGGCAGAAATGGCACGGGCTTCAGCCCCTGAGGGTTGTTCTTCACTCACCCCGCTGGCCGGATGGCATTCGTTCGCGAGCATCCTTCTCATCGCTGCGGAACCTCCAGCACAAGATTGCTTGTCGTTCCGGCAGTTATCGTCACCGCTTGCCCCTGTGTGCGCAGAGCCGCCAGAACGGCTGGATTTCTATACTCCAGCCGCACTGGCCGGTCGAAGGTGTAAACGTGATAATTGCCCGGCGTCAGCCCATCCACGGTCAGCGTCGCGCCTGAGGAGGGATGAATGTTCATTGGCGGAATGTCGCTCGTGGTGTCGAAATCCGGAACCACATAGACGGTATAAAAGGGCTCGTCTCCAGGCAAAAAGGCGGCCAGCATCATCGGCAAACCCAGAACAAGCTGGCCGCAATCGTCGCGCAGGGTCAGCTCCATCGGCGGGGCAGACGCGCCCAGAGCCACATTCAGCGGCTCCCGCGCCAGGTTGATTCCGCCTGCCGAGAAGGAGTCTACGCACAGGCTGCGGTCGTTGACCTCAGTGCTGATCCAGTGCGGGCCAGGACCAGCGGCTAGCTCCAGCAAATCCGGACCTGCATCTTCCGCGGTCGAGTCCTCACCGGCTTCGCCCATTGGCGCATCGCCGGCATTGGTCGCAGTCACCGTTACCAGGTTTTGCTGTCTTTGGTTGGAACTTGTATTTGTCGGTGCAATACTTCGCACGGTTCGCAGATGAATTGGCCAAGTTGGGGACGGCAAGAGCGGAATGCGGAGATTCGCCACCGCGTGGCTTTCAATTGATAATTCTACAAAGCCCGACAAAACTGCCTGCTTCTGCCGCATCGCTCCATCATGACCGAGGCTGGCGTCGGTGTTCTCTTCCGCGCCGACCACGAGAGTATAGGCTCCATTGGGAAGGTTGGCTTGAAAACTGTGAGTTACAGCATCTAATTGCAGCGTGTAAGGCAGAATTCGTTCTGTAGCATCAAGCACCGTTGCCGGTTTAGGTTCAGGTACTGAAGAGCCGCTCGAATCGTCGCCGCTCAACGACTTCCCATTCGGCAAAATCGCCGTTGCCTTTACGGTATAAAACGGCTCCAGCGTCAGCAGCAGATTCGCCTCCGCCTCTTTGCCTCCCCTCAGCCGGATGCGCGTCGCATCGGCAAACTCCCGCGCCTCCGGATAAAAGACGCTGGCGTAGCCGTTGCGCATCACCTTTGCCCCAGCCGCCACCGCGCTCACAGCCGGTTCGCTCTCGAAGGCCGGCATCGTATACACCGCATAGACCCCGCTCGGCAGCCCGGCAAAGCGGTAAGCACCGTCGCCATTGGTCCTGGTCTCGCCGTTCTGCGCCCAGACGGCCCTGCCGTTGCGTATGACCTGCTTGAGCAGCTTCAGCGTGATTCCCTGTGCCGGATCGCCGGTGGAAAGTTCAACCCGCCCGTGAATTGCCGAGGTGGGCGTAAGCCGGAAATCCAGCGCGGGCATCTCCGCGGCCACCAGTACGCTGTGCGCCGGGCCATCGTCCTGGTAGTCCACGTCCTCGGTAGCATAAGAGCGGTCGTGATACCCCGGCTTGCGCACCCGGATCGTCTGCGGCCCCACCGGCACCCCAGCGAGCTCGAAGCGGCCCTCGCCGTCGGTCAGCGCGCCCGTGCTGGCGTCGCCTTCAATCTGCACCAGCACCCGCGCCAACGGCAGGCCGGTGAACGCGTTGCGCACCACGCCATACACCGTCGCCAACGCCGGCGGCAATACAGGCGCGTTCGCTGCCAGAGTCGGCGACTCGGCAAGCGGCGTGGTCGGCAGATCCTGAGACAGGCCCGTCGCGGCAGTCGCCAGCAGCAAAGCGCACAGCGCCAGCATCGCCAGCCAACCGGGGCCGAGCCCGGGGCCATGCCAGGCAGCGCGCCGTTCGCCCGCGGCTCTTTTGATTGGAATTGGGTCCACTCGGTATTGTGACGGTTTCCAGCCGGAATTGGAATCGTCCGGCAAAGAAAAACAGGTGTGGAGAGTCTGACTTATCGCTTTCCACCCGCGCCAGTAGCCGTCGGCTCTGGAAGATCCGTCGCATTGGCTCCCGTTGGCAGCTTGAAGAGTGTGGCGTCCGGCTCGGAGCGGTCGATATTGCTTAGCTCTGTCGTCACCGTCCCTGTGCGCGGGTCGCTCGTCATCTGGCGCACTGTGGTCTTCAACTCCGCTGAAACCCAGCTCTCCGCGGTCACCGTAAAGTCGCGGTCGTTGTTCACCGTTCCGGCGGGAACCACCTGCGTGGCGCGCGTGCCGGTTGCCTCCAGCCCCCCGATCATCTCCACTGACAGGCTCTCCGTTTGCAGATTGGCAGCCGTCTGACTCGATGCGCTCGCCGCGGCAGCACCACGCGGCCCGGAGCCAAGCGAAGCCATCAGGCTGCTCAGTTGCGCCTCCGGCAATTGACTTATCGAGGTAAAGTTTGCTGTCTGGTTGACCGATACCCACGTGACTGCCTTCCCCTCTAGCGGGTTCCAAACAGTAATGACGCGGCCTGGCTGGCCTCCGCTTGAAGTCAGCGCACTTTCGGCCCGCATCCGCCCCTCGGAGTCGCGCCATAGCCGCACCTCGACCGTGCTCTTGATCACCGTCCCGTCGGAGAGCGTCTGCTCATGCACCGTGGTCTCGGTGGCGGAAAATGGCGCTCCCTTCACCGGTCCCCAGGCGGCCACGCGCGGCATCACAGCTGAGATCACGGCGGCAATCGCGGGGTCGGGCGTACTGGCAATCGATGCCTGCGTGGAGACAGGCGCGACTACCCCCGAGGAGAGCGGCCGCACGGCATTTTGGGCACAGACGATGGGCGCGATAAAGAGTACGGTCCAGGGAAGCAAACGCATTTGCAGACACCTCATTTGAAGATTTGTAGCGCAGGCCTCCCGGCCATCTGTCGCGCGGGCGTCCTCGTCCGCGCCTGTTCGATAGTCTTTGCCAAATCATCCATTCAAAACGAGAGTTTACTCCTCGGGACACGGAAATTCCAAGCGCTACTCAGTCGCGCGGCCAGAAGTGCGTCTCCGAGCAGGCGCGCAGACGCTCGGCAGCCTCTTCAGCGGTGATGTCTCGCTGCGGCATTCCCAGCATCTCAAAGCCCACCATGAATTTGCGCACCGTCGCCGAGCGCAGCAGCGGAGGATAAAAGTGAGCGTGAAAATGCCACTCATCATGCTCCGCGCCGTCGGTAGGCGATTGATGAAAGCCCATCGTATACGGAAAGCTGGTCTCAAAAAGATTGTCGAAGCGCGTCGTCAGCCGCTTCAACACATCGGCCAGCGCGTCGCGCTCTTCGGCTGTCAGCTCCGTCAGCGCGCCCAGATGGCGGCGGCTCACCAGCAGCACCTCAAAGGGCCAAATCGCCCACCAGGGAACCAGAGCCGTAAAGTACTCATTTTCAAAGATGACGCGCTCGCCGGCCGCGCGCTCGGTCTGTACGTAGTCGCAGAGCAGGCAATGGCCGGTGCGGGCAAGGTAATCGCTCTGGGCGCGGCTCTCGGCGGCCGGCTCGTCTGGGACAAACCCCGTCGCCCAGATCTGCCCATGGGGATGAGGATTGCTCGAACCCATCATTGCCCCCCGGTTCTCGAAGATCTGCACATAGTCGATCCATCCCAGACCGGAAAGATCTTCGTACTCCCGCGTCCAGGCATCGACGACGCGGCGAATCTCAGCGCTCTTCATGCGCGCCAGCGTCAGGCTGTGGTCGGGATGAAAGCAGAGAACCTTGCACAGGCCGCGGGCCGGCTCGGCCACCAGCAAATTTGAAGACACTTCAGAAGCTGGAGCTTCCAAATCGGCTTTGAAAGAACTCAATTCGGAGGGAGACGGGGGTTTTAATCCCCGTGTAACGTCAATAGAATCAGTGGGGGCTTTAGCCCCGGAGGAACACTCGCCAGCAATTTCATTAGAACCATCAATTCGATCCGTAGCCACTAAACCAGGCGCATCCGGCAGCATCGCCGAATAATCGTTCACAAAAGAAAAGACGCTCTTATAAACCGGGTTCACCGCTCCGCCCGCCCGCTGATTGCCGGGACACAGGTAGCAATGCGGATCGTAGCTAACGCCGACCGGCGCAGTCTTCTGGCTCACCTCGCCCTGCCATGGCCGCTGTGTGCGATGCGGCGAAACCAGTACCCACGACTGCCGCAAAGGGTTCCATCGCCGATGCGGATGCAGCGCTTTCTTCTCCATGCTTGCTCCAGAAAACATCGTTATGCGACAGCTATTATTAGCCTGTGTCAGCTCTCACAATTTTGTGGCACATCAAGGAATTCCTGAACGCTTGACGCAATCTTGCTCATATCTTTTAGTTCACATTCCCACAAAACACATATCTTCCAGCCAAGCGCATGTAAAGAATCCCGAACCATCTTGTCACGTTCCCGATTCTTTGTAATCTTTTGGGTCCAATATTGACGATTATGGACCGGAACTCTTGCGCCTCGTTGACAATTGTGACCATGCCAGAAGCAGCCGTGGACGAAAATCACTTTCTTTCGGCTTCTGAAGACAAGATCAGGACAGCCTGGCAAATCCATCCTGTGCAGCCTGTAGCGGTAGCCCTTCGCGTACAACTGCCGACGCACTAACATTTCGGGACCGGTGTCCTTACTTTTCACCGCTTGCATCGTGCGGCGTCTTACTTCGCGCGCATTCATTAAGACCTCTGGATCGGAGTCAATTCAGACTCCCGCGCAACCTCACCCCCACGGCGAATCCGTGTTAGCCTCTCAGTATCGGCCCCATTATGCTCGATTTCGAAATCAACATAGTTTACTTCATCGTCTGCACCATGGAAACACTCATGGAATGCTTTTAATAGGTGAACATCCACGAGCGGTTGCGCTATCGGTTTCGGATTGTTTCTTGGACTCGCAATTGTTGCGGGAAAAACATAGATGCAAGGCGGCGGAAGCACGTATTGTGCGACCGCTGTGCATCGCTCTGGCATATCGGCAACCTTTGGGCAAGGACGTCCAACTGTTGCGCAGGCCATATCCCAAATAATGATGCCGTCAACCTGTTGCTGCCTGGAGATGATTTCGGCGCTCAATCGCGTATGTATCCCTGACCAAGCGTTAAGTCTAGGGTCTGCGCCGAGATTCGTGCAGAGGCTCCATATCACGAATTCCTGCGCATTCGTGGGTCGCTCGAAGATATTTGTGTTATTGCCGTCGAGGCAACCTTTGAGTTCAATCGCTCCGACTCGTCCAGAATTCAATCCAACAATGTAGTCGTGACGGTTGGATTCGCCAGCCGATTCCCAATCCCGGATGAATCCCTGGTCTTGCATATGGTTCAGCACGTTCCGAGCAAATTCGCGCTTAAAACGCATCGTCGCGGAAAACTGTCCGCGCACACGCTCTATTGCTCCACGAAAGAGGCCGCTGTTATAAAAATCCTTTTCGCTCAAACCATGCGTGCCAAGTTTGTGCGCTTCTGTTCTCAGTGCTTCGGCATAATTCCGAATGAGCTTTTGGAGTTCCGCGTTTTGCTTGCAAGGAATAACGCTCATGCTGCCACCAACGTTCGCGCCTGTGACATTTCCAAAATTGGCTCGAATATATTAGCTGCAAGGAACCTCACCACGGGAACAACTACGCCATCACCAGTTAGGTGGTACGCTTCGTTGTAATTTGCAGGGAGCATGTATTCGTCGGGCAATCCCATCAGTCTCGCCGTCTCACGACTGGAAATAAGCCGCGCCTTCACAGTGTTTCCGTTCACCATAACAATCACCTGGCGACTTGACCCACCAGCCGGTGTTCGCAAACACCCAGACACATCGTCGAACCGTACCTCCGCCCGCTGTACTTTTCGCCCCTGTTCATTCGGCCGAGTTCTTTTGTAGACAGTCCCGTAGATTTTGCGTCTTTGTCGCTGCGCAACCGCAACTTTTGCTTGATTAACTTTGCTCATCATGTCTAGCAATTGCTGAGTTTTTTCGGCGGAGAACCATTCCACGTTTGCGGAGGACTCTTCTATGAGGTCCGCGAAATTCGACTTTCTCTTTTGTTGCAGCGGAAGCTTCCACCACAACCAAGCGCGCTTTGTCTTCGAGGGAAGACTACTGTAAGCTTTGATGAGAGCTCTAGTGTGCCAAGGCGCTAAACTCTCTTTTCCGATTAAATCCCCTGGCAACTCCACATCTCGCCGGACACCTATTATGAATAAGCGTGGCCGGGATTGAGGCACAAACAACGCGGCATCCACAATTACCGCGCCAACACTATATCCTACTTGTTCAAATACACTACAAATTGCCGTAAAGTCTTTTCCTTCATGCGCCGTGAGGGTGCCGCAAACATTCTCTAGTACGATCAGTCGCGGGGCGCGACCTTCTTCCATCAGGCCCGTCATTAAGTTCCAAAACGGCCAGAATGTGCCCGAATGGTCTCCTCTCAGGCCAGCACCGGCTCCAGCAAGAGAAAGATCCTGGCATGGGAACGAGCCCCAAGCTAGATCTGCAGAATCTGGAATATCTTTGGTTGTGAGCGACCAAATGTCCGCCGTCTTGAGCTCAGCATCGCCCCAGTTGTAGCGATATATCTGTCCTTTTTTGTGGTCGAAATCGTTGGCGAACAGGCAGTTCCAGGTGGCCCCAAGCCCAGCTCGGGCCATTCCTCCGCCTGCGAAGAACTCATAGAACGACGGCTTCATTCGATCTTCCCCTGTGTCTGAAACAACGGCCACTTGTCGGCGATGTACTTTTGGGCGGCTTCCCGAACGACCCACGCTAAGGAGACCTTTTTCTCTTTAGCTATTCCTTCCAGGGTTTCGTATACTTCGGGCGAAAAACTGATGGATGCACGAACCGCTGCCGTACCTTGCGGTTTCATCCCTCGCCCGCCAGTTTTTGCTTGCTCCATGCTGCAACCCTCATATCGTTTTCACCACAATACACCACTCCGGTGAAAAATAGAAGACTTCTTCGCATTATTTTCTCTTTATATACGATGCCGTCACGAAAGGTTCGTTGATTCATATCGCGCAAATTCTTGCTGTACCAAATTAGCACTCGGAAAAGCCTTGATCGTTACAAGGAATCTCTCACTAGACCCCACGCGATGATCGTTCTACCATGAACTCTGCAACCGCACCCAATAGTCCGCGTACGGACCCACATCAAGGATAGTCCACGATGCTTTCGGCACCTGAGATCGTCAACCTGCAAGATCATGAGACCCGCGTCGGTCATCTGGCGGAGCCGCAATCCTCTGCGCCCAGCCCGCCGGAGCCAGCCTCCCAAGTCTCCGAAGCCTCTGAATGGCTGGAAGCCGTCCGCCGCCAGCACAGCGCCAACTTCGAACTCTGGCACATCGAGGACGAGGCCCGCGCCCCCGGCGCAACCGACGCCCAACTGGCCGATGTGAAGCGCCGCGTGGACCGCTGCAACCAGCGCCGCAACGATCTGGCCGAGGAACTGGACCGCGCCCTGCTGGCCTGGCTGGAAGCCCGCGGCCTGCCCAACCCCGCCGCGCCGCTGCACTCCGAGTCGCCGGGGCTGATGATCGACCGGCTGTCGATCTTGGCTCTCAAGCTCTATCACACTCGCGAGGAGACCGAACGCGCCGACGCTCCCGCCGGCCACGCCCGGCGCAACCTGGACCGGCTGACAATTCTTGAAGAGCAGCGCGCCGACCTGGCCGCCTGCCTGGACGCCCTGTGGCGCGAAACCCTGGCCGGGACGCGGCGATTCAAGCTCTACCGGCAGTTGAAAATGTACAACGATCCCTCGCTGAACCCGGCAATCTACGGCACTTCCGGCGCACCCGTCCAGGCAAAACTCCCCCGCTAAACGCTCCTCTCCGGCGGGCAGCCTTGACGGAAGGCGGCGTTCTGCGTATAAAGGGGGCCTGAGCAGCACAATTCTCTGGCGCGGGATTTCTGTCGGCAACCGGCCGGCTCAACCGCCTCCGGGAGTGTGCATGCTCTTGGCAAACTCATGACGCAAGAGGCCCGATCCGTGGTGTACGACCGCAAAAAGGAACCCACAACTTCCGGCAAATCCGCCAGCCAATCCAGCACGGGCACGGGGCCGGCCTTCCAGCACTATCAGGCCGCCATGCAGTTGCTGCAGCAGGGCAAGTACGACAAGGCGCTGGCTGCCTTCGAGAAGCTGCTCCCTGCCGCGCCGCCTGAGCTGCTGGAGCGCACAAAGATGTATATCAGCACCTGCCAGCGGCAGTTGGACAGGCACAACTTGACCTTTCTGACGCCCGAGGAGAACTATGACTACGCCATCTCGCTGTTGAACACCGGGTATTACGAGGAGGCGCGCGAGCAGTTCGAAGGCATTTTGGCCAGCTACGCCAGCGCGGACTACGCCTATTACGGCCTGGCGCTGCTGGACGCCATCACCGGGCATACGCAAGACTGCCTCAGAAATCTTGGCCGCGCCATCGATTTGAATCATAAAAATCGCCTTCAGGCTCGCGTTGACAACGACTTCCAAAGCATGGTGGACGACCCCCGCTTCACCGAGTTGCTGTATCCAGAGGTTCCATAAGGGCCCCAATTGACCTCACTGAACAGCTCGATTTTGCACGGGAAATCCTCCCAAACGATGCATGAAGGCGCTCCTTTGGGCGATCCGATGCGGGTGGTGGCCATCGGCGGCGGCACCGGCCTCTCGACGCTGCTGCGCGGCTTGCGGCGGCACGTTATCACGGCGAATCAGAGCCCCACGGATGCGGGCCTCATCGGCGATCTGGCCGCGGTGGTCACCGTCACCGACGATGGCGGCTCCTCCGGCCGTTTGCGCCGCGACTTCAACATGCTGCCGCCCGGCGACCTGCGCAACTGCATGGTGGCGCTCAGCGAGGAAGAAGATCTGCTGGCCCAGCTCTTTGCGCATCGTTTCAAAAAAGGCGATGGGCTCAAGGGACACAACTTCGGGAATCTCTTTGTCGCCGCCCTCACCGAGATCACCGGCGATTTTGCGCGCGCAATTCAACTGGCCTCAAAGATTCTTGCCACCCGCGGCCGCATCTACCCGGTGACCACCGCCAATGCCTCTCTTGTGGCGCGCATGGACGATGGTTCTCTGGTCCGCGGCGAGACTCAGATCACCGCCAGCCGCAAGCACATCGTCGAGTTGTCGCTCGACCCTCCCGACGCCGCGCCCCTGCCGGAGACGCTTGAAGCTATTGACCGCGCCGACCTGATTACCGTCGGCCCCGGTTCGCTCTACACCTCGCTGATCTGCAATCTTCTGGTGCGCGATATGCCCGCGGCTTTGGCGCGCGCCCGCGGTATGCGGGTCTACGTCTGCAACCTGATGACGCAGGCAAACGAGAGCCTGGGCCTGACCGCCTCGCAGCATATCGAGCGGATTTATGAGCACACTCACGCGCCCATCTTCGACTACGCGCTGGTGAACACCGCCCAGTTCTCGCCAGAGACGCTGGCCCGCTATGCCAGCCAGAGCGCTTCGCCCATCGTGGCCGACATCGAGCGCATTGAGGCGCTGGGCGTGCGCTGCATCACCGGCGACTTTGCCAGCGAAGAGACCCTGGTCCGCCACGCCGCCAGTCGCGTCACCGGAGCCCTGCTCGCCCTTGGCGCCGAGGCTCTTTCCAGCCGGGTGTAAGTTTTTCCTTCCCTGACGATTCCACATTGCGATAAATTAAAAGTTCGCGCGGCCTGAAGCGGCGCGTGAAACGAGCAAGACTCGAGGAGGTTCGATGCGCAAGACTCAAGTTTGGATCGCCATGGGCTGTTGTCTTTTTGCAGGGATGCAGTTTGCCTCGGCGCAGTCGGCCAGAAAGCCCGGCCTGTGGGAAGTGACCACGACGATGAATATGGGCGGTCAGCAGATGCCGGCCATGCAGATGCCGCAGCTTCCGCCTGGCGTTCAACTGCCGCCCGGCGTCCAGATGCCGGCTGGAGGAGGATCGCCCTTTGGTCCCCATACCACGGAAATCTGCGTGACTCAGGCGATGATCGACAAATACGGTGGCCCAGTGTCCTCTCCGCCCAGTCATAACTCCGACTGCAAAATGACCGGTATCTCCATCAAATCCAGCGGCATGACAGCCACCATGGTTTGCACCGGTCAGTTGAATGCCACCGGAACCGTGGAAGCGACCTTCACCAGCGCCACCACCTCTACCACCAATATGCATCTCAAAGGCACCATGCAGCATGGGCCGAATTCCATGCCCGTCGATATGTCGATGCAGGCGACCTCCACCTACAAAGGCCCCGACTGCGGCAGCGTCAAGCCGATTACGCTACCCAGCAACTAGCGCAATTACAAATTCGGCAGGTCCATTCCGGTGATGAACCTGCCGAAACAGTGCCCCTGTTCTCACACACTTGATAAAAGGTGGCATTATGAGCGATGGCCGCGAAGAGCGCGAGGAACGCGAGAGGCGCCGCGAACAGGAAGAACGCGAAGACCGCGAGAACCAGATAGACCGGGACCGCATCGATGAGTGGGTACCGGAGCGGGCTGATTCCTGAATTCCGTTGAGCGCCAAATTTCGACTTGAAAACGGTGAGTTTTTCACCCTTCCACCGTCCGCTTCAACTGCCGCGGGCGGCGTAAATGCCACGTCCGTCTAACGGCTTGGGAGTGGCTTGAGAGCCTTCAGGCCGCCGTCACCGCCCGCAAGGCGGGAAGGACTTTGAGCCGCGCGCGCATTCCCAGGCGGTCGGAATAGCGTAGCAGTTTCTCAATGCTCACCTGATTGATCTTTCCCTGGAGCAAGTTGCTGACGGCCGGCTGATGCTCGTCGAGGATGTCTACTAATTGGCGCTGGGTATAACTCCGTCGCTCGATCTCTTCGCGGATTGCATCCAGCAGGTCGGCTTTGAACTTCAGCGCTGTTGCCTCGGAGCGCGAAAAGCCCAGATCGTCCAGAACATCGCCGCGCGTTACATGAGTGATTACGCTAGTTTTATTTTCCATCGCCTTCCTCCTTCGTTCTCCTCAACTCCGCAAGTACCATTTTCAAGCGGGATTTTGCAATCTCCAGATCACGTTTGTCCGTCTTCCGGCTGTCTTTTTCAAAAGCGTGCAGAACAAAAAGATCATCGCCAATTCGCGTCAAATAAATCACGCGATACCACGCGCGCTCATCGGCAGTTTTCAGTTCCCATACATTCTTGCCTACCGTTTCCATCCTGCGGGCATCGCAATCCGGGAGGAGTCCCTTTTGCAGTCTGCGCAGAGAGTATCCGAAGACGCCCTTAACCGCATCCGGAAAGGCGCTCAACACATCTTTTGCATCGCCCGCCCAGCGAATTTGCGCTTGTTCTTTCACTGTCCTTCTATATCATATCTCATATAATGTTTATTGGATATTCTTTTTCAACTATCCCTCAACGGTGCGTTTTTACTACCCGAAGGCGGCGTAGATGTCGCGGTTGCGCGGATTGCGCAGGAACATCCCAATGGCTGGCCCTCAGCTTTCGTGTTTCAGATAGGAGACCCGTGATCTTTTAAACTAGAGACGGGAGGCATTATGAGCGATGGCCGCGAAGAGCGCGAGGAACGCGAAAAGCGCCGCGGACTGGAAGAACACGAAGATCGCGAGGACCGCATCGACCATTCCCGCATCGATGAGTGGGTGCCGGAGCGGGATGAATCTTGAATTCCGTTGAGCGCCAAATTCTGGCTTGAAATCGGTGAGTTTTTCACCCTTCCACCGTCCGCTTCAACTGTCCGCAGGCGGCATAAATATCGCGTCCGCGCGGCTTGCGCACGTAAGCCGGAATGCCCGCGTCCACCAACGTCTTGCGAAAGGCCTCGACCGCTTCCGCTTGCGGCGTGGTGTAAGCAATTTCGGGGCCAGGATTCCAGGCGATCAGATTCACTTTGGCAGGCAATCCGGTGCGGCGAAGCAGGCGAGCAACTTCGGCGGCGTGCTTTGGCTGATCCGTCACGCCGCCTAGCAGAACGTACTCGAAGGTGATTCGCTCCCGAGGGCGAAGCGGAATTTTCCGCACCGCATCCATAACAGCCGCAATGGGCCACTTGCGGTTGACGGGCATAATCTCGCCGCGAACCGCATCGTTGGGCGCATTCAGGCTGATGGCGAGCTTGGGGCGGAACTCCGGTGGCTCATGGGCAAAGCGCTCGATGCCGGGCACAATTCCAGAGGTCGAGACCGTCATGCGCTGCGGGCTCAGGCCAACCTCCCGCACCAGCAACCGCACCGCATTCATGAAGTTGTCGTAATTCAGAAACGGTTCGCCCATGCCCATAAAGACCAGATTCACGCGGTCGCGGCCGACCTGGACATCGTGACGCGCAAGCACGGCAACCACCTGTCCGGCAATCTCGCCCGCCGAGAGATTGCGCTGCAATCCGAGTTTGGCCGTCAAACAGAACTGGCAATTCACCGCGCAGCCCACCTGGCTTGAGACGCAGATTGTCGCCTGCTGCCAGCGCTTGTCTGCGTCGGCAGCCGTCTCCAAATCGCTGCCGTCGCCTGCCTCGCCATCGTCGCCCTCCGGCATCCAAACCGTCTCGACCGTCAGCCCTTTGCCGCCTTGGCCCTGAACCAGGTACCGCTCCGTTCCATCCACCGATTGGAAGACCTGGACGATCTCCGGCCTGCCAACCTGCCAGCCCTCCGCATTCAGCCTCTGACGCAGTGTTTGTGGGAGCGTAGTGATCGCATCCAAATCCGTAACCCGCTGACGATAAACCGCATCGGCCAACTGGCGCCCGCGCCAAGCCGGCTCACCCGCCTCCGCCATCAGCGCTGCCAGTGCCTCCGCATCCAGACCAAAAAGAACCTTTGCATCCTGCTTGCCACTAGCGTCGAGGGGCACGAGTTGTCTAAAATCTTCTGGCATGGCTTGGGCCAGCATAGAGCATTTCCCCCCAATGCCGCATTCCTGTCCTGGAGCCAACCCACGCCGAGGTAAACCGCGTTGGCCTACAATCGAAGGATTGGAGATCGATGAAGACTGAGCGAAATCTTCGCCGCACCGTATTGCCGAACGGCCTGATCGTGCTGACCGAGCGAATGGAATACATGCGTTCCGTAGCCATGGGCGTATGGACCAAATCCGGCTCCCGCAGTGAGCTGGCCGAGTGTAACGGCATCTCTCACTTTGTCGAACACATGCTCTTCAAGGGCACGCGATCCCGATCGGCGAAGCAGATTGCCCGCGAAATGGACTCGATCGGCGGCAACCTGGACGCCTTTACTGGCATGGAGACGATCTGCTTCAACGTCAAGTCGCTGGCCGAGCACGTTCCCATTGCCTTGGATGTGCTGGCCGACCTGGTGCTCAATCCGGTCTTTACCGCGCCTGACATTGAGCGCGAACGCGGCGTGATCCTGGAAGAGATCAAGATCGACGAGGACAATCCTGACGTGTTGGTTCACGAACTCTTCACCCAGGCCTTCTGGAGAGATCATCCGCTGGGCCGGCCGATTCTGGGAACCACAAAAACTGTCGCGCGCCTGGACCGCCAGAGCATCGTAGCCTATCACGGCGACCGTTTTCATGGGGGCAACATGATCTTTGCGGCGGCCGGCAACCTGGACCACGACCTCTTTGCCGAAGCTGTGGCGCAGAAATTTCTTGCGCTGCCCGGCGGAAACCCGCTCAACGAATTACCCGCGCCCCATGCCAATGCGCGCATCGTGACACGCAATAAGAAATCCCTGGAGCAGGTGCAGATCTGCCTCGGCGTGCCCGCGCCGCCCATCACCGACGAGAACCGCTATGCCACGCTCATCTTGAATACGGTGCTTGGCGGCGGCATGAGTTCGCGTCTCTTCCAGACCATCCGCGAGGAGCGCGGCATGGCCTACTCCATCTACTCCGACCTGAGCCCTTATCGCGACACTGGAACGCTGCTGGTCTATGCCGGAACCTCGGCTGGCAAAGCTTTGGAGGTGGTGGACCTGATTCTGGCGGAGTTCCGCAAATTGAAGCAGGAAGCGCTGACCGAGGAGGAATTGACCCGCGCCAAAGATCAGGTCAAGGGCAACATCCTGATGGGTCTGGAAAGCTCCAATGCGCGCATGGCCAATTTGGCGCGCCAGGAGATGTACTTCCATGAGTTCATGACCGTGGATGAAATCATCGAAAGGATTGGCGAAGTCAGTACGGTGCAAGTTCAGGCGATGGCCCAGCAACTCTTCAATCCCGAGCGGATCGCCGTAACGCTGCTAGGCCGGCTGGACGGAGTGAAGGTGGAACGGGAGCGGCTGAATTGCTGAGGGCAGGGAATCGGGAGCAGTTGAAGTTGAACCGCATCTTCCTCTGCTTTATTGCGCATATTCTGGAATTCCTTCTGAAACCTCTAGCATCTCAACCGCATCTCGTAGTAAAGTCAATAGAAGTTGCGACAGTGAGGTACCCCTTTGATTAAGCAGGACATCGTACATCAGGTAATCGAGCGCACGGGCCTGCCCCGCACCAAGGCGGAGGCTGCCGTGGATACGGTTTTCGAGGGCCTCAAGCAGGCTCTAACCGCCGGTGAGCGCATCGAATTGCGCGGCTTTGGCGTCTTCAGCGTTCGCGCACGCAAGACCGGCATTGGCCGCAACCCCCGCACCGGCACTGAGGTCAGCATCGCCCCCGGTAAAGCCGTGCGCTTCAAGCCTGGCAAGGAATTGCATACGCTGGAAATCGCCGCGCCCGCCAAGTAAAGGCGTATCCATCAAGGCCGCCATCCCTTCCAACTTCCAGATCGGGGCTGGTCCAGGTTTGCGGTCTTCCACTATGCGCCGGAGAAATGGCGAAGCCAGTGATTTCTTGCAAATCAGTCGGCCTTCTTGTTCAACACGCGCAAGAGCGCGGGCCGCGTTGCGCCCAGGTGACGTGCAAATTCAGTTTTGGAGCGGCCATTTAGCGTAGTAGACCAGGATTCTTCTGGGGTCTCAGGGGTAGTACATAGCAATAACTCAATCCTGCTTCAAAATCGGCCCCAGTGAGCCTGGATTGTCGCCCGACGCCGGGTCCACGCGGAACTCCCAGACCGACTGATTGATCTCTGAAGGCGAGAGAATCTCCACCAGCGCATACTCGCCGGCGGTCAGCGGCTTCTGTGGCGTGATCTTGAGCCAGTGTTTGCCGCTGAGCACCTCCACCTTGCCCGGAATCACATCCTCATCCTGCGTCACCGTGCCGGTCAAGCTGACGTGAATTGCGCCCACAATGCGCACCGCCTTGCGCTCATCCACGCGGACAATCGCAAAGCCCGAAGTGGGCGAGTGCGCGCCATGCTTGCGATTGGCCACTTCTTTTGCGCCGCCCGTCTGGACCGTGAGTGCATGGGTCAGTACCGGCTCCGTCTCATCGCGCGAGGCAAGCGAGAGATAAATTGCCGGCTCCAACCGATGCAGGTGAACCTTGGCGTGCGGGCCTTCCAACTCCAGATCGCCCTTGGCCCCGGCCAGCGGATTCAGCGTGGCCAGCCCGTGCCGGTTCGTGGTATTCATCGTCAGTTCCACGGGCAGAAGTTCAACCAACTCCGGCGCGCCCTCAAAGCTGTCCAAGGCAAAGACAGCGTCCTCGTCGGGCAGCATCAAACCCTTGGCTACCTCGGGCCTGGCGGCCAGTGCCTGGGCGTGCTCGTCGGCCTCTTCTTTATCCAGTTCCGCGGCCTCCTTCATTGCCGGCGAAGGCGCCTCGGCGGCCTCGCTTGCGTGATCCCGCTCCCACTTCCGCGTGGCCTCCCAGTCGACCAGATCCGCGGGTAGCTCTTCCCACTCGCCGCCGCGCTCTACCGAGATGTAGCGAACCCGATCGCCGGCAATCTCGTACTTGCTTACGATTTGATAGCTGCCATCCTTGAGAATGAGGCGATGATTGGCAATCGTGGCTGGCTGGCTTGGAGTCAACGGCAACGGCGTCTTGATCTGACTTTGGCCTGCGACGCAAGGCGCTATCGCCAGAAGCAGCATCAGTGCTGTCAGCCGCGGTAGACGTATTGGGCGGGAAAAGGCCATCGCTCAACAGTTTAGACGGTGGAGGTTGGGCTTTGCGGAGCGCAAAACGCGAAAATTCGACCCGCATCCTGAACCCTGACCGCTGCTGGCGCGTCCAATACTGTGTATCCTTGAAGTTAGGGAAGGCTAATTTGTCAGGATTTCAGCAAGATTCGAGCACGAACCGCCGCAAGCCACGCGCTTTCGGGGCAGCCGCGCTGCTGTGTCTGGCTCTGCTGGCGCTTCTGGCCGTTGTGCAGGTGGCGCATCTGCACCCGCTCGACAAAGATGCTGATCATTGCTCGCTCTGCGTGGCAATGCACTCTGCCGCGCCGGCAATGGTGTTCGCGGCGGTTGTGGTTCTGGTCAGCTTTGAAAATCCCACGCCCATTGTCGAGGCGCGCGCGGTCGTCCGCTACTGGCACCCCAAGCTCTTTACGCGGCCGCCTCCGGCTGGCTGCTAGAGCCTCTTTCCCGATCACCCGCTTCAGCCCCATGCCAGTGACTCCTGCTTTTTGCGGGTGTGCCTCTGACGCTTCTCCGCAGGCTGACATTGGACCGGAAAGAATCGCTCTCGCACCGAGGATGCCGCGGCTGCACATCGCGCGGCTTATTCTTTGCCAGTTTCTTCAAGCCATCAGGAGGTTCCTTTATGCCGTTCAAACACGGCACGATTCTTTGCACCCTTTTCGCTCTGCTTCTGCTCCTTGCCGCCCACACGGCTGGTGCGGCGGGGAGCAACAATTCCGGAACGGTGCGCGGCACTGTCACCGATCCGTCCGGCGCCGTGATCCCTGGTGCAACGGTGCGTCTCATCAATGGAGTCAGCGGGCTCAATCAATCCGTGCAGACCGACGCGGCCGGACAATTCACTTTTGCCAACGTTCCCTTCAATCCTTACCGCATCAGCGTTTCTGCCGACGGCTTTGCGCCGATGAGCCAGAGCCTGGAGATTCGTTCCGTCGTGGGAACCAGCATCAATCTGGTTCTCAATGTTGCCGGTGGCACACAAACGGTAACCGTCGAAGCCTCTGGCGATCTCGTTGAAACCGACTCCACCTTCCATACCGACGTGAATCGCGAACTCTTCATCAAGGTCCCACTGGAGAGCGCTTCCTCCGGACTCAGTTCGCTTGTTACGCTCTCCACGCCCGGCGTTGCGGCAGACTCCAACGGCCTCTTCCACGGCCTCGGCGATCATGCCTCCAACTCTTTTTCCGTCGATGGCCAATCGATCACCGATCAGCAGAGCAAAGTATTTTCCAACCAGATTCCTGCTAACTCAATTCAATCCATCGAAGTCATCAGTGGCGCGCCGCCGGCCGAGTATGGCGGCAAGACCAGCCTGGTCATCGTCGCCACCACGCGCTCCGGCCAGGGCGTTACCAAACCTACCGGCAGCATCGATGCCTCGTATGGCTCCTTTGGTTCATCTTCCGGTGGCTTCGATCTGGCCTATGGCGGCAAAATCTGGGGTAACTTCATCGAGGCCGACGGGCTCAACTCCGGCCGCTTTCTCGACCCGCCGGAGTTCCAGGTCTTCCACGACAAGGGCAATGAGCAAAACGTCTTCGACCGCGCGGACTATAGCTTCAGCGCCGCCAATTCAATTCATTTGGACCTGAATTACTCCCGCTCCTGGTTCCAGACGCCTGACTCATTCGATAACTTGAATGTGCAAAATGTGCTGACTACCGGTCCCAATGACGGCTCCAGCGCCAATCCCGCTTTTAATAACGTGGGAAACACCGATCAGCATTCAAAGATTGGCACCATCAATATATCTCCCACTTATACCCGAGTGATCAGCAATTATGCGGTATTGAACCTGGGCGCGTTTCTGCGCAGGGACGACTATAACTACTATCCCAGCCGCAATCCTCTGGCCGACCTTGGCCCGGCCAATCTGCAAACTTCATCTATCGCTCAAAATCGCACACTGACAAACGTCGCCGTGCACTCTGACTATTCTTATGCCAAGGGGATACATAACTTCAAGGCCGGAGCGCAGTACGGACAGACCTTCCTGCGCGAGAACGACAGCCTCGGCATCGTCGATCCAACCTATGCTTTCAGCGCGCCCTGCCTGGGCTTGGACGGCACACCCGTCGCGGGTTACTCCGGTCAGTCTCTCTGCCCCAATGGCATTAATTCGAGTTACCGCTCGGTCCTTGCGCCCTACGATCTAACTCGCGGCGGAAGCCTCTTTAATTACCTCGGCCGTACCGACGTGAAGGAACTGGGCCTCTTTGTTGAAGACCAGATCAAGGCTGGAAACTGGCTCTTTAACCTTGGTCTGCGCGGGGACGTTTACAACGGCATGACTTCTGCGCAACAAGCCGAGCCCCGCGCCGGCATTGCCTATAACATCAAGCCGACAACAACCGTTTTGCGCGTCTCGTATGCGCGCACACTGGAAACTCCGTTCAATGAGAATCTTGTGCTATCAAGCGGCGGTTGCTCCAATGCGGTGCTATCTCCGATGTTGAACTGCTCTGCCGGCGTCTCTGGAACCATGCAGCCCGGCTTCCGCAATGAGTTTCACGCCGGCCTGCAACAGGCCTTTGGCAAGCGGGTCGTAGTCAGCGGCGAGTATATCTGGAAGTACACCCACAACGCCTTCGACTTCAGCGTACTGGGTAACACGCCCATTACATTCCCCATTGATTGGCATAGCTCGAAGATTCCTGGTTATGCCTTGCGCGCGGATATTCCGCAATTTCACAACTTCAGCGCCTATCTCGTCGCCTCGTCGGTCTCGGCGCGCTTTTATCCGCCTCAGGTGGCCGGAGCCGGCGCTACTGTCGGCCAGACCGGCTTGCCCTTCCGTATCGACCACGACGAAAGGTTCAACCAGACCACTCACCTGCAATACACGCTCTCGCGCGGCAAACTGCTGAATGGCTTGTGGGGCAGCTTCAACTGGCGCTATGACTCGGGATTGGTTGCTGGCTCGGTGCCTTGCTACAACCCGCTGTCCAACGACCCCAACAGCGCTTGCGCAGCTACATCCACTATTCTCAACGGCGTGCCGACTGTTATTTTGAGCGGTCCGGCTTCGGCCAATCCGCTGACTGCCGACGAAGAGTTTCAGTCCGGTCTTACCTGCAACGGCATCAAGGCAACCCCCGGCCATCCCTTGCCGGATACCTGCCCGGCTTTGGAATACTCTTCAACACTGGTCAGCATTCCAGCGCCGGGTAAAGGCGACAACGACAAAAATCCGCCGCGCATTGCCCCGCGCAACTTGTTCGACGCTTCCATCGGCAAGGACAATCTCTTCCACGCCAGCCGCTACAAGACCAACTTCGATCTGACGGCCATCAATGTCACCAACAAGTACGCGCTGTATAACTTCCTGTCCACCTTCAGCGGCACGCACTATGTGACTCCTCGCGCTCTGACGGCGAAGATTACGCTGAATTTTTAGGAGCCTGCAAACGGGAAGATTATTGCTCCGGCAAGATAATACTGTCAGGGTGCCCCAACCATTTCCGCGTTCTTTGCGGAAATGGGTGGGAATGAGGCGCCACTATTTTGTTGCCGGATCTATAGTTACATTGTCCTCGTGTATGGCAACTTCCGCGGCAAGGTAGATCTGCGCGCGGGCAGGCATCGAGAATCTGAAGCAATCCGGTTGACCAATGGAACTGGATTGCTCTAGAGCCTCAGGGGAGATGGGCAACGCGTCAAAGGAGTGACCGTATGGCTATCAACTGGAATGATCCTGAAAACGGCAGTTGCACGCCGTCATCCGTGATCTGCATCGAAGTTTGGAGCCTCTGAAACCTGTTGCTTTCTAATCAGAGCCCGACTTCTAGCCTGCCCTGAGCGGAGTCGAAGGGGGCCGCAAAGGGCTGAAAGGAAAGCTGGGCTTTACAGGCTGCGGAAAAACTCAATTGGGTGAAGGGTCCGGGCTTTACAGGCTGCGGAAAAACTCATCGCGAGGCAATTCCCGAAGGCTTTGTAACCAGGGCACGACTTTAGTCGGGCCGATAAAGCCAATCATATCAACGTTGGGCTTTAGCCCCTGCTACGCTCAATCGTGATTGCAACCTTCGAATAGCCCTTTTTCCGCAGCCTGTCTAGCCCGTACATAACCACTGCTTTATCAACGCCGGCTTTAGCCGCCGAGGGAATTATCAGCCATTTCTGTCGTTAAACTGGCCTTTTTCCGCAGCCTCTTCAGTCGTGCCGATAAAGCCCATAGAATCAATAGGGCTTTACAGGCTGCGGAAAAACTCATCGCAAGGCAATTCTCGAAGGCTTTGTAACCAGGGCACGACTTTAGTACTTATCCGTAAATAGTGAACAAGTAGATTCCTTTTGCTGATTCTCTT
>CAZDYU010000055.1:0-25954 GCA_964509755.1 uncultured Occallatibacter sp. | reverse complement strand
CCCACCCCCCCCTACCCCTTTTCGCCTCCTCATATTTTTGTAACTAGCACGATTTGAATAGGTTACGTCCGCAAACTAGTTACCAAACAGTAACATTTTATTGCCTTTTTTGGCCGTTCTTGGCAAAATATGGCCCTCTTTTTGCCAAAAACACCCCTTTTTCATCGATTTTCGCCACAGCTTTCTGCCGGTCTTTCTCAAACTCAGGCCTCATTCCAGAACCTCCAAAACACCTGCCTTTTATCTCTCGCTCAAACTTCAAATGCGTTTGCCCTGCCCATACTTTACAGTTCGAACAAGACGGCCCGCCTCTTGCGATAATCTCTACAGTCAGCACATCGAGGGCACAGCCGTGATCGATCTTTCCGCACCAATTCACATCATCGACCTGATCCGCAAGAAGCGCGACGGCGGCTCCCTCGACGCCCGTGAGATCGGCTTCCTGGTCGCGGGCGCGGCAAGCGGGTCGATCCCGCCCGAACAACTCTCCGCATGGTTGATGGCGGCCTTTCTGCGCGGGCTCACGGTCGAAGAGACGCGGGCACTGACGCTGGCGATGCGCGACTCCGGAGAAAAGTTTTCTCCCGCCCGGCTCGGCAAAGCCGCCGTCGATAAGCACTCGACCGGCGGCGTCGGCGACAAGACCAGTTTTCTTGTCGCGCCCATCGCCGCGGCCGGCGGCCTCGTTGTTCCCATGATTAGCGGCCGCGCGCTGGGCCATACCGGCGGGACGCTCGATAAATTGGAAGCCATTCCAGGCTTCCGGACTGCGCTGACGCTGGCCGAGTTGGAGGCGGTGCTGGAAAAATGCGGCGCGTCGATTGTCAGTCAGACGCCGGCACTGGTTCCGGCCGACCGAGCGCTCTATGCGCTGCGCGACCGCACGGGAACGGTGGAGAATGCTGGGCTGATCTGCGCGTCGATTCTGAGCAAAAAGCTGGCCGAGGGATTAGATGCGCTGGTTCTTGACGTGAAGACGGGCTCGGGCGCGTTCCTCAGAGACATGAAGGATGCCGAGCATCTGGCCGCGTTGATGGTAGCAACCTCCGAGGCCGCCGGTTGTCGCGCCGTGGCGCTGCTCACCGACATGGCGCAGCCGCTTGGCCGCATGGCCGGCAACTGGATAGAGTTGATGGAGTCGGTTGAGTTGCTGCGCGGCGAGCGCCCCGTCGGAAGCGAGGATCTGCGTGAGCTTTCTCTGACACTGGCGGGATGGATGATTCACTTGGGCGGTCAGGCCGCGACTCCTGAGTTGGGTTATTCGCGCGCTGAATCGGTTCTGAAAGATGGCTCAGCGCTGCGCATTTTTTTAGCGATGGTCGCGGCCCAAGGCGGCGACACTTCTGTATTCGACGAGCCGCAAGCCTTCCATAAGCCGGGCGCGACTCAGGTGTTGAAGGCCTGGCAGAGCGGCTGGATTGCCGCAATGGATACGACCGCGCTGGGCTGGGCGGTGCAGCGCCTGGGTGCTGGGCGAGAGCAGGCCGGTGAACCGGTCGATCCCCACGCCGGCATCGAATTCCAAGCGCGGCGCGGCGTTCGCGTGGAAGTGGGTCAGCCGATTGCCACGCTCTACGCCACTAGCGGTGCTCTGCTGGCTGAGCCGGCAGAGCTCTTCAAGCACGCGATTACATTCTCAGAGACGCCGCCGTTGCCTCTGCCGCTGGTGAGCCGTCTCTTTGCGCGCGCCGATGCTGAGGAGTATTTGCGCGGGGAGAAAATATCGGCGGAGTGATGGGGGTATTATTCTTGCAGTGGATTTGGGGGGCGCAATGAGGGCAGCTTTTCGTTGGGCAATTGCGGGCGTGAGTCTGTTGGCGGCTGCGGGCGCATGGGCGCAGACGGTTAGCCCGGCGGCCAGTCAAACGGCGAAGATTGGGGATTTGCAGGTCAAAGAGGTCAACGTCTCGGAGATCGACACCTCGCATGTGAAGCTGGCCGTGGACCTGAATCTGACCGCGGCGCAGTCGGCGACATTTGAGAACCTGCGCCTGTGCTCACTGCATCTGAACGGCCTGCCGGTCTTTGCCGCGCCGCTGAACCAGGAGATTGTGCTCAAAAAGGGCGTGGCCACCGCGCTGCCGCCGCTTTATGTCACCATTCTTTACCGCGATCTGCACACCGTGGGGCCGCTTCGGCGCATGATTGAGAACCAGAGCGTGCGCATCGAAGGCGAGTTGGTGGCCGATCTGCGCCTCTCGGCAATCGAGAAACTGGCGCTGCATACCCAGCATCCCAGCGTGGAGATCGACCTGAGCCAGGAAGTGCCTGTGCAGATTGTCACTTCGGCCTTTGAGCGCACCTTGGCGCTAAGCGCTCTTACTTTGATCGATTCCGGCTTGCAGGCTACTGCCGAGGCGGACAAACTGATCCCCGGCATGGAGGCGCCGTGGATTCGCGATCTGCAAGCCAAAGCGCGGGAGAATCTCTTTGCCGTAGAGACCAGTTATACGCTGGAGCACGGCGATACCAGCGATCCGGTCGCGGCGGTCGAGTTGGGCTTTCGCGTTGTGCCCGGCTCGGTGGTCACCACTGCCGAAGCAATGACGCCGTGGAAGTACGATGCGGAGTTTCTCACAGCCGTGCAATCGGGCGCGGTCAAGCTGGTCAAGAACAGCCGCGAGATTCTGCTGCGGCCCACCGGCGCGGGCGACCCTCTGCGCCTCGGCGCAAAGGATTTTTCAGTGGATCTGCGCGGCAGCGCCGAGCAGGACAATCTGATTGCGGTGAGCGGCGGAGGTCACGGCAAGATCCAGGTGTTGCAACGCTCTTCGCCGGGATCGCTGGCCGTACTAAAGCTGTCTGCGCCAGTTGCGTCGGCGCCAGTGCAAACGGCGGGAGCGGCTTTGGGTTTACCGCCGGCCCCAGCTGCCGTGGCCGCGCAAGACGCCTGGGAGCAGGTTGCCGTCTTTCGCCTGCGCGAAGATCCCGTGACGAAGAAGCCCAAGGTGGACGTGCTGCAAATGGGCGCGCGGCGCGCGGGTGACGGAATTCAGTTGACCCAGCCAGTGGATGCGGCAGTCTTTGGCTCGCCAATTGTGACTCCGGATGGCGTAATAGGCTTGGTGCAGGACGAGCAGGCCGGCGCGTTTTTACCGGCGGATTTGCAGGCTCCCGCTCCAACTCCGGCGCCGCCTGCTCCACACTAGAGCTTGCGTTAGTGCTGTTTATGTCGAGTTGCAACAGATCAATTCCCTAGGAGGCCAAAGCCATGGCGCACCCAAACCCCGTAGTTCACTTTGAGATTCTCGGCCGTGACAAGAAGCTGCTCGAAGAGTTTTACAAGAGCATCTTCAACTGGCAAATCGAATCTCTTCTGCCGGATTATTCCATCGCCAGACCGGGCTCCGGCATTGCCGGCGGCATCGGTGCAATGGGCAAAGAGCGCGAGCATGTCACGTTTTATGTTGCTGTAGAGGACGTGGCCGCCGCGTTGGCGCTGATCGAGAGCAAAGGCGGGAAAACGGCCTATGGCCCACACCCCATCCCCGACGGCGGCATCATCGCCGGCTTCACCGATCCCGAAGGACATCTGATTGGTTTGGTGCAGGGGCCGGCGGGAATGTGAGCTGGGGACGGCGTCGAGGGCCTAACCTCCTCGGCACTCCACCCCCAGGCACAATCGAGACCATGACTTACTTTGCGGCAGGCTTTTCCGCGGCAGGCGGCACCGCGGCTGGGGCCGGCTGCTTGGCTAGATCTTCCATCTGGCTGGTGAAAACATCCAGCACGGGCTTGATCCGCTCTTGCAAATGCTCCATCACCAGGTTCATGGAATCCTTCATCATCGCGGGCATTCTATCAAGCATGTGCTGGCCCACGGGCGACTGGTAGAAGGCAATGATCCCGTCCACATCCGAGCGCGTAAGGTTCTTCTTATAGACGCTGGCCATGTCGGCAATCATGTCGTCGGGGGAGTAGACACCGATCACCTTTTCCATGTAATTCTTGACGATCGCCTGAGCGGCCTGCTTCTGTTCGTCGGTCATCGAGGTCACTTCGGGGTGATCCTTGGCCACCTGCTTGAGCTGCTCCTCCATCGCCTGCTGCATGATGGTGGGCATCATCTTGGTCACTGAGGCCAACTGGTCGCGCAGCCGCATCGCCTCGAAGAGCTTGGCCAACTGCTCTTTGGTCGCTTGCTGGTCGGCTGGAATAACGGGCGGCGCGGCGTCGGGCGCGACCGCGGCCGGAGCGGCGGGCGCAGCCGGTTTTGCATCCGTGGCCTGCGCAGACAAGAGAGCCGGCGCAAGCGCCAATCCCATGCCAAAAAGAACTGCAATACACTTTACCTTCTTCATACTCTCCTCATCTTTCAGTTGGGCGCGACGCTTTTAAATGGCGGCATGTCGCTTTGAAGAATATCACTGGGACTGTAGAAGTTGCACACTCGCAGCGTGGTGCCTCTTCTTTGCGAACTTCAATGCCATTTCGCCCCTGTTCGTCTTGGCATTCACATCGGCCCCCGCGTTGAGCAGCGCCCGCACTATCTTCAGGTCGCCGTTAGCCGATGCGGCCATCAACGCCGTACCGATACTGCTCGATCTGGCGTTCACATCTGCTCCGGTATCGAGCAGCATCTCCACCGCATCGTGCTCTCGAAGACAAGCACTCTCCGCAGCCAGAACCAGCGCCGTGGTTCCATCACCCATTTTGACATTCACATCGGCCTTGTCTGCTAGCAGCAACTTCATGACTTCCAGATAGCAATATCCCGAAGCAGCCATCAAAGCAGTTTGGCCATCGGGTCCCTTGACATTCAGATCGACCCCGGATCGGGCCAACTCCTGGACACGGGATACATGGCCCCCTCTAGCTGCATCGATAATGGCGTACCCTTGCGCATTGGTCTGTGCGCCCGCCAAAACAAAGGCCAGCAGCATCGGAGTTGCAAACAGAATCGAATGTTTCCGCGAGCTTTTCATTTCAATTTTCCTTTCCGAACTGTGTTTTTGGACTATCCTTCGCACCTCTGATTGAATACCACCACTGCACATCGAGAGGGGGGCAACTGTAAGATGGCTGTGGTTTCGCGTCTCAGACTCACGGTCGTAATCTGCCGAACAGATTGGCCTTGGCGGCCAGCGCTCTCTTATTCAGAGCTGAGGAGTTGCACAATTGCCTCGTGATTCTTCTTCTTCGCCAGTGTCAAAGCCGTCTCGCCGCTGTCCGTCTTGGCATTCACATCAACCCCTGCGTTAATCAGAGCCAACACGATCTTCGGATCAGAATCTCTGCCTGCCGACGCTTCCATCAGCGCCGTTCTGCCATTGTTTGTCTTGGCGTTCACATCGACCTTGGCGGCAAGCAGTATCCGAATTGTTTCCAGATCACCACTCGCAGCCCCTGCCATCTACGCCGTAAAGCCATTGTTCGCTTTGGCGTTCGCGTCAACACCGGCCGCAAGCAGCGCTCGCACTATTTCCCGAGAACGATCTCGAAACCTCTTCTGCAACACTGAGTCCACCACCGCCACTGCCACAAGGCCCGGTAGCGGCAGAATAGTCGCATAGTTGCCGTTCTGCGTTCCGCCGGCCAGCCTTTCAGAATCCAATGAGGATCCCGACGCCGCCATCAATGCCGAAAAACCACTATCCGTCTTGGCATTTGCATCGACTTTGTTGGCAAGAAGCGCCCGCACTGTCTCCAGATCGCCGCTATGCGCCGCCACCATCAACACCGAAAAACCGCTGTGCGTTTTGGCATTCACGTCCGCCCCGGCGGCAAGCAACTCATCCACTATATCCGGGTAATCACCCCGCAAGGCGACCATCAATGCTGTAATACCGTCGTCTGTGCTGGCGTTGACATCAGTCTTGGCCTTGATAAGCATCTGCGCAATATTCGGATGGTTATTCCGTATCGCTGTAATCAGCGCCGTCTCGCCACTGAGAATAGGAATAAGCGGGATATTCGACTTGCCCAATTTCAACACCATCGCCACGCCGCCCTCATGCTCTGCCTTGAGGTCCACATCGGCCTTGTCTGCAAGCAATGCTTTTACGATGTCGGCAGAACCCTCTTGCGACGCGAGCGTTAACGCTGTGGCGCCGGTGACGCTTCTGATGTTCGAGTCGGCCTTGGCAGCAATCAGTAACCGTGCCGCGTCGTCATAGCCGTTCTCCAGAGCGATCATCAACGCTGTATTGCCATTTGCATCCTTATCGTTCGGGTCGGTGCCTACATCGAGTAACGATTTGACAACGGGGAAGTTATCCTTCCGCACAGCTTTAATGAGGTCGCTCTCTTGCGTCTTGGTCCGTGCGCCTGCGGAATCGCAAACCAATAGCACCAAAATGCCCAAAATAATCGAGTGCCACCGTAAGAATTCCATTTCAATGCCCCTTTCGAAGATCAGTTACATCAGCGGGGAATTGTATTTAGAGCAACTATGGCATGGCAGGTAATTAAATTACCCCTCACACCGCAAAATCAATAAACCCGCGTACGGGATCGGTGGAGACTAACTTCACGGTAACTTTATCGCCAACGTCGAGCCCCTTGCCGCCGCCGACTAACATGCCCTCCACATGCGGATCCAGAGTTCGCACAAAGGTGCCGTACTTATTCACGCCGGTAACGATAGCCGGAAAGCTCTGGCCGATGCGGTTGTGCAGGACGACAGCGGCGATGCGCTTCTGCATCTCGCGCTCTACCTTGCGCGCGCCGTCTTCCATCAGGGTGCAACGAAGCGCAATCGCATTGAGGTCGTCGGCGGAGTAAGGCTGCGGCGCCTTGGCCAGCCAGGCCTTGAGCAGCCGCTGCGTCACCACATCCGGGAAGCGGCGATTGGGCGCGGTCGAGTGCGTGTAATCCTGCACGGCCAGGCCAAAGTGGCCGGGCGAAACTTCATTCGGCTTCACCAGCACATACTCGCCGGGGCCCATCAGCTTGACAACGGCCAGCGAGAGGTCCGGAAAGTGGTCGGGATCTTTCTGCTTTTGCGCCAGCAGGAAATCATTGAGCGCCTTTGAATCCGGCTCCGCGGGCAGCGTTGTGCCCAGCCCCTCTGCCAGCTCGACAATGCGGTCCCAGCGCTTGGGTGTGCGCACAATACGGCGTATGGAAGCCACGCCGGCCTGCTCAAAGGTGCGCGCGATGACGCCGTTGGCCGCGACCATGAATTCCTCAATCAGCGAAGTGGCGCGATTCTTGTTCTGGCGGGCAATGTCTATGGCTTGATCGGCGAGCATCACCGGCCGCGTCTCAATGGTCTCCAGATCCAGCGCGCCATGTTGGAAGCGGCCGCCAACCATGCGCTGCGCCGCCACGTCTTGAAGTTTGAGTTGCACGGCCAGTTCGGCGTTTGCTGCAACTTTTAAAGGTGCGGGCCCGGTGCCTTCAAGCCAAGCGCCGACGCCGTTGTAAGCCAGTTGCGCACGATTGCGGACCAGGGCGCGGTAGGCCTTTCCATCCGTCGCAGTGCCCGCCTGATCGACGGCATACTCGATCACAACAGCCACGCGGTCCTCATTTTCGTTCAATGACGTAATGCCCTCCGAGAGCTCGGCAGGCAGCATCGGAAAGACCTTGACGCCCGTGTATACACTGGTCGTCTCGCTCTTGGCGTGGCCATCGAGGATGGTGCCCTCGGCAACCCGCGCGTCCACATCGGCCACGCCCACCAGTACGCGTATGCGGCCATCTGGAAGCTGCTCGGCCCACTCGATCTGGTCCAGATCCTTGGACGTATCGTTATCGATGGAGGACCAGAGCAGGCTGCGCAAGTCCTGTGCACCGGCTGCCGCGGGCGGTTCGGGATGGGCCTGGATCGTGGCCAGTTCCTGGATGGCTCCGTCGGGAAAATCCGGCTGAAAACCGTGTTCGATCATCGCGGCATGAGCCGCGGCAACAAGATTGAAATGGATGGGCGTACTGGAATGCATCGGGATTTGGCTCCTTCAAACCGAAGAGCCAGCCTATCATGCCACCTGCGGTGGGGCCAATTGCTCGCTATCCGCTCGAGAGAGATTCGTGATTGCGGAACGCCGAAAAGTTGAGGTACACTCGGCAAAGAACGGGACGCATGGCTGAGATCCCAGCAAGCCGAGGATTCCAGAGAATCGGAGGAGGATTTATCCGATGGTGGATTCAAATAAGCTGAAGCGCGTATGCGGAATTGCCCCAATCGCGATGTCGCTGATTGCCTTGGCGCTCGTGATTGAAGGCGTGATTGAATTTGGAAATCATCCCCCCGCGGACGAGGGTTGGCAGGCTCATATTTTTCAGATTTTAATGGTCGCTGAACTGCCGATCATCGTCGCTTTCGTCGCACAGAGTTGGCGATCGTTGAAACAAAATCTACCGACACTCGCGGCGCAGGGTTTGCTTTGGGCGGCCGCACTCGGAGCCGTGCGATTTTTTTCGTTGTAGGTGCGTCTCCCCATGCTCTGCTTGTCGCAACGAACAGCGTTGCGAAGACAGCGTCTTTGTATGCGAAGTTTAGAGATAAGACGCGGGAAATCAGCTCAGATGCCGCAACAGCAAATAGATGGAAATTGCAATGCCGACAATTACCAAAAGCACTTTTTTCAGCATCGAATACATCTCGAACTCACGCAGTTCGCGGAGATAAAAGTCGTGCGGGTTGGCTGGGTTATAGCGAATAGGCACCGTATCTCCGCTGTACTTGCCAAACAGCCGGGAGGCTTCCGTCACCGTAAATTGGCTCTTGTACAGCTTCTTCGATTCATCGGTCCAGGTGATGACGCTGGTCACCTGACTCACCGTCGTCTCGGGCTGTTCCATCCCGTTCCGCGAGTTGTCCCACGATTTGACTTTCACATCGACGTAATTGGATGACTCGACAGTCGCCTCGGTCTGCGTCCATTTGTCGTAGCCGCACAGACTTTCCCAAAATTCGATTAGCATGACGTTTCCAGTCATATCACAACTGTGCGGGATGCGGTAAAGATTATTGAATGCCTAAATCGGCCAGCACCTTGGGCTTGGCTTCATCCACCACCAATAGATTGTGGCAAGCCGAGCAGTCCTGCGTAATCGCCGTGCCATCCTTGGCCGCGTGGTCGCCGTCGTGGCAGCGGAAGCAGCCCGGATAACTCATGTGGCCGATATGGTTGGGATGCGTTCCCCAAGTCACCTTCATAAACGGAAAGATATTCTGGCTGTAGAGGACCGCTAGTTCGTCTCCCGCCAACTTCACCTGCGCTGCCTTGGTGGCCAGCACCTCGGGATTTTGCGCGCGGTAGAACGCCTCAAGCGCGGCGGGGATCTTCACCCGCGCCTCTTCTTCGCTGGCATAGTTGGCCTTGAGCAGTTCCAGACCTTCCTTATGCACCCAGGGCAGGTCGGGGCTCACGGCACCCTCGGCCATGGCGCGATTCAGCGCGTCTTCGGCGGTTACAAATGTATGCGCCGCGCGGTTGTGGCAGTCGATGCAATCCATCACCCGGCGCTCGCCCGCGGGCACGCCCTTACCGGCGATGGTCGAGCTTGCAAACTCGGTAACCGAGCCATCGTCGTTGCGCTTCTGCACCCAGGGAATCGTGGTGCGCGTGGGGTCGGTGGTGACGTACTCGATGTGGCCCAGATGCACACCGTGGATTCCAGTCAGATGCGAGAGCGAGTCGCGCCCGCCCAGGTGCAGCACCACTACACTTTGCGTCTCAGTGTTCTTTTCGTCGTCGGCAAAGCTGGACTTGACCAGCAGCTTTTCACCCACAAAACGGGCCGGTGTATGGCATCCCTCGCAGATCACGCGGGCCGGACGCAGATTTTGCACCGGCGATTCAATAGGCGTCGGATAATCGGGAATGATCTTTGGAGCAATCCCCGCAAACGGATGCAGGCTGACCTCAATCAGTTGTTTGGTGCCGTTCACCTTGGCGGAAAAATACGCCGCCGCGCCGGAGCCGATGTGGCAAGCGACGCAATCCACATGCGAGTGCGCGGAGATCTTGTAGGCCGTGTACTCGGGGTGCATCACGTGGCAGCTCTGGCCGCAAAACTGCGGCGAATCCATATACGCCGCGCCGCGATAACTGGCTATCGCCACCACCAGAAGATTGACGATCGTCGTGACCAGCACGATGTCAATGCCGTGGCGGAAGACATGGTCATTGAGATCGATCTTGGGGAATGCAGCGGGAATCTGCCCGGCCTTTTGCAGCTTTTTGCGGCGCAGCAAGAGGCCCACCGGAATCAGCAGCAGGCCGCCGATAAAGACCGCCGGCAAGAGCAGGAAGAAGATGATGCCAAGATAGGGATTATCGTTGAAGTGGCCGAAGATCTCCACCAGCCAATAGGCGACCATGGTCACGCCGGATGCGGTGGTGATCGCTCCGCCGGCGAGGCTGATGGGATTGTTGCCGAAAAACAGCGCTGGACGCACCCAGGCTTCACGGAATCTTTGCAGCAATGGCACCTTGGCCCCCTACTTGATGCGGGTTTGCGATGAAGGCGGAGTTAGCGGGATCGACAACGCCAATACGTCTAACTCCACCTTCCGAGTAACTCGATTGTACTTCCTACTTCAAGCTTTTGAAGAAGACTGAAACGTCCTTGATCTGCGCGTCGGTAAGGCCCGCAACCGGCTTCATCTTGCCCTTGCCTGACTTGATGGCTGTTGCGACATCGGCCGCGGTCAGCTTCTTGATGTCGGCATCGGAGGTAGGCTTGATGCCCATCGCCTTGGCCATGCCCGCGCTGGGCGTGCCGGCCGGGCCGTGACACATGGCGCACTTGGCTTTATAGGTCGCTTCGCCGCCGGATTGCGCGAAGCACACGGCACCGGCCAGAGCAAACGTAGCGGCCAGCACCAGATGGAATCGAATTGTCTTTGTCATTTGCAAGACTCCTTGAATTGTTCGCCGGGCGGGATGCAGGACGAAACGCCCAGCCGAGCATTTATCTTACTTCAAACTCCCGTGGCTGCGATGCGCCGACGCGACCACAACCAGAATGGCTTTACAGCCATCGTACACAAACCGGCGCAATCCCCATTTTTGGGGACTGCGCCGGAGGTTCCTCAAATCACTTCAGAAAGGTGCGAAAATATGCCACCGACGCTTTGATCTCGGCCTCGGTGAGGCTGCCCTTGTATGCCTGCATCTTCCCCATGCCCTTGCGCACACTCTCAATCATCTCGCTCTCCGTCATCTTCATTACATCGGGATCGTTGATCGGCTTCACCTTCATCAGCTTGCCGACTCCCGAGTTGGCAAGGCCGGTGGGGCCGTGACAATTCAAACATTTAGTTTTATAGATCGCTTCCCCGGAGGATTGGGCGAAGCTCAGAGCGCGGACTGTGAAGATCAGCGCGGCCAGAATGCAGGTGAATCGAACAGCCTTGATCATGGAGAGACCTCTGAGCCTTTCTTCGACCATTCCAGTCAAGGCATTAAACCTTTCGGCGAATCGCACACCGGATGATTTGCCTTTTCCCATCCCGCCTGATTCAAAAAAACTGCAATTCGGGAAGGTCGCAAAAATTGAAAGAACGGGCGGATCGGCAGAGTCGCCAAATCCGCCCAATTCAGCCAAGCGCCGGCTTGCCTCAGAACTCGTAATGCAATCCAACGGTCAAGTTGTTGGCATGGAAGTTGCGCGGCGCGCTCAATCCGGCGGGCGATTCTGTCAAGCCGGTCGGAAAGGCCAGCGAAGTGCACGGCACCACCGTCGAGGTCACCGTAGTCGAGGTGCTGCACAACTGCGGTCCAGAAGCACCGCCCTCGCCGTAGCCGTAGAAATTGTACTCGGCGCTGCCCACCAATCCCTTATGCACGGTATAGGCAAGATTCACATACGGAGACTGATATGCCGATTGCAGTGAGCCATTGACCGCGCGCGCATCGTTGAAGAACTGGTTGCCGGCTACAGAACTGATGCGGTAACCGATGTTGGAGTGTATCTTGTCGATCGGAGACAAGCTGAGCGCCGCCGATGCGTACTGCGTCGGGGCGTCCATGAAGTCCTTGGCAAACCAATCGGCAAGCTGGGTCGTGGAACCGCGGGCAAAGACGCCGGGGCAGACATTGGCCGTACCGCTGCTGTTGAGAGAAGCCGTGCCGGGCAGAGTGGCCGTTGCGCCGTTGTCGTAGCAGATATTGGTCGCTGTATAGACATCGCTATAGGCGTAGTTGAAGGTGAATCCGTAGTGCTCGTTGGGCAGCAGCACCGCGCCCAGGCTGGCAACCCGGCTGTAATCGACGTGGCCGATGGGGCCCTCGTAGGGATCGTCGCCGGCTGTAATGGCGGCCTGATTGTTGTTGGTGTTGTTATGCCGTTCCAGGTCGTTGAAGGCAGCCGAGAGAGTGGCCCAGCTCTTCGGCTTGAAGACGGTATGCACCCTGTAATGCTTGGTCTGGCGCGGACCCACCGGGGTAAAGGAGTTATCGGCGTAAAGCACTTCCACCGAGCCATTGACATTCCAGTTGTTTGTGGGGCGCAGCGCGGCCGTGAAGATGCCGCCGTTTTCATGGATGGTGACGGTTCCGTTGGCTGTTGCGCCCACGGCCAAAGGCTGATTGTGAGGAGAGCCCTGGGCGATGGTGTGCGCGCCGTAGCGGTAAGTCAGCGAGACCGTGGCGCGTGGCGAAACGTCCCATGTGCCGGTCAGGTTATTGGTCAGGAAGTTCTGCCCAAAGTAGTCGGTCAGCGGAGTGCCAATGGCGCCGCTGCCTTCCAAAGTGGAAGCGCCGGCGGCGGACGTGGTCGTGATCGGCGTGCCTGCGTAATTGATAACTTCATTTCCAGCCGTGGCAGGGGTTGCGATCTTGGTCCCGCTGGTCATGGTGGTAGTGCCCGGCTGGTGGGTGCTGGAGAAGCTGGCCTGATCGGCGAAGGTGACGGTTTTAGTCGCCTGCCAGACAATTCCGTAGTCGGCGGCCAGAACCTGGCGCTTGGCCGAGCCAACGGCCGTATAGTTCAGCGAAAGCGTGGTTCCATTCAAGCCCTGGAAGCCGTCGAAATAGCTGGGCAATTTCATATTCGCGCTGGTATAGCGAATATCGCCATTCATGGAAATGTTCTTGATGTAGGAGCTTTGCAGCCGGAAGATCTCGGTGGGAGTCAATATGCGCGTCGGTTGCGTGCGCAGATAGCTGGTCACCACTGGGCAGGCCGGGTTGATGACCGGCAGGCCGCCAGCTGTGGTCGGCGCCGAAAGCATGGGAATCGTGCCGATGCTGTTGGCGTTGCAAGACCTGGATGAGAAGGGCGACTGGCTGTCATAGTCGTTCAGAGCGGCCTTGGTTCCGTCAGACTCCTGCACGTTGTAGTCGCTGGCGGCCAGGTTGAAGTAGGAGTCGGCCTTGTAATGGTCGATCTGCTCTTCATAGGTCAGCTTGGTCTCGCGCAGCGGCTTCCAATCGATTCCGCCTGTGTAATCGTCGCTGACGTTGCGCTGATATTCCATCAGCACGGCATCGCTCGAGCCGATCGATGGAGCGAAGAAGGCACTGCTGGCTCCGGGGCTCAGGCTCGGCCCATCGAAGACATTCCGTGAGTACGCCGCCCGAAAAGTCACATCCGAGAGCGGAAAGAGGGTCAAGCTGGTGTCGGTCATGCGCCGCACGGTGTTGAACATCACCGGCGACTGATTCACCTGCGGCCAGGCAAAGGAGCCGGTAGGCGAGCCCGTAGGCCCGATGGGAATCGACTGCCCGCCGGGAATATTGGGGTTGCCCAGCAGGTCGTAGTCGAAGTACTGGCGATCGCGGCGGTAGTTTGCAGAAAATTCGAAGATTCTGGCTTTGGAAAAGTCCAATTTGGCAAAGTTGTTTGGATCGCCGCCAAAGCCGATTGCATTGCCGCTGAGGTTATCCAGAAACGGGTTTTTCTTGCCGGGAAGCGCATGCATCTCGAAGCTCTCGCCCAGCAGGCGTGGTCCGGACTGCACGTTGACCAGCGTGTCGTACATCGCCTGGCTGCCGGTACGCCCCGTGATGTGGCCGCCAAGATTCACCGTCTGGTGGATCGCATAGCCATCCGGGGCAGTGACACGTGTCTGCGACGCGGGAAACGCGGCGGCGGGCGCCGGACTCTGGGCGGAACAGATGCCCGTCATCAGGAGAGTGGCGACTGCAATGCCCGCACCGAAGCGCGAATGCTTTGCCGTTGAGGGCTGTTGATTGAACAGCCTAGAATTCCAGCCTATCTTCTTCATCTGAAGCCTCACTTGAAAAAAACGTCGCTCACATCGAGATCTTGCGTCCGTATGCGAAGTTGCTGCAAAAACCGGACCGCGACCTCCGATTGATCGAAGGTTCGCGGCCCATTTCCAATTACCTGAGGAATGCCGCGTTGATATTCGACCCATGAATCATGGTGTGGCAGTTGATGCACGGCACCAATTCCGACGATCCCGCATTCATTCCGTGAACCGTACCGGCGGCAACCGGGCTGTGGCACTGATTGCACAGCGTGTTGACATTGGGCATATTCAGCAGCCGCGCATTCTGTGAGCCGTGGGGCGTATGGCAGGCCAGGCAGCCCTCCGCCTTGACCGCGGCATGTTCGTAAACAAACGGCCCGCGCGTCTCGGTGTGGCACTTGGTGCAGATGGCGTTCTGATCGGCCGTGGACTTGATGTTGCTGTTGCCGAAGGTGCCGTGAGCGTCGTGGCAGTCGTTGCACTTGACCAGGCCTTCATTCACCTTGTGGTGGAAGGGCATGTCGAAGGCCGGCTTGACGTCGTTGTGGCACTGGAAGCAAAGGGCCGGCTGTTCGGCCTTCAGCAGCTTGGTGTCGGGGGCGGACTTATGGACCGAGTGGCAGCCGATGCAGCTCACATTCGCCTTGGCGTGAGGCGAACGATCAAAGTTGGGATGCGCCGCGGCGTGACAGGTCAGGCACTTGGCGTCCACCTCTTTGGGAGTCGCCTTGGCGGGATTGAAGATCTTCGTGATATCGCCGCCGCCATCCACGTGCGCCTTGCCCGCGCCGTGGCAGTTCTCGCAAGTCACCCCGTTATTGCCATGCAGCAGTGCCATCTTGGCGTGCGGGTTGTCGGCGAATTTCTTGGCTGCCTCTTCGTGGCAGGTGGCGCAGACCTCGCCGCCAACAAATTCAGACGGCGCGGCTTCCTTGGCCTGCGAAGCCGCCGGCTTGTCGCCGGGAGTCTGGGCCGCAAGCACGGGGACGCAGTAGATGCCCACGCCCAGCAACAACATCAAACAAGCAAGCAGTCCCGGCCTCGTGGCTGGAACCGCACCCAACGGAAACTGCGTGACAGGCCTGTCTCTATGCATCGAATACCGCCTCGAATGCTCTCGTCGCCGCTTCCGTCAAAAAGCATTTCCGGCTCTCTGTATCCCCTATGCGGCGATTTTCACCGGATCGAAGGAAACAGTCCCGTTCTGGCCTCTGCGGAAGGTGCTCTTTGTGCGGAGCATCACTTCATGACCGGAAGATTACGACGTCGTCATGTTACCGAGCGGTGACGCTCATCACATTCGACAGAGAGAGTGATTCCCGGTTGAATTTCCTCTCCCAAAGTGACCTGAATCCCCATTGGCCTTCCGGATTCCCATGCGCCAAAAAGAACCTAGCCTTTCACGCGAGTATACCGCTCTCCTCAGCATGGCGTAAGACCGGAAGGGTGGAGATGTTCCTTTCGGGAGAACAACAGAATCCGAGACCCTCCGCTGTACAAAATGAAACACTTCCCGCTTCGGGAAGAAAGGAATGCTTTTCTGATGAAGTTTTGTGGCACTTCCTCTGCTGAATCCTCTCCGGCTTTCCCCTGCTGCCATCGGTCTGGATACTGGTTGCCTGGCAATCCCACACTCATTGGAAAAGATCGCAAGCGGCGGTAAAGAATCTGAAGAATCTTGAGAATTGGAAGCTAGCCAGACCCCGCGCCAACTCCGGCATAGACGTGAGGCCCATCACATCCAGCGAGGAGGCGCTTCGGGCACACTTTCCTCAGGCACAAGTCTCTTCCCTGGGAGGACAGAACGGTTTCTCTCTTCGCGTCGGCGCGGCCCTAGCGGCAATTGGCAGGGACGGTGTAGGCCGGAGGATAGAACCTGAACCGGCGGCGGACGGGGCATCACGATGGCGCAGACAGAGAATCCGGCGGCAACGCAGGCAAGGCAAAAGCACATTACCCGGCAGGTTCCAGTGGGATGCGCGGCCTGTTCAAGCCGGCGGCCCGGCTGGTTCTGCTCGCTGGGCAGCGCTGTTCTGGCCGACCTGGAACTGGCCACAACCACAGTGACCCAGCCGGCGCAAACCACGCTCTTTACCCAGGGCGAGGACGCACACAGCCTTTATCTGATCTGCAGCGGCTATCTCAAGCTGACCGCCGGGCGTCTGCATGACCGCCAGATGATCGTCCGCGTTGCCGGGCCGGGCTCCATGCTGGGCCTTTACGCGGTGCTCTCGCATGGAGTTTATGAAGTCTCCGCCGAGACGCTGACGGCGGCCGAGTTGCGGCCTGTCGAACGCGCGCGCTTCCTCACCTTTCTGCGCAGCCACAAAGAAGCGCAGATGCGCGCCGTGCAATGCATCTGTCAGGAGTACCGTTTTGCCTTGCAGGACGCCTGCCGCATCGCGCTGGCTGAAACCGTCGCCGCCCGCCTGGGACGCCTGCTGCTTGAACTGGCCCACCAGATCGGCGAGCACCTCGATGGAGGCGGCTTCCGCTTTCCGCTGCTGCTGACCCACGAGGAAATGGCTTCCATGGCCTGCACCACCCGCGAGACCGTCACCCGAACACTGGGGCAGTTCCGCAAGGACGGCTGGATCTCCATCGAAGACTCGCTGATTACACTGCACCAGCCCGAAGAGCTGCAATCGCTCACCTAGGAGCACCGGTTCTTTTTCATGCTCTCCTCACTTCGCCAGCCGAGTCCAAGAGCTATCATTGTAGTTGCCAGTGAACAATGGTTGGTTGCCAGCAACGTAACCGCAATCATCTTGAATTTGTTCACTTTTAGCTGGCCGGTTTTTACTCTCCACTGTTCACTGTCCACTGATCTCTGAGAATGGTGCCTATGACCCGTCTTGTAACTTGTTGTTTTGCCCTGCTTTTCTCCTGCTGCCTCGCCGTTGCCCAGAGTCCGGCCTCCGCGCCGGCCAGGCAGGATGCCGCCTCGACCGACAGCCCGCAGGTGCATGAGTTTCAAAAGATTGAAGATACCTGGTCGGATGCCATCAACCAGCGCGATCAGTACAGCCTCGAGTTGGTGCTTTCGCCAACTTTCATGGATATTTCCGCCACCGGCGACATCGCCACCCGCAACCAGCAACTGGCCCTGCTGATTACCGGCGACGACAAGACCCTGCATCTGGATCAGAAGGTGATCACGGTGCGCATGCTGGGCGACATTGCCGTCGCCAACGGAACCTACGTGCTTCACCACAAGGCCGGCTCCGCGCAGGTGGACGAGAAAGGCATCTTCACCCACGTCTTCGAGCGCACTCGCGGCGGCTGGCTGTGCATCCACTCGCAGCGCACCCTGCTCCGCGAGGACTCCAACGCCAAGGCCAGGAAGCAATCCAACGCCGAGATGCCCTTCCATATTCCGCTCTTCACCAAGAGCGACAAAAACCAGTAGGCCGGCGGGCATGACTAGAGTGGACTGGTTCTTCCGAGCCCGAAGAACTTACCGCGGTGCGTCTGAACAGCTTGCCGGTAAACCAATCGAGCCGTGGTTTTTATTGGTTTCCTAACGGCAATGCCGGCCCGCGAGGCATGAAACTCTAGTGTCGTGCAAACTGTAGCGCCGGCCAAACTTCTTCTTCTATGAGACGGCTGGTATCGTCAAGGTTTTTGTCTTTGTTTTTGCATTTGCTTTTTCCTTAATGGCGTTTTTGTTTTTGCTGTTGCTGTTGCTGTTGCTGTTGTTTTTGCTGTTGCTGTTGCTGTTGTTTTTGCTGTTGCTTTTGTTGTTGTTTTTGCCTTTTCTTGTGCCGTGGATTCATCTCGGGCTTCTATACGCACTCGCTCAAGAGCCGCTGTGGGCTCGGTGCCTGATGGGGCCCGATAGGGATGAAACGGGGCTGCTATCTGTAGCTCGGCCTTTGACGGCCCAGCCGGCCAACGCAGTCACCCGGACACGAGATTGATTGGCTTTTACCACTGCGATGAAAACTCCTGCTCTTACCCTTGATGCTGTGCTGCCAGCTTGCAAACTGTTTCACTGCCGTCTTTCAGGTTGTATTGCGGCTGATTTGCAACGCCTTCCGGCGAGCCGGAACCGCGGCGCTATGCCGCCTTGGCCACCGGCTGCGGAAAGGCCTGGAAGCACTCGCCGTTGCGCCACATGGCGTGCAAGATCACCGCCAGCTTGCGGGCCACCGCGACCACAGCCCGCTTTTTACCGCGCTTGCCGCCCGTCGACGCCAGCCGCAGCCCCCAGCGGCGCAGCTCGGAATCCGGCCCGAAGCGTCCCAAAATGTATTGCGCCGACTGCACCAGCAAGCTGCGCAGGCAACGGTCGCCAGTCTTGGTAATTCGCCTTTGCGGGTCGCTGTCGCCGGACTGGCTCTGCGCCGGACGCAGGCCGAGAAACGCGCCAGCCGAGCGGTTGCTGGCCGCGCCGGGCCGGTCCAGAGTCAGCACGTAAGCAGCGGCGACGATCGGCCCCACGCCGGGCACGGTGCGCAGCAGCGTGATCTCCGGATACTTGGCCGCCAGCTTTTCCACCTGCTTGTCCATGCCGGCAATCTGCGCGTTGAGCAGCGCAATCTGCTCGATCAGCGGCGTGGCCACTGCCGCCAGGGCGGCGGGAATAGCCGCCGGCGCGCGCGTGGGCAGCGCCTCGGTCGAGCAGGCTGGCAGCCGCCCGCCCGCGCTTTTGACCAACCCGCGCAAGGCGTTCACAATCATCGTCCGCGCCCGCACCAGTGTCGAGCGGGCGTGGATCAGGTTCAGGTCCAGTTGGCGCTCGGGTCTGCGATGCTCCAGCGGCGAAAGCAGCTTGGGATCATAGGCGGCAAAGCGGGCCAGCTTCTCCGCATCGTTTCTGTCGTTCTTCGATTCAGAGCCGGTGATGGCCGGGATCTTGCGCGCGTTGGCCACGATGACCTGGTGGCCCAAGGCTTTCAAGAGGCGGCTGACCCAGGGCGAATGCGTGCCGCATTCCAAGGCGATGCGCATGGGCGGCTCGGCCTCGAAATGGCGTCTGAGCGCGGCTTCGGTACTCTGCATGCGCCCTTCCTCGACCACGTCACCGCCGGCGTTCAGCAGGCAATAGTGGCTGTATCGATCGCCCATATCGAGGCCGAGGGTCATCTCCGGTTTGTCGGCCACTTCCATCTTTCGCATTTGTTTGCTAACCTTCTTCATTGGCTGGTCTCCTTTTAGCACCTCGAGTGCGTTGCGTACAGCTTAGCTGCCCGCGAGACCAGCCGTCTCATCCCATCTGTGGCGTGGACCTCCCGGTCAACGCTTGTTTCTTATCAATCGACCACCAGCTTCATCACTCCGCACCGAAGGCCTGGAAGCTGTTAGTCCAGCGCTGAATTCTGGTCGATGTTGGCCGCAACACAGACGCCCGGTACACTGGAGGTATGCATTCTCCCATTCGGCTGGTGGCAATCGATGTGGATGGCACTTTGCTGCCGGGCTTTGCCAAGGCGCTGACGCCGCGCACAGTGCTGGCGTTGAAGGCTGCGCAGCAGGTGGGCATCACGGTGGCGGTGGCCACGGGACGGCGCGTGGCTTTTGTTGCGCCGCTACTACAAGGCCTGGGGCTGCGAGCGGATATGCCCCTGATTGCGTCCAATGGTGCAGTGGTCCGCACATTGGGAGGCGAGACAATCGAGCGCACCCTGCTGGATTCTGAGATCGCGCGCGGGCTTTGCGGGCTTTTGCGGCCCTTTGGAGCGCTGGTCTTTACCTTTGACCGTCCGGGGCCCGGTGAGCTGGTGCTCGAGGATATGGAGCAGACACACGCGCATATCGCTTTGTGGGTCGAGTCCAATCGCAGCGCCATTGAGGTGGTCAAGCCGCTGGAACTGGCGCTTGCGAACGGCAGCGACCCCATTCAGGGAATGGCCGCCGGCACTCTGAGCCAAATGCGCGCGGCCGAAGAGGCAGTTAAGAAGAGCGAATGGGGCGGTCTGTGCGAATGCGTGCCGACCGGCTATCCGGGGCGCGATCTGGCGATTCTGGACTTGATGCCAGTAGGTGTCACCAAAGGGCGATCTCTGGAGAAATTGGCGGCCCGGCTCGGCGTCGAGCGAAATGAGACGATGGCCATTGGCGACAACTGGAACGATGTGGATATGCTGGAGTGGGCTGGGCAAGGCGTGATCATGGGCAACGCGGCGCAGGAGTTGCGCGCCATGGCCCAGACGCGCGGTTGGATGCAGGCTCCGTCCAACAATGAAGACGGCGTGGCCGTGATGCTGGAGGCGGCTGTTGCCAAACGCATCGAGTCTGGAAGATAGTGGCTGGTAGGCTAGGGCTTTAAAGGCTGCGGAAATACTCTGCTTTAGAAACTGTTTTGAAAGGGCGCGACTTTAGTCGTGCCGTAAATGCAGCAAAGTAAATCCGGGGCTTTAGCCCTTGAGGCACATTTTTTTGAAGCTTCGCCGCACAATTCGCCTTTCCCTTTGCGCCGGTGCGGCTATGGCTGCCCTGACTCCATTGGCCCAAGCTGGCGAACGCATCACGCTGCGCAATGGCTTTGAGATAAGCTGTCACCATCACGCCGTGTTCGAGGGCCGCACCCGGCTCTTTCTTGCCCCCGGCGAGGACAATTACATCGAAATCAAGCCGGAAGAGATCGCCGCCTTCGAGACGATTCCCGACGCGCCCGCGCCGCCAGAGATGCAGCAGCCTCCGCCCACGGCTTTTCCGTTAGCCAGTGCGGACGGCAAACTCTCAGCCGCCGATCTGCGCGAGATGCTGAACAAAGCCGGGCAGGCGCACAATCTGGATGTGGACCTGCTGGCCAGTTTGGTAAAAGCCGAGAGCGGCGGCAATGCCCATGCCGTGAGCCCGGCAGGCGCGCGCGGGCTGATGCAACTGATGCCCGCGACGGCCAAGGGCCTGGGCGTTGCCGATAGCTTCATGCCGGTGGAGAATGTGCGCGGCGGGGCAACTTATCTGGACGCTCTTCTGACTCGCTACCACGACAATCTTGCGCTTGCGCTGGCCGCTTACAACGCCGGCCCCGAGGCGGTGGACAAATACCACGGCATTCCGCCTTACCACGAGACGCGGGCCTACGTGGCGCGCGTAATTCATGAGTTCAATCGCCTTGTGCTGGCCCGCGAGGCCCAGGCCAGGGAGACGGCGAACAATCCATCGCTGGCGGTTGCATCCCGCTAATGAATCATCGAGTCCGCGGGTGAGAAACTAGAGAAAGCAGATATTCATAGGTTCAGGAACGGAGAATTCTTGAAGAAACATCAACTGATTCTGGGTTTGGCGGTGCTGGCGGCGTTTGCGGTGCTGGCGGTCTATGGGCAGCACCGGTATCCCTTTCATTGGCAGGCCTTTCTGGAAGAGTTTCAACAGGCGAGTTGGGGCCGGATCGCGTTTGCGCTGTGCCTTATTTATTTTTGCTACACGCTCCGGTCCATTCGCTGGGCGCTGCTGCTGCGGCACATCAAGAAAGTGGGGCCGTTGTCGCTATTGGGCACGCAAGTGATTGGGTTTACCGGTGTCGCTTTGCTGGGGAGGATCGCCGATCCGGTGCGGCCTTACCTGGTGGCCCGGAAGACCGGGTTGCCCCTTAGCAATCAGGTTGCGGTTTATATTGTCGAGCGGCTTCTGGACGCGGGAACCATGGCGCTGCTCTTTTTTTCCGTGATTCTGCTGGCTCCCAAGGGCGCGCTTCCCCATCCGGAGATTTTCAAGATGGTGGCGCGGAAAGGACTGATTGCCATTGTTGCGGGCGGGATCTTTCTTCTGTCGGTTCGCATGGCAGGCGAGAGAGTGGCCTGGTATGCGGAACGGCTCTTGGGAAGGGTTTCGGTCAAGCTGGGGCTTGCGGTCAGTAACAAGATTCGCGCCTTTCAGACCGGTCTGGATACGATGCGCAGCTTCTCGGACTTCGCCGCGGTCAGTATGCTGTCCTTGCTGATGTGGGGACTGATTGTATTGGCCTATATGGAGATCATTCAAGCTTTTGCGCCCGATCTGACGCTGGCCAAGTGTATGCTTCTGATGGCCTGGGGCATGGCCGCAAGCGCCCTTCAATTGCCGGTGGTTGGCTGGTTCACGCAGATTGGCTTTGTGGCTGCGGCGTTGAGTGGCTTCTTCGGCGTTGCGGCTGAGCCGGCCACGGCTTGCGCGGCAACGCTGCTGGTGGTCAGCTTTCTCGGAATCGTGCCCGTGGGCTTGATCTGGGCGCGCTTTGAGCATGTGAGCCTGCGCAAGGTGGCTAAAGAAAGCGAACGTGCTGAAGAGGCGATGACGGCGGAGGAGCCGGGACGGTAGATCGCATCCCGAAAATCATTCAATCTCCGCTCACCGCGCTCTTCGCGCCAGATGCTGCTGATCCAGTGCATGGCGCAACTGCGTCTTGATGACGGCCTGGCGGCTGATATTCAACTCCATTGCCGCCTGATCGAGTTCTTGCAGCATCGGCTGCGCAAAATCCACATTGACACGCTGAATAGGCTGCATCATCTTGCCCTTCCTGGTAAAGAAGCGCGAGATGCTTTCGCCGCTGTCGGCGAGTTCCGCGATCTCTTCGGCGGTATGCGGCTTTGGGGTCTCAAGAGTTTTCGGCATAGAAAACGTGTTTATGTATAACAGTTATACTTTTCACCTAAGATTGCAAGCAAAAGATGAGAGGTCCATGAGCCGGGCCTTTAAGTCCGGACTTAATAACGATTGCCGTTCTTAACGATTCGCGTTATGATTCGATTGTGATCAGAAGCTTCGCGGACGCCGATACGGAGCTATTATGGGACACCGGCAAGAGCCGGCGCATTCCAGCGAATCTTCGTTCATCGGCGCTAAAGAAGATTGCCTCGCTTGATTCCGCCGAGCGTCTGGAAGATCTCTGGTCTCCGCCAGGAAACCGCTTGGAAGTCCTCACGGGAGACCGCAAGGGCCAACACAGCATTCGAATCAATGCTCAGTTTCGTTTATGTTTCACATGGAGCGACGGAAACGCCTACAAAGTTGCAATCGTCGATTACCACTAGGAGACGCCATGGAAAAGATTCCGTTCGGATATTCGATTCATCCCGGTGAGATTCTCAAAACAGAGTTCATGGAGCCGCTGGGGCTCTCCAGCTACCGGTTGGCCAAGGAGTTGTTTGTCTCCGCGCCGCGGGTGAACGATCTGGTGCGCGGTAAACGATCACTCACCGCAGATACCGCCATGCGCCTCAGCGCATATTTTGGCTGCTCCGCGCAATTTTGGCTGAACCTGCAAAACAAGCACGATATTTGGATTGCCGCGAAGAATAAGACCCTTGCCAAGATCAAGCCGAGGGCGCAGGCGGCATAACAAAGTCTGGCGCCGTGTTCACGGGCCGCGAGAACCGGATCGCATCCGGCCCGACGGCGCCGCCGGTCATAATCATGCTCATCGCCTGCTCCATGCTCAGATCGGTCTCCGTCACTCTTTCCATGGGAAGAATTTGCAAAAAGGCCGAGGTCGGATTGATGGCGTTGGGCAGCAAAACCGCGGCCAGCGTTTCGCCCGTGATCGAGTCGGTCATGGCGCGCGTCAGAAATCCAATCGATTTCTGACCTTGGATGGGAAAATCCACCAGCACCACGCGCTGGCTGGATTCCTTTTTGGCCATCATGCTATCCAGCAGTTGCCGCACCGAGGTATAGATCTTGGCGACAACCGGCAGCCGCTCCAGCGCGGCCTCGAAGAGCTCGAAGGCCTGGCGGCCAATCACCAGCGAGGTCACCCGGCCAACCACGTACAACATCACCAGGGTGAGCACAATCGCCAAGCCGGATTGCAGCCAGGGCTGACTCAGCCAGTTCTCCGGAAAGATCACCGCAAAAAGCTTGATCACCGGCAGTCCGGCCTTGGCCAGTGTGCTGAGTAGAAAGCTGAAGATCAGGTAGGTAACAAAGAGCGGTCCAATGGTGATGATGCCGGCCAGAATATTGTGCTGCAAGCTGCGTAGCGCATGAGCAAGGACGGGTTTCACGCGATTCTCCTATCGAAGAGGATACTGGAAGCAGCCTCGGCCGGTCTGTGACAAATGCACCGTGAAGGTCTCGGGGCCTGGATCACCGATTTGTATCAAGGCGGCGCTCAGAGAAGTTTTCCTAGTATTGGCGTTTTTTGGTCCAAATTGCTATATTTGTTCAAATAAGACCATATATTGGTATTGTCAATACTGTTTTAACTCTTGCGAATAGTAATTTGCAAAGGACTGCAACCTTTTCAATTGCCCGTGATGTGGGACGTTGCCAGTTGTCTTTGCCAAGGGCTAGTATTTGCCATAGATCATTCTGGTCGGCTTTCCAGCGGCCAACGCCATGCTTGCTTTGCAGTTGTATCCACGTTCACAGAGCTTCACCAACGAGTGGCGCTTTCCGGCGCACGCAGACGGAGTGTCTCGTTATGGCATGGTATGCCTACTGCATCGGTGAAAAAAAAGCCTTTCCTGTGTTAGCCCATCATCGCAAACCCTTTCCGCTAGAGTCGCGCCTGGGCGTCAGCGGCAATCAAGTTTTTCTTTATCCTTCCAGCGATCTGGTGGTGGTGGTCAGCGAACACAACCCGGGTGAGGCTCTGAATCATCAATCTGGCGTGGATCACGCGCGGGTGGTATCTGAGTGCTTCCAACTCTCCACCGTGCTGCCCTTCCGGTTTGGAACCGTCTTCAGCGACGATGAGAGCCTGCGCAAATCCATCCGCGCCAACCACCGTCAATTCCACGGCAATATCGAAAAGCTGCGCGGCAAAACCGAGATGCACCTCAAGGTCTTTGTCGACGACTGCTGCGGGCGCGCCGCGGCCAAACACCCGCCGGCCGAGGGAGCCGACCGGGAGTACTTTGCCAACCTGCGCGAGAACGCCGGCCGGCAGCGGGAGCGCCAGACCCGCGCCCGCGCCGTCAGCTTTCAGATGCACCGGCTCTTCACGCCGCTGGACGAAGAGGTCAGTTGCCGGCTCACCGAGAGTGGCAAGATGATGCTGGACATTGCACACCTGATCGACCGCAAGTGCGTTGACAAGTACCTCGGCAAGTTTTCCGCTGCCAGCAATGCCATGCGCGAGTGCCAGATGCAGCTCTCGGGGCCCTGGCCGCCGTATCACTTCGTTTTGCAACTGACGCGGGGCCCCCATACCCACCCGCAACACACAGAAACGGCTTTAGGAGTGGCGGCACGGGCAGCCGCCGCCAGTCCTGAGACAAACGTTGCGGCTGGGGTTGCGATTCTGGCCTGATGCGTTTGAAGCTGAGAAAAGGCCATCCCGCAACGCGGAATGGCCTTTTCTGTGGGTTGAGGGAGGAGTTCCGCCCGGCCGTGCCTATTTGAAAGAGGCAATGGCGCTGGCTTCGTCGTCCTGAATGTCGAATACGGTGTAGAGCTTGGTCAACTGAAGCAGATCGTGAACCTTTTTGGTCAGGTTCAGAAGCTTGACGTCGGCCTGCTGATTCTTGGCTGTGGTAAAGGCGCTCACCAACTCGCCCAGTCCGGAGCTATCGATATAGTTGACATCTCCCAGGTTCAGCAGGATTTTTTTCTCACCCTTGCCGATCAGGCCGCGAATGGCATCGCGCAACTGCACACTGCCCTCGCCCAAGGTGATTCTCCCGCTCAGGTCCAGAACGGTAACGCCGTCCACTACACGCGAAGCAATTGTCAGTGCCATGGAAACTCCTCCTTGTTGATACTACATTTATAGCACTCGAGGTTCCCAAGTGCTGAGTTATTGCAGCCGTTCAGCAGGGCAATTGCATTTGAAGCTTGGGCGAAAGAGGAAAGTCGGTTGTTTTGGAGGTTCTGGAATGAGGGCTGAGTTTGAGAAAGACCGGCGGAAAGCTGTGGCGGAAATCGGCGAAAAAGGGGCGTTTTTGGCAAAAAGAGGGTCATATTTTG
>CAZDYU010000054.1:0-26085 GCA_964509755.1 uncultured Occallatibacter sp. | reverse complement strand
TCCGCGCCCGCTTCAAAGACGCCCGCTTCTTCTGGGAGTTCGATCAGAAGATTTCGCTTGCGGATCGCGTAGAGAGTTTGAAAAAAGTTACATTCTTCCGTCCGCCAAAAGGTGAGCCGTGGAGTTATTACTGGAAAACAGAACAGAATTCAGTAGTTGCGATGCGTCTTGAAGAAAAGGTCTTCTTTAATGGTGGAAAAACGATAATGCACCGCGCCAGACAAGCTGCCATATTAGCTAAGGCTGATCTAACAACGGAATTAGTTAAGGAATTCACTGAACTTCAGGGAATCATTGGCGGTTTGTATTTACGCGCGCAATGGCATGAGCAAGAATCCTCTGAGGCATATGATGATGTTGCTGATGCAGTCTATTCACAATATATTCCCGCCTCGATGGATGATAGGATTCCATCTTCTGTAACTGGCCAAGTGTTTGGAATCGCTGATCGCATTCAGACTATCGTTGCAATGTTTGAAATCGGGCAAGCGCCAACAGGTTCGAAGGATCCATTCGCGCTTCGTCGATCTGCAAATGCAATCGTAAAAATTCTCGCAGAATCGGAACTCCCACTGACGCTAAGAGACGTATTGGAGGCGTATACCGGAGAAGTTGGGATTGTTCTGAATGGTGTTATTTCGTCACGACTGAGAGACATCGATTCCGACCCAATATTGACATCTGTCTCAGCGTTTCTGCTCGAGCGGTTGAACTTCTATTTGAAGGACTACAAGGGCTTCGCCTATGACGTGGTCAATGCCGTCCTCGCCACCGGCGCCGACGATGTGCGCGATGCGATTGCACGCGCAAAGGCTCTGACAGAAGCGCGCGAGTCCGCGGATTTTGCAGCGATCTCGGCGGCCTTCAAGCGCATCAAGAATATTTTGCGGCAGGCGGAGGAGAAGGGATTTGCGGTTGGCTCGGCGAAGGATGCAGCGCTTGCTCCAGAGGCACAGCAGTTAGCCGATGCGGCAGCATTGCTGGCTCCGGAAGTGGCGGCACTGCGCAAGCTGCGCTTCTACGGACAGGCGCTGGAGGCTATCGCAACGCTGCGGCCCGTGGTGGACGCATTCTTTGACAAGGTGATGGTCCTCGATCCCGATCCGGCGATTCGCGGAGCGCACTTGGGCCTCATCGATGAGGTACTGCGCGGATTCTCCGGCATTGCGGACTTCAGCGAGATAGTTACGGGATAGTGAACGAGTTGCCTTCACCGGGCGGATTGAGATTTTTGGTATCCCACCCATTCCGCGATGAGACTGCGGAATGAATGGGGCACCCAGCTTTTGTGGAACCTTGGCGTTCCAGATATGGAGTGGGTGCTCCGACTGCATCCTCGGCTCCGGCCCCGCGTCTACAATCAGAAGTAATGGCTGACACGCTTTATTTGAGCTTGTGGTACCCGAATCTGCGGCTGGCTTCGCTGGCTGAGAAGCTGACGGCGGTGCTGGCAGCCTTTGGCGCGCATGGCGGCGAAGAGCGCGTCTACGCGGCTACGGTTTGGCCGGTGAGTTGGAGTGAGCCGCCGGTATTTCAGCAGGTTTATGGGCGCAGGCTTGGGGCGCCAGCCAGCGGCGATCAGGCCGCCAAACTTGGCGCCGATCCTGCCTTTGCCGTGGAAGAGGCGCTGGAACTGCTGCATGAGGACTTTGCTTACGAGTTTCAGATTGGATGGAGCTTGTGGGAGTTGGAAAGTGAAACCGCAGGTCCTTCGACTGCGCTGCGCTCCGCTCAGGATGACAGTGCATTGGGTAACGCGGGTCCTTCGACTGCGCTGCGCTCCGCTCAGGATGACAGTGCATTGGGTAACGCGGGTCCTTCGACTTCGTCCGCTACCGCGGACTCCGCTCAGGATGACAAGCATTTTGCACAGTGGGTGCGCGCGCCGCGGCTGGTGCGGGTGACGGGCTTTGGGCCACTCTTCGATGAGGGCGCTTACGAGGCTGACGGGCACATCCGCATCGATTTTGGCTCGGACGCGCCCTTTCTGGAAGAAGAGTTGGAGTTGGACTCGGTGGCCGCGCGGCATGTGGAAGAGAATGTGCGGCAACTGATTGAGCTGACGGCGGGCGTGGAGAAAGCCTCTGGGGCAACGGCTCGGCTGCTATGGAGCGAACTGGGCGAGAGTCTGGCGCAGCGGCTGGCGGCGCGGTTGCAGTTACGGCTCGGGGGGGCCAACTGAACGTGCATTTCACCATCAAGCGGCTGCGGATATTGATACTGGCCGGCGGAGTTCTGCTGCTCTGTGCGCTGGTAATTTTTCTGGCCGTGGGCAAGTGGAAGAACCCCTTCAATCGACGCGACCTGCCGGCGCGCCTGGGCATGGAGATTCAGCAGGAGGCCAACGGCGTGGATTACACGCAGGCCCACGGCGGGCACACGCTCTTCAAGATCCACGCGTCGAAGGTGGTGCAGTTGAAGAAGGGCAACGCCGTGCTGCACGACGTGAAGATAGAGCTTTATGGCGAAGACGGCAGCCGCGTGGACCGCATCGAGGGCGGCGAGTTTGAGTACGACAAGAAGGCAGGGACGGCCGTTGCCTCCGGGCCGGTGGAGATTACGCTGATGCGGCCGGGTGTTGCGCCATTGGTTGCGCCCAAGGCCGCGGTTGGGCAAGTGGTGGGCGACAAGCGCAAGGGCGCGCCGGTGGCCACGGCTGCCGAAACGGCCGCGCGCGGCGAGATTCACGTCAAAACCAGCGGGCTTACCTTCAACCAGAAGAGTGGAGCGGCGACCACCAGCCAGCATGTGGATTTCTCGATGGTGCAGGGCAGCGGCAGTTCGATGGGCGCGACCTTTGATTCGCAGCAGGGCCTGTTGGTGCTGGATCACGCCGTGGAACTGGCGGCGCGGCGCGGTACGGAGACGGTGCGGATTCACGCCCAGCACGCGGAGTTCGACCGCGACGACCGCATCTGCCGGCTCCATGCCGCAACGGCCGATTATCAGGGTGGGCAAGCGGTCTCAGGCGATGCTAAAATTCTTTTCCGCGACGATGGATCGGCGGTGCGGCTGGATGCGATGAATGGCTTCACGCTGGCCACGGAGACCGGCAGTCACCTGGCTGCGCCGTCTGGGAACCTCGAATTCGACGAGAAGAATCACCCGCGCCATGGCCATCTTGAGGGCGGAGTTGCGATGGACACAGCCAGCCAGAGCGAAGGCCGGCAGCGGCAGGTTCATGGCACCGCGCCCACGGCGGAGCTGGAGTTTACAGCGCAAGGCCACCTGCGCCACGCGCACCTGGAGCGCGGCGTGGCGATGGACAGCGAGGAGCAGAGCGCGCAGTCTGGGCAGACTCGACGGTTGAACCGCCATTGGCGCTCGCCGGTAGCCGAGATCGACTTCCGCGACTCTGCTCAAGGGCAGGTCAAGCCGGGTGTGGTGCGCGGCATGGGCGGCGTTGCGATTACCGGCGAAAGCCAACTTGGCTCGGGTCCGGTTGCGCCCTTCCACCTTTCCGCCGACGATGTGACCGGGGAGTTCGATTCCAATTCGGCGTTGACATGGATGAACGGAACAGGCCATGCAAGCCTTGACGAGACCACTGCGACTGGGGCGCGGCAGACGACGAGCGGGGATCGGATCGAGGCGCATTTTGCGGCTACGGGGCCGAACGCAAAAGCCGGGCCAAAGGCTGGTCAGCAGGAAGCGGAGGCGCAGATTCAGTCGGCCAGTGTTGAGGGCCACGTTCGGCTGACGCAAACGCCCGCCGCCAAACCGGGCGCGACTTCGCCAGCCATGCTGCGGGCCACGGCCGGCCGCGCAGATTATCAAGGTCAAGGGGAGTGGCTGCACCTGACCGTCTCACCGCGCGTGGAAGATGGCGCACTACAGCTAACTGCCGACAAGCTGGATGTTTCACGCGCCTCGGGCGATGCCTTTGCGCACGGCGATGTGAAGGCTAGCTGGAGCGATGTAAGCGCGGGCGGCGCAAAGAACGCGACAGGCCAAAGCGCAGTTGCGCTGGGAGGGCAGGGGCCGGCTCATGCGGTTTCCTCGGAGGCGCAGTTGCGGCAGGCCACGGGCGAAGTCACCTTCCGTGGACGGGCGCGGCTCTGGCAGCAGGCCAACTCGGTTGCCGCGCCGGAGATTGTGCTGGACCGCGTGCGCGAGACTCTGGTGGCGCGCACCACGAATGCCGCCGAGCCGGTGCTGGCTGTGCTGCTGAGCGCGCCGGTCGCCGGGTCTGCCGCCGGGCCGGGTAAAGACGCGGCAAAGGCAGGTCAGCCTGCCGTGATTCGCGTACGCGGGGGCGACCTGAAATACTCGGACGCGGAGCGCAAGGCGTTGATGCGCAGCGGAGTGTTGGGCGCGGTAATTGCCGAGACGGGCACGGCTACATCGAGTTCCAACGAAGTCGAAGTGACGCTGCTGCCGGCGGGAGGCCGCACGGGCAAAAATGCGGGGCAAGCTCAGGTGGACCACATGACGGCACGCGGACGCGTGGTGCTGACATCTGAAGGCCGGCGCGGAACCGGGGAGCAGTTGGTCTATACTGGCGCGACGAACGAGTACGTTCTCACTGGAACCGCCTCGACGCCGCCAAAAATCATGGATTCGGCGCGCGGAAGCGTCACCGGCGAGGCACTGATCTTCCATGGCCGCGATGATAGCGTCAGCGTTGAAGGCGGCGGCCAAAAGACGACGACCGAGACTACCGCGCCCAAATAGCGGCTGATTTCGATCACTGCGCGCCGCCAATCTATTGCCCGCATTGAACCCTCACCGAGGCGGTTCGCGGCCCACACCAAGGATGCGAACGACAATACCATTGCCGTCTCCGGTCAATGCCAACCGCAGCATGTCTCCAAGAACCTCCCAGGAAACGTAGAAACCGCACGGCAACTGAAGATAAAAAGCACCATCCCCCATCCCCTGCCGGTTCCTCGGAAGGGGATTTTTCTGGAGGGTCAGAAGGAAGCCTCCAATCTGGCGGCGGGCGGCTTGATTGCAGTCAAGAATGTCCTGCTTGACTTCAGTGGCGACATCGAGTTCACAGGACATATGCGGGATGATACCACAGAGATATGTGGAGGTCCGCACGGCACAGCGGTCACTCGTCGCATTTCAGAAATATAGATCCGGCAACAAAATGGTAGCGCCTCATTCCCATCCATTTTCGCAAAGAACGCGAAAATGGATGGGCACCCAAGCAGTATTTTCTTGCCGGAACAATAGAGCGGAGACGCTTCAAGCGAGGTGGCTGCGCGGCCCGGCTTACCGTGCAGAAGCTGCAAAGGATTCATGAGCGGCAACCTCAACCGCTTCCTGTTTCGCGGGAGCGCTTTGCGCCAACTTCGCCTTTTGCTCCTTGATGACAGCCTTGCGGCTGAGCTTGATGCGATTGCCTTCGATGGCCAATACCTTTACCAGGACCAGATCCCCCTCGCGCAGTTCGTCCCTGATATTTTTCACAGGATGATCCGCGATCTCGGAGATGTGCAGCAGTCCAACGATTCCGGGAAAAATCTCGACAAATGCGCCGAACTCAGCCAGCCGGGCCACGTTGCCCAGGTAAATCTTGCCAACCTCCGGCTCCTCTGCCACCTCGACGTCTGGCTGCTCATCATAGCCGATCTCACCCAGAAATTCGCCGACGGGAATGTCGGAAGGCTTTGCTCCGCGCCGCGACTCGAATTTCTCTCGCAGTTCCTTGGGGAGATCGCGTCGAGGCACACTCACAACCGGCAGAAGGATGGCGTGATCTCCGGCGATCTCCAGCAGAAGTTCCCCACCCTCTTCGAGCGAAAGCAGCTCCATGCATCGCTTGGGTATCGTGACCTGACGTTTAGCTCCCAGCGGGAGCTTGAATCGCAACGGTTCCATGACGACTCCTGGAAGAGATTATAGCGGATTGGAGGAAAATCCGCCAATCCGCCAAAACCTCAGCTTTCCACAAAACGCAGCAAAAGCTGGAGGAAGAAGCCCGCCAGCAGCAAGACAAAGCCCGCTAAAGTCCATCGGAGGGCCAAAATGGCCGTCTTCCATTCTTCGTCGGTGAGCTTCAGCGCCGGAAATTCACTGCTGAACTCGACGTCGATTCGATGTTTTTTCAGCTCCTTGAGGCGCAGGAAGGCATCGCGCGCGAGGATAAATCCTCCCAGAAAGGTCAGGGAGTCGGCCAGTATCCCAAATTCAACGTGGTATCTGCCAAGCCAGCTCATAGAGGGATATTAGATCGCGCCTGCTGGCTCAGTCTATTCTGAGCGCCGCATCCCTTGCGCGCGTCTACTGGATGAGGCCGGAGCGTGGTGAGCGCGGCGGGCCGAAGCTGGTAACCTTAATACTGAGAAGTACGCCCTGGGAGAGCCGGAGTCACTGGTCTCGATCCTTCGGGCCACCGGGCGGGCAGAAGCATGGCGGAGTTCATCATCAAATTGGCCGACGAGCGCGGCCGCGTGCAGGAGCAGGTGCAGTCGGCGGCCACCGCCGAGGAGTTGCGCGCCCGCTTTATCCATGCCGGCTTCCATGTCTTTTCCATCCGCACACGCTCCGGCTTTGGCATTCTCAAAGGCGGCAAGGTCAAGCTGGAACCGTTTCTGATCTATAACCAGCAGTTTCTCACGCTGATCCGAGCTGGGCTGCCGATTCTGGGTTCCATCCAGATGCTGGCCAAGAACCAGAAGAACGCGCATTTTGCCTCGCAGTTGGACGACGTGGCGGCGCGCGTCAAGACGGGCGACTCGCTGTCGTCAGCTTTCGAGGCGCAGAGCGGTTTTCCTATCATGTACACGACCACGCTGCTGGCCGGCGAGCGGTCGGGCAACTTGCAGGAGGTGCTGGAGCGCTACGTCAGCTTTCAGCGCATCTCGCTTACGTTCCGCAAGAAGCTGCTGGCCTCGCTGATCTATCCCGGCGTGCTGCTGACGCTGGTGGGCGGGCTGATGTTCTTCATGTTCGTCTTTGTGGTGCCGCAGTTTGCCGTGCTCTATGACCAGATGGGCAACAAGCTGCCGGCGATGACAATGGACCTGCTGGCCTTTGGCAAATTTCTCAATCACAATATTCTTTGGATCCTTCTGGGGATGGCCGCGGCGGGTTTTGGCGGCTATCGCTTCTCGATCACCGAGCGGGGCCGCGACTTCATCGACGGGGTCCGCATCAGTCTGCCGGTCTTTGGCAAGATCTGGCTCAAGTATCAGGTGGCGCTCTTTGCGCGCACGCTCTCGACGCTGCTTACCGGCGGCCTTTCGCTGGTGCCGTCGCTGGAGACGGCGGCCCGCTCGATCTCTTCGCGCCGCGTCTCCAGGGCGGTGATGAGTTCCATTACAACCGTGCGCGAGGGCAAGCCGCTGGCCGATGCGCTGATCCAGACCAAAGTTTTTCCGGATCTTGCCGCAGAAATGATTTCAGTGGGCGAGCAGACGGGAGCGCTGCCGCAGATGCTCAACTCGGTGGCGGAATTTTTCGAGGAGGATGTGGCCACCGCGCTTACCGCCGCGCTGGCGTTGATTGAGCCGGCGATTCTGATCGTGATGGGCATTGTGGTCGTCTTCATTCTCATTTCGCTTTATCTGCCGATTTTTTCGCTGGGTCAGGCAGGCGGAGGTCAGGGGTAAATCATGGCAACAGGCGCAACTCTCGCAGTTCCACTTATGGCCGGTCAGGACGAACGCTCCCAGGCCGAGTCTCTGGCGCGCCGTTATCACGCGGAATTCGTTGACCTGAAGAACTTCAAGATTCAGCACGAGCTGCTGCGCACGGTTCCCGTCGAGCTGATGTTCCGCTACAACTTTGTGCCCATTGAGCAGCAGGGCGACGCGCTGGTGATCGCCGTCAGCGACCCATCAAGGCTGATGATTCTGGATGAGATTTCAGGCCTGCTGGCGCACCGCATCATTCCCCGCGTGGCTACGCTTTCACAAATTACCGACCTGCTGAAGAAGACCGAGCAGTCGCAGCGCGTACTCGACGAAGCCAGCGAAGGTTTGACCTTCGACGTTCTCACCGGCGAAGAGAATGCCGACGAGAATATCTCGATTGAAAAGCTGACCAGCGAAGAAGATATCAGCCCCATCATTCGACTGGTTGACACGACGATTTTCACCGCACTGGAGCGCCGCGCCTCGGATATTCACATCGAGACTTACGACGATTCCGTGCATGTAAAGTACCGCATCGACGGCGTGCTGCAAGAGGCGATGGCGCCGATTGCGCGCGAGCATCACTCGACGATTCTGAGCCGCATCAAGATCATGAGCGAACTGGATATTGCCGAACGCCGCGTGCCGCAGGACGGCCGTTTCCGGGTGCGCTACAAGACGCGCCTTATCGACTTCCGCGTCTCCATCATGCCGACGATTCACGGCGAAAATGCCGTGCTGCGCGTACTGGACAAGGAGTCGATGAGCGAGAAGTTCCACAAGCTCACGCTTGATGTGGTTGGCTTTGCCGATGAGGATCTGAAGCGCTTTCGCCGCTATATTCGCGAGCCTTACGGCATGGTGCTGGTCACGGGGCCGACCGGCTCCGGCAAGACGACGACGCTGTATGCCGCGCTCAACGAGATCAAGAGCGACGAAGACAAGATAATCACCATCGAAGACCCGGTGGAGTACCAGATTCGCGGCATTACGCAGATTCCCGTGAACGAGAAAAAGGGCCTGACTTTTGCGCGCGGCCTGCGCTCGATTCTGCGCCACGACCCCGACAAGATTCTGGTGGGCGAGATCCGCGACAACGAAACGGCGCAGATTGCGATCAACTCCGCGTTGACTGGGCACTTGGTTTTTACCACCGTCCACGCCAACAATGTTGTCGATGTGCTGGGGCGCTTTGTGAACATGGGCGTCGAGGTCTACAACTTTGTCTCCGCGCTGAATTGCATTCTGGCTCAAAGGCTGGTGCGCACTATCTGCGAGCACTGCTCGCGGCCGGTCAAGTACACCGACGCCGAATTGATTGCCAGCGCCATGGATCCAACTGAGTGGCGCGGCTTCGAGTTCCGCGAGGGCGCGGGCTGCATGGAGTGCGGCGGCACCGGCTACCGCGGCCGCACGGCGATTCACGAATTGCTGGACTTGACCGACCCGATTCGCGAATTGATTCTAGCCAAGAAACCCACCTCCGAGGTGCGCAAACTGGCGCAGAAGGAGGGCATGAGTTTTCTGCGCGAGTCTGCTCTGGACCGGGTGCGCCGCGGCTTCACCACGCTCAAAGAGATCAACAAAGTTACGTTTATCGAGGCGTCGCGATGAGGCGAGTTGTCAGTTGTCAGTTGTCGAAGTTTTTTGGGGAGATTCCGATGACTTGCGGCGATGGAAGATTTACAAACCTGGGATGCAGAACTGATGGCTAAAAGCTCGTCGCAAAAAAAATCGAGGGAACAAAGATAGTGAATTCGATTCTCAGCAAGGCCAAATTCGGTTCTCAGCCTGGCGCGCGTCCGCCGGCGGCTGTCGAGCTTTCGCCGCAGGGTGTGCTGGCCGCCGCGACGCCCGCTCCGGGGCAGCCGGCGGTCTACGCCTTTGAGCCGCTGCCGGAAGGCGCGCTGATTCCCGGCATCGGCGAGCCCAATCTGCGCGCGCCGGAGGTGGTCTCGAACGCCATTCGCACGGCGCTTGGGGAGGTGTCGCCGCGCACCCGCGCCATTACGCTGGTGGTGCCAGACACCGTGGTCCGCGTCTTTGTGCTGGACTTCGATTCGCTGCCACCCAAGCCCGCCGAGGCGATTCCGGTACTTCGCTTCCGGCTGCGCAAGATGGTTCCCTTCGAGGTGGAGCACGCCGGGCTGAGCTATCAGATTCTTGTGGAGAGCCGGACCGAATGCAAAGTGCTGGCCGCCGTGCTGCCCGGCCCGATACTGGCCGAGTACGAAGCCGCCGTGCGCCAGGCCGGCTTTGAGCCGGGAGCGATACTGCCCACCAGCCTTGCCGCTCTGGGCGCAATCGATTCGGCCGATCCGATTTTGACTGCCAACCTGGGCACGGTTGCGCTGACCACTTCCATCACGTACGGTCAGGATCTGCTGCTCTATCGCACCCTTGATTTGCCGGAGGACGATGAGGCTCGCCTGGCCGAGGTGCAGCGCGGCATCGCCGTGGCCGCGGCTTATTATGAAGACAAGCTGGGCGCGCCTCCGCAACTGCTGCATTACGCGGGCATTGGCGCGGGCGGCGAGAGCGCGGCTACAGACTTTGCCCACTGGATCTATGCGCCGGAAGACGTTGCGATTCCCGTCGTGGATCTTGCGCCGCGGCCGGAGACTGGCGCGGTTACGTCCTTGAGCGATTCGATGAGTCTGGCTGGCGTTCTGGGCGCGCTGGCGGGAGCGGCATAAAACCATGAGAATCACACTCAATCTCGCCACTCGCCCCTACGCCGATCTGAGGCCGGCTCTGAAGCGCCTGCGCATCGCGATGGCCGTGCTCTTTGTGCTGGGCTGCGGCTTGCTCTACGGCCTGCACGCGGTGCATCACAAGGCGGAAGAGGCTCGCGCCACTGAACAGAAGGTCCAGGCCAAGATCGACGCCATTCAACGCGAGCGCCAGGGCTACCAAGACCTGATGCGCCAGCCCGCCAACGCCGATCTGCTGACGCAGGCCGCGATGCTGAACGGCCTCTTCGACCTGAAGACCTTCTCCTGGACCCTCGCCATGGAAGATCTGGAAGTCGTCTTGCCCGGCGGCGTGCAGGTGACCACTCTCGAGCCGGTTCGCGACGCCAAGACCGGCAGCATTACATTGAAGCTGCGCGTGGTGGGACCGCGCGACCGCGCCGACGATCTGGTGGTAAATCTGGAACATTCCAGGCACTTTTTGCTGCCGCACATCGTGGGCGAGAGCTCGGAATCGACCGGCAACGGCGGCGCAAATGAAAGGCTGGAGCCGGTCAGCGCGTCGAATCGATTCAGTTTTGAGCTGGCCGCCGAGTACAATCCCGCGGTCCCGCTGGAGCACGCCGCAAAGCCCAAGCCGGAGCAGGAAACGCCCGCAACCGGCACATTTCTTAAAAAGCCAACGGCATCTGGCGTCAATGCAGTACCCAACGCACCAAGGCGTCAGGCTGCGCCGGTGAATCTGCCGATTCCACCGGCTGCGATGGTGCGCCGGCCCGGACCGCCAATGCAGCAGCCCGGCCGGCCCAATAACTTCGTTCGACCACAGTCCGGATTGCCGCCAGACGCCAATCCGCGGACCAATCCGCAGACCAATCCGCAGACCAATCCGCAGAATGGAGGTCCGCGATGAGCAGCCCTCACACACCTTCGCTCTGGCGGGAGCGCCTCACCTCGCCGCTCACATGGCACTTTGTGGGCTTTGGCATTCTGCTGGCCGCCGTCGTCGTGCTCTCGGTCCGCTTTGGCCTGGATTGGGCAGCCACCAACGGCAGTTCCACCGACGCGCTGCAAGCCAAGGAATTTCAGTTGAAGGCGCTGGACATGCAAACCGCTCCGCTGCGCGGGCTGGACCAGCGCGTCAAAGATTCTCGCGAGCAAATGCAGCATTTTTACTCCAAGCGCATCCCGCCGAATTACTCGTCGATCGACCGCCGCATTGGCGAGCTGGGCGTCAGCTCCGGTGTGCGGCTGGGCCGCGTGCAGTACTCGCAGGGCGCGCCGGGCACGGACCTCACGGAGATCTCGCTCGACGCGGGCATTACCGGAAGCTATCCGCAGATTATGCGCTTTGTGAACGGGCTGGAGCGCGATGAGATTTTCTTTGTGATCCGCGCCATGTCGCTGACCGGCCAGCAGGGCGGCATGGTGAATCTGCGCCTGCGCGTCTCGACGTGGCTGAGGCCGGCCGATGCGGCTGCCAGCGGATTGCCACCAACCCCACCGCCTGGCCAAGAGCCCAATGCGGCCGCAAAACCCCAGGGAAAGGAGGGTGAATAGTCATGGCCCTCCAAAAAGGAACGGAAAACAAGAGGCAGGTTTATATACTGGCCGCTCTTGGCGTGGTGCTGGTCTGCGTTGGCGGCTATGAGATCAAGGACAACTTCTTCTCGAGCGCTCCGACGGCTGCGCCGCCCGCTGTGGTTGTCCACACCGCAACCGCGCAGACGGCTCCGGCTGCGGCGCGGACGGTAACGCTGGTGGCCGGATCGGGAGGCCAGGAGGCGCAGAAGCTCTCCAACGCCGGCATCGATCCGGCGCTGCATCTGGACAAGCTGGCGCTCAGCGAGGATGTGGAGTATCTGGGGACGGGGCGCAACATTTTCTCCGCGGAGTCCGTGCCTGAGCCGGTGAAGATTGAGAATCCGGTGGCCAGCGCGCGGCCCGGCCAGACCGGCTATGTGCCGCCCTCCGTCACTGTGCCCGCGAAGCCCACGCCGCCGGCCATCGATCTCAAGTACTTTGGCTACACGCAGGCCAAGGACAAATCCTTCCAGGCATTTTTTGTTCACGGGGATGATATTTTCATTGCCCGCGCCGGCGAGATTATCGATCACCGCTACAAGGTGGGCGCTATTCTGCCGCTCAATGTGCAGGTCACCGATCTGGGCTACAACAATACGCAGACGCTGCAATTTCAGGCGAATTGAAAGGGCAGCTTACAGCTATTAGCTTTTAGCTTCTAGCTTTTTTTGAATTTCGGCTAGTTTGCCTGGGAGTAGATTATCGGTAGCCCGACATAGCTGCCGCTGCGATAAAACGGTTAGGAGCTAGAAGGTAGCAGCTAGAGGCTGAATGAAGAAGCTCCATCCAATTCGCCGCCCCAAGGCCTCTGAAGAGGGGTACATGCTGATTGCGGTCATTTTTCTGGTGGCGCTGCTGACGATTGCGCTTTCCGTGGCGCTGCCCAAGATGTCCAAGCAGATTCAGCGCGACCGTGAGCTGGAAACGATGAATCGCGGCAAGCAATATGCGCGCGCGGTTCGCATGTACTACAAGAAATTCGGCGGCTATCCGCCTAATGTGGATGTGCTGGTCAAGCCGGTCAACAACATCCGCTTTCTGCGCAAGAAGTACGCCGACCCCACCACTGGCAAGGAGGATTGGAAGCCGATTCCCGTGGGCATGAACAAAGCGCCGACGGTGATGGGCTTCTTTGGCAAGCCTCTGGGCGGAACTGGCGGCTGCGCGCAGAATGTCATGGGGGGAAATCCGACATCGGGCGGCTCGACCAACAATACAGGAAGCTCTGCCTTCGGCTCCTCGACGTTTGGCTCCTCGACTTCCGGCACGAACACAGGTTCGACAGACTCATCGAATACCGGCAGCGCGGGCTGCGGCACACTGGGCCTGACTCAGAGCGCGGGCACGCCCAACTCAGACGGAAGCACCACTACCGACCCGAATGCCGCCAATGCCTCCGGCACATCGAGCACTACTGGCTCAACGACCGGTTCGACGTTTGCCCAGATTGGCGGCGGGCCGATCATGGGCTTCTCTCCCAACAGCCCCAAGAAGTCCATGATGGTCTACAAGACCAAGAGCCATTACAACGAGTGGGAGTTTGTTTACGACCCGATTGCCGAGCAGTTGCTGGCGGCGTCGGGCATAGGCGGCGGCGGCAATACGGGCCTGCCGGGTAGCAGTGGCATTGGCCAAAATAATAACAACAATAGTAACAACAGTAATAATAACAACAATAGTAACAACAGTAATAATAACAACAACAGTAATACCAACAATAATAATAACAACAATATCAACCCAAATCCTTGGTCCCCCAACGGCAATCTTGCCGCACCGCAGTAGGTGCCTGGATGTTTTGCTATTTGGACTGACTTCACACGTTCAGGCACTGAGTTCAACAAAAAAGGCGTGGACCGGGAGGTCCACGCTACAGCCGGCCGGGAGGCCGGCGCTACAGGTTTTTGTTGGCGCTGCGGTTTTTGTTGGCGCTGCGGTTGTTGCTGGCGCTGCGGTTGTTGCTGACGCTACAGGTTTTTGTGGCGCTTGGAAGGCTGCCTAGCGAAGCGAGGCCAGGAAATGCTTGAAGCGGCGCCAATTGCTGGGGCGCGGGCCGGGATTACGGCGTTTCTCGGCCACCAGGTGATAGGCTTGCAGCCGATTGGTTTTGAATGCGTGGCACCCTCCCCATAAGTAAATGCGAAATGCCCGCCAGCGAGCCTCTCCCCAGCGGGCGGCGATCTGATCGTGGTTGGCGTCGAAGCGCTCGGCCCAATGGCGGATGGTGAGTTCGTAATCGTGGGTTTCGCGCTGCACGTTGACAAGCTCAAAGCCGTGGAAAAGTAACTCCTCAATCATGTCTTGAAGGGCCAGGAAGGTATGAGTGCCGTGCCAGATATGGCGGCGAGTGAAGGCGCTCATCTCAAACTTCTCGACGGTTGCAGAGGCATCGAGATAGAGCCGGCCGCCGGGCTTGAGCGCATCCCAGACGCGCTGGCAAAAGAGCCGGTAGTTGGGAATATGCTCGATGACTCCGTAAATTACCGCGTTGTCGTATTGCTGGACCGGATGATGATCGAGAATATCCTGCACCAATACTTCTCCGGGAAGATCTCGCTGGCGGATTAGATTGCGAATGTAGTTTGCCGAATCCTGAACCAGAGTGAGAGATGTTACATGGACCCCTCGCTCACCGCAATACTGAGTCACTCCGCCCCAGCCGCCACCAATGTCGAGGAGCCGTTGGCCGGGCTTCAGGTCGAGCGCGTCCCACATACTTTCAAGTTTGTGCACGGCGGCCTGCTCGACGGTTTCGTCGTCGGAGCGGAACAGGCAGTGTGAGTAGAATCGATAGGCTTGATCGATAAAACTTAGATAAAAATCGTCGCCGAGCGTGTAATGGTAGCCGATAGCGCGCTGGTTTACGCTGGCGGGCCGAGTCAGTAGCAATTCTTGAAGAAAATGCAGGCGGGCGGCCAATGGGGCGTGGTCAGATAGGCGGTCGCGAAGATCAAGCAGAGCCATCATGTCGCCTTCTATGTCGAAGTCGCCTTCAACATAGGCATTGGCCATGCGCGACTCATCGAGGCCCAGCCTCAAGGCGCGTTCATTGTGGACTGTGAGGCGAAAGGCGGGAGGATGACCTCCGAGGTTGAGTATCTCGCCATCAGGCAACCGCAGCTCGCAGGAAGCTCCCGTAGCCGCAAGCATCTGGGTAATTGCGTAGGCGCGAGCCGATATTCGGTTGATCGGGGGGGCGATCATCGTCGTCATAAATGGGTGTCTCCTTTCCGAGAACATAGCGTATAATACCCAACTATGATTGGGGATGGAAGCACTTTTTTTTCAATACGCGAGGGCACAAAGGGAGGAGCAGGAGCCGATAACTCCGATCCCTTCGCGGTCCCACCCTTTTCAAAAACGGATATTGCCGTGCATATTGCGGGCGGGCTACTGAATCTTACTTGCCTGGTTCTGGCCTTACTCTGGCTGACCGCTCATCCGGCATTGCTCGTCCAAGGTTGGTACTGGACACTTGCAGGGTTGGCGCTGGGTACTTATATAGCGGACTTTGTAAGTGGGCTGTTGCACTGGACCTTCGACACGTGGTTCAGCGAGGATTGGACTGGCGTGCGACGGATGGTGTTACTGGTCAGGGAGCATCACATCCACCCGGATCGGATCTTTCAATACCGTTTGTCGCATGACGCGGGGGTGCTGTCGTGGTTTGGGCTTCTGGTTTCAGCACCTGTTGTGGCCTGGGTTCTGACGCGGCCCGCTCCAGCGCCGTTCGAGGCGGGCATGGTGCTGGCGGCAGTTGTGGCCTCGCTGGAGATTGTTTTGATGCTGGAGTTCCATAAGTGCGGGCACCGGCTGAAGCGATCGGCCGTGGTGCGGGCGCTGCAATGGGGGCATGTGCTGCTCTCACCTGGGCAGCATTTGCGGCATCACTCAGGTCATCACGACCGCAATTATTGCATTATTACAGGGATCTTTGACCAAACGGCCGGGCGGCTGGGAGCCTGGCGGCTGCTGGAAAGGATTGTGTCGTACTTTACTGGATGGACGCCGCGCGAGAACGACCGCGTTTGGCTGCATCGATATGGACGCCTGCCGGGCGCTCAGAAGACGCCTGGGGGTCTTAGATCGCAGGGGCAATAGAAAGCTGAAAAGCTTGAGGCTGTCTGAGAATGTGAGGCTGAGAGGCCAGGAAAGATAGGAGGCTACGCCACGTTGATTTCATTGAGCAGATCGGGGTGGCGATCCAGCACCTTGAGGAGCTTCACCAGGGCCAAGGGCGGCTTGGTTTTTCCGTTCTCGTAGCGTGAAAAGGCATTGACGCCACCGCCGAAGATCTCGGCTGCCTGGCGTTGATCGAGCGCGAGCTTCTTGCGCACCTTGACGATGAAAGCCGGGTCAACGATGGCAGCATTGACTTGTTTGGAGAAGGCTTGCATCTGGCGCATGACACGCTCGGAATCCTCCTTATCGTGGATGGATTCGCCACAAGCCGGGCAGAAATCGCCTGTCGTTTTCAAAATGGCAGTTTCGCCCTTGTAGCTATAGGGGATGTCGCGGGTATCGTGAATCAACTCAGCCGCGCCGCAAATAGGGCATTTCATCTTCATAGCTCCTTAAAGGAAACAATAAGTACGTCGTCGAGCACGGTCAGTTTCAAATACACATCACCAACCGCGGTCTTCGGGCGGTAGACGTCTTGCCAGATGGTGTGGTCGGCATAAGTGGTCATGCTTTTGTAAAAGTCCGCTTGCTTGAGCGCCATTACCACGGCCAGCATTTCGGAGTAATTGAAGCCCAATGCAATTGCTCCGATACGCGCCGTCTGCGTGGTCCGCACCTTGCCAGCTTCGATCAATTCCTTGACGCGAGAGAGCTTGCAGTGCGGAGATCGCTTTTCCATAGCTATTATTAACCTAGTTGGTTATTTTTGCAAGCAGTACTTTTCTTCCCGCCCAAGCGATGGCGATGATTGAAATCATGACGCAGAGCCATGCGAAGAGGTCGCCGTGAGCGGTGTAGAAGGTGACGTCGCCGCGGAAGCCGTAACCGGCGGGCAGGGCATCCACCTGGTGGCGGGGAATGCTCTGGCGGACGCGCCCATACGGATCGATGGCCGCGGTGACGCCGTTGTTGGTGTCGCGCAAGATCCAGCGGCGGTTTTCGATGGCCCTCATGCGCAAGATGTTGAGGTGCTGCCAAGGCGCGCTGGTGTCTCCGTACCAGCCGTCGTCGCTGATGTTGACGAGCACCTCGGCGCCGAGCTGAGAGAACTCGCGGACCTCGTCGGCAAAGGCCGATTCGTAGCAGATGAAAACGCCGTAGCGATGGCCATTCAGGCGGAAGACCTTGTGGCTGTCGCCGCGCGAGAAGCCGGAGACTCTGCCGGTGAGCTTGTGCGCGAAGAAAAGCAGCTTTTGAAAGGGCACGTATTCGCCGAAGGGGACAAGGTGAATCTTGTCGTAACGGCCGACGCGTGCGCCATCCGCGGCGATGATGAGTGCGGAGTTGTAGTCGTGCCAGGTCTGCTCCTCGACGGAGTAATCCTCGCTAAGGCTGCCGACGACGAGCGGCGCTTGCTCTTGCTGTGCAATGGCGGCAAGCGCCTGCTGGAAGCGCGGCTCCTGCTCGACAAAGGGCGCGGGCGACTCGGGCCAGACGACAAGGTCGGGATGCGTCGGGTAAGGCGGGCAGACGATCTCGGCTGCTGGCGCGCCGGTTTGCGGGATGCCGGCGATGTAGGTCTTGCACTGCTCGCCGGCCAGGCGCTTGAACTCGGCGATGTGCTGATCCCACTCGCCGGGGGCGAGCCAGCGGTTGTCACTGGCTACGTCGAGGTTGGGCTGGATGAGGACGGCGGTGGCGGTTGGGGCGGGGGTGGGCGGCGTAATTACAACTCCAGACGCTCCTCCAACCATCAGCAGAATTCCGGTCGCGCGCAGAAAACTTTGACCCCTGCGTCCGATATGAAAGTGGGAGTTCAGAATCAATCCGCCAGTCAACAGCGCATTGACAAAGACCAGCACAAAGCTGATGCCGTAGACGCCGGTCCAGGGCGCAAGCTGATTGACTAGCCCGTTGTCCACCTGCGAGTAGCCGAGCTGATCCCAGGGTACGGATGTGATGCGGGCGGCGGCGAGGTCGAGCGCGGCCCAGAGGATGGGCGCGAAGGCCAGGGCCCAGCGCGTGCTGCCCGTGGCCTTGCGCACCAGCGCGACGCCCAGGCCGAAAAGGCCGAAGTAAAGGCCGAGCACCAAACTGTAGCCGATGAGCAGCAGCGTGGGCGCGCCGAGCGGCATGTCGCCGTACTGGAGCATCACGTCGCGGACCCAGTAGCAGTTGCCCATGTACCAGAGGACGCCGCAGAGGTAGGCGAGGAGGAAACTTTGGCGCAGCGGCCTTGGCGCATCCGTTGAGGCCGGCGTGAGCAGCGCCCAGAGAAGCGGAACCAGGCCGAACCAGGCAAAGACGCTGCGCCAGGGCGGCATGGGGCCGGCCAACGGGAAGGGCAACTCGAGCAGGCCGGCGGAGAGACCGGCGGCGGCCCACGGCTTCCAGCTAGATTTCCAGGATGGTATCGGCATACTGTGCCGAGTTTAGCACTCGCGGTGCGGCAGATGGCGCTTGCGCGGCGCGGGATGATTGCCGCGGCCGGGTAATAGTTCTAAAAACTGTCCAAAAACTCTGTCTTGAAGGGTACGGGCTTCAGAGGCCGCGGAGGGATGTCTTTCTGGGATTTCAAACCCAGCACCGCCCCCTATTCCGCAGCCTGTAAAGTCATGCCCTGACAGATATCGACTCTTCTACCATGTCGATCAAACCACAATTAATTTCCCCGCATCTTTGTTCTGGCGCGGGGATGGAAGGCTACGAACCTTGTGCGAACGGGTAGCGAACATCTGCCGCACGCGGTGCTACCAGCCGCGGGTTTGGAGCTGGTCTTTCAGTTCTATTCCGGCGGCGGCCAGGCCTTTCATGGTGCCGGTGACTTGCTCGCTGACTTCGGCGAGGATCTTGGGGTCGTTGAAGTGGGTGGTGGCGATGACGATGGCCTTGGCGCGGGAGACGGCCTCTTCGCGCTCCTTGGGGTCGTTCTCGACATCAAGCGGCGTGGCGTTGCCCTTCATGAAGATTCCCGAGCCGACGAAGATGGCCTCGGCGCCGAGCTGCATCATCAGAGCGGCGTCGGCGGGGGTGGCGATGCCGCCGGCGGAGAAGTTGGGGACGGGAAGCTTGCCGGTCTGCGCAACCATGCGGATCAATTCATAAGGCGCCTGATGGTCTTTGGCGGCGCGGTAGAGCTCCTGCTCTGAAAGAACTGTCAAGGCGCGCATCTCGCTGGTGATCTGGCGCATGTGCTGGACGGCGTGGACGACGTCGCCGGTTCCGGCTTCCCCTTTGGTGCGAATCATGGCCGCGCCCTCGGCGATGCGGCGCAGAGCCTCGCCCAGGTTGCGCGCTCCGCAGACAAACGGAGTGGTAAAGGCGTGCTTGTCGATGTGATGAGCCTCGTCGGCGGGGGTGAGGACTTCGCTCTCGTCGATGAAGTCCACGCCCAACTCCTGAAGAATCTGCGCCTCGGCGAAGTGCCCGATGCGGGCCTTGGCCATGACGGGGATGGAAACGGCCTGCATGATCTGCTTGATGAGGCCGGGCCGCGCCATGCGGGCGACGCCGCCCTCGGCGCGGATCATGGCCGGGACGCGTTCGAGAGCCATGACCGAGGTAGCGCCGGATTCTTCGGCGATGCGGGCCTGCTCGACGTTCATCACGTCCATGATGACGCCGCCCTTGAGCATCTCGGCGAGGCCGATTTTAAGGCGCAGGCTAGTGGCGGCGGATTGGTTCTGCTTGGAATCGGACATGGAGCGGACCTCTTCTTGGAGGCGGTTGGCGGGCTGGATTGAGCCGGGAAACCGCGGATTGATCTTGTCTACCAGTGTAACAGCGGAGTTAAAAGCTAGTCAGCTAGTCAGCGAGTCAGCTAGTCAGCGAGTCAGCTAGTCAGCGAGTTAGCTAGTCAGCTAGTCAGCGAGTTAGCGAGTCAGCGAGTCAGCTAGTCAGCCTATCGGTGGGTTAGGGAGTTGGCGAGGCGAGTCTTTGCGGGAGCCAATCATTAACTTTCTCCAATCCGCCTGTCCTGTTTCTGGTCATCTTTCTGCTTGAATTCTCAGCGAATGGCAACGACACAAGCACTTCCGCCCACGCCAAACGCGCCGCCGATTGCCGCGCCTGCCCACCCGTCCGAACCTGCTCGGGCTGCTGAAGTTGCGATCGAAAAGGCGCTGGTGCCGGCTCCGCATGAACCGCTCGAGGGCGGGATGGTGCTGACCGGCGCGATGGTGCGGCTGCCGGTGGAACTGGATGTGGCGATTCCGGTGCGGGAGTTCCGGGTGCGGAATCTGCTGACGCTGGAGCTGGGGCAGGTGATCGAGACCGATTGGGCGCACGGCGAGGATATGCCGCTCTCGGCCGGCGATGTGCAACTGGCGTGGAGCGAGTTCGAGGTGGTGGATTCACAGCTTGCGGTCCGGGTGACGCGGCTGTTCTAAAGAACCAGGGGTTAGGGATTAGGGGTTTGGGATTAGGAAAGGCTGGCGGATGAAGTTTGACGGCGTGGCGAAGGGCGATGCGACGAAAGGCGAGGCGGTGGGCGGGCTTGCGGGCTGGCTGCTGGGACGGCTCAGGGCGCGCGGGCGGGTGCGGCCCCGGCTGGAACTGGTGGAGCGGATCGCGCTTGCGCCGAAGCAGTCTCTGGCGCTGGTGGAGGCCGAGGGGCGGCGCTTTCTGGTGGCGACATCGCCCGAGGGCGCGCCGGCATTCTATGCGCTGGATGAGCGGTCGAATGCTGCCCGTGCGCTGCCTGTGCTTCTTCCGCGTCAATCTGGCTCAGTCCGGCCGACGGCGAAAAGCGCCGCGAGGGTGTCATGGTAAGCGGCCTGGCTGGAAATTGGGTTCTGCTGACGGCGGCTGCGCCGGTGGGCTTGCCCGCGCTGCCTGATCTGAATTCGCGGCTGCATCCGGCGGATTCTACGCCGTGGACGATTCTGGTTGTTCTGACGCTGATTACGCTTTTGCCGGCGATTCTGATGGCGATGACGCCAATGGTGCGGCTGCTGGTGGTCTTCCACTTTCTGCGCCAGGCACTGGGGACGCAGACGGCGCCGTCGAACCCGACGCTGATGGGGCTGGCGCTGATGATGACCTGGTTTCTGATGACGCCGGTTCTGAACCAGGTAGACCAGGCGGCGGTGGAGCCCTACCGGCTGGGACAGATCACGGGTCTGGACGCGATCGACCGCGGGGCGCAACCGGTGAAGCTCTTCATGCTGAAGTACGCGCGGGAGAAGGATCTGGCGCTGTTTACCGCCGCCGGGCAGCTTCCGCGCCCCAACCGGGCCGAGGATCTGCCGATGCGGGTGGTGATTCCGGCTTACATGCTCTCCGAGTTGAAAGCGGGATTTGCGATTGGCGCGGTCTTGTTTCTGCCCTTCCTGCTGATCGATATGGTGACGGCTGCGATCACGACTTCGATTGGAATGTTCCAACTTCCGCCGGTAGTGGTTTCGACGCCGCTGAAGATTTTGCTGTTTGTGATGGTGGATGGCTGGAATCTGCTGGCCAATTCGCTGTTGAAGAGCTTTTGAGCCGTTGTTGCAGAGCTTTGAAGGGAAACGAAGATGACTCCGGACATGGTAGCCGAGCTGTTGCGCCAACTGATGAAGGAAGCCCTGATCCTGGCCGGTCCGCTGCTGATTGCAGCGGCTCTGATGAGCTTTCTGCTGAGCCTGGTGCAGACCTTGACCAGCTTGCAGGAGCAGTCGCTGACCTCGGTGCCGCGGCTGGGAGCGATTGCGGTGATTCTGCTGGTGGGGATGCCGTGGTTTCTGGCCCGGATGGGCAATTACACGATCACGCTGTTTACGGATCTGCGGCGCTATCTGGGGTGAAAGGGCAGCTTTTAGCTCTTAGCTTTTAGCTGTTAGCTGAAGGCAATGAGATGCGAACAGCAAGGCGGCTTAAAGGAATGGCTAAAAGCTAAAAGCTAAGAGCTAAAAGCTAAGAGCTGAAAGGAAACGATGCCCGATTGGACGAGCTTTTTGAGTGCGATGACGCTGGTGCTGGTGCGGGTGAGCGGGATGGTGGCCTTTGCGCCGTTCTTCTCCTCGACCGCGCTGCCGTTGCGCACCAAGGCCGTTTTTGTGGGCGCGGTGGCTTACCTGCTGGCTCCGCTGGTGGCCGCGCTGCCGCAGGCGCAGGTGACGGTCAGCTTCTCGGCGCTGCTGGGCGAGCTGGCGGTGGGGCTGGTCTACGGGCTTTCTTTGACGCTGCTGACGGAGATGATGCTCTTTGCCGGTCAGATCATGGGCATGCAGTTCAGCTTCTCGGCGGTCAATCTGCTGGACCCGACCTCATCGATTCAGACGCCGCTGATGGGCGACTTGTTTCAGTTGATGGGCACTCTGGTGGTGCTCGGCTCCGGCCTGGACCGGGTGCTTCTGGCCTCTCTGGTGCGCAGTTTTCGCGTGGCGCCGCTGGGCAGCTACGCCCTGGCGCCAGGGAGCGCTCTGCAGATTGTGCGCGCTGCCTCGGGAATCTTTCTGGCCGCGGTGGAACTGGCCGCGCCGGTGCTGGCGGCAACGCTTTTGATCGAAGTCGCGGTATCGCTTTTGGGCAAGCTGAGTCCGCAGTTGCCGGTGATGTCCTTGACCGTGCCGCTGAAGACTCTGACCGGATTCGTGCTGCTGACCGGGTCGCTGGCCTTGTGGCCGCGATTCATCGAAGCGCGCTTCAGCGGGCTGTTGGACATGGCCGAGCGGCTGATTGCCGGGCCGGGCCACGGGGCGGCGCAGGCGCTGGCCACTGGCTGGAGAGGATAGCCGATGCCCGGAGAGCCCACAGAACAAGCAACGCAGCACCGGCGGGAGAAGGCGCGCCAGGATGGCGACATCCTGCACAGCCGGGAACTGTCTTCGGCCGCGGGAACCTTGGCCGGGGTAATGGTGCTGGGTGCGCTGGGCAGCCATCTGCTGCTGGTCTGGCGAAATACCTTTGCCGGCTTTCTGGCGCTGGGCGCGGTAGCCCGCTGGGAGCCGGCCGAGATCCTGCCGACGCTCTACGCTCTGCGCAAATTGACCTTCGACCTGATCGGGCCGGTGGGCGTGATCATGGGCGCGGTGGTGGCGGCGGTGCTGGGGGCGGGCGTCTTGCAGACCGGCGGGGTGAACTTTCATGCCGGGGCGATCGGCTTCAAGCTGGACCGCATCAATCCTGTCTCGAATGTAAAAAATCTCTTCTCTCTGCGCGCCGCTGCCCGCCTGGCCAAGAGCCTGATTCCGGCCGCGGTTCTGGCGGTCTTTGCGGTGCAGCGGATTGCGCGGCAGATGACGCTGCCGCCGTTCTCGACTACAAGGCTGGAGATGCTGGGCACGGATATCTACGGCCTGCTGGTGGCCGCGGCCTGGCTGCTCTTCGGCTGGTCGCTGATTGATTACCTGGTGGAATGGCAGAGCCGGGAGACGCGCCTGAAGATGAGCCGCGAGGATATGCGCGACGAGTCCAAGGAGACCGAGGGCAATCCGCAGATACGGGGGCGCATCCGCAACCTGCAGCGGCAGGCTAGAAGGCGCAAGGTCAAGAACGATGTCTCGAAGGCCGCTGTTGTGCTCACCAATCCGACGCACTATGCCGTGGCGCTGAGCTTCGATTTTGCGACCATGGAGGCTCCCAAGGTGCTGGCCAAGGGGCGGAATCTGCTGGCCGAGGAGATCAAGGCCGAGGCGCGCTGGGCCGGAGTGCCGATCATAGAAAACCCGCCGCTGGCGCGCTCGCTCTACCGCTCGGTCGAGGTGGGCGGAGCGATTCCGGTGGATCTCTATGCGGCCGTGGCGGCGATTCTGGCCTGGCTCTACAAGCAGCGGCTGGAGGCGGAGATGCGGGACAGGCGGACGCGCGAGGCCGCGGCGCGGGCCGCGCAACAGCAACCATTTAAAGGAGGCCCGCGATGAGCACTGCCGCCTTGCCTGCCAATACCATGCACGCCCCGGCCTTCCTGGAGCGGCTGCGCGAGTACGTGCTGCCGCTGGCCGCGATCAGCGTGATTTTCGTCATGTTGGTGCCGCTGCCCTCCTGGGCGCTGGACTTTCTGCTCTCGCTCTCGATGGCCGCTTCGATCATTGTCTTTCTTTCGGCGGTACAGATCAGGCGCGCTGTTGAACTGAGCGTTTTTCCAACTTTGCTGTTGTTGCTGACGCTCTTCCGGCTGGCCTTGAACATCGCCAGCAGCCGCCGCATTCTGCTGCATGGCTCGGAGGGTACGGCGGCGGCGGGCAAGGTGATCGAGGCCTTCGGACAGTTTGTTGTCGGCGGCAATTATGTGGTCGGCTTTGTACTTTTTCTGGCATTGATCGCGATTCAATTCTTAGTGGTTTCTCATGGAGCGGTGCGCACCGCCGAGGTAACGGCCCGCTTCACCCTGGATGCGCTGCCGGGCAAGCAGATGGCGATCGACGCGGATATGAATGCCGGGCTGATCGACGAACTGGAGGCCCGCAAGCGGCGGCAGGCGATTGCCCGCGAGGCCGAGTTCTACGGGGCGATGGATGGCGCGGCGCGCTTCAATCAACGGGACTCGATGGCCACGATCCTGATTACCGGCATCAACATCATCGCCGGATTGCTGATTGGAACTCTCCAACAAGGAATCGAGTTGGGCGAGGCGGCGCGGACTTATACGGTTCTAACGGTGGGCGACGGGCTGGTCACGCTGATTCCTTCGCTGCTGGTCTCAGTCGCCGGCGGCATCACGCTGACCAGGGCCAACTCGGCCGGTTTGCTGGGCGGCGAGATCCGCGCGCAGTTATTGGCCAAGCCGGTGACGCTTTATTTGGCGAGCCTCTTCAGTGGGGCGATGTGCCTGATTCCGGGGCTGCCGAAGATTCCCTTCCTGACGGTGGCGGCGGCGCTTTACTTTGCCGCGCGCCGGGTGGCGGCCGCGCCGCCCGCGCCGGTGGTGGCCGAGGCCGGGGCTGCCGAGAAGAAGAAGCCCGGCGAGGCGGTCAGCTCCGATCTGGTGCAACTGCTGAAGCTTGAAGAGCTGACGCTCGAAATCGGCTTCCAGCTGATTCCGCTGGTTGATGAAAAGCAGGGCGGGCAACTGCTGAGCCGGGTCCGTTCGCTGCGCCGTCATCTTTCGGCGGAGATGGGCTTTCTGGTGCCTCCGGTGCATATCAGCGACAATCTGAGGCTGAAGCCGCGCGAGTACCTCTTTAGTTTGAGGGGCATGGAGATCGGGCGCTGGCAGACCGAGGGGACGCAGCTACTGGCCGTCAGCGGCGAGGCGAACCGGCGTCCGCTGGCCGGCAAGGAGACCAGGGAGCCGGCCTTCGGGGTTCCGGCGATCTGGATTGCGCCGGCTCTCGAAGATCAAGCCGCGGCCTCGGGCTACTCGGTCGTGAATGCGGTGACGGTGATTACGACGCATCTGGGCGAACTGATCCGCCGCCACGCCTGGGAGCTGCTGGGAAGGGCCGAGACCAAGCGGCTGATGGATTCGTTGAACGATAGCCACCCGAAGCTCATGGAGGAATTGGTTCCCAAGCTGCTTTCGCTCGGCGAGGTAGGCCGGGTGCTGGAACAACTGCTCCGGGAGCGGGTGTCGATCCGCGATCTGGGAACGATTCTGGAATCGATGCTGGAGACGGCGGCGGTGAACAAGGGAATTGTCGCGCTGGTCGAGGCCTCGCGCCAGGCCTTGGGCCGCCGTCTGATTCAACCTCTCTTGGACGGCGAGGGGCAGTTGCCGGTCTTGCTGCTCGACGGGCCTCTTGAAGAGGAGATTCTGAACACGCTTTCGCCCGAGCCGGGGCAGAGGATGCTGGCCGCCTCGGCCTCGCCGGGAACGCCGGTGGTGCGCCGCCTGACCGATTCTTTGAGGCGGCTTATCCCGGCGGCCTCGGCTGCGGCGCTTCCCGTGCTTTTATGTCCTAGTCCAGCCCGTTATCACGTCAAGCGTTGGCTGGAGCCGGTAATGCCGCGGCTGGCCGTGGTGGCCGCGGGCGAGATTCCTCCCGAGGTTCGATTGCGTCCGGTGGGAACGGTGCGGTGAAAAGGCGAAGAACAGCTTTCAGCTTTTAGCGATTAGCTTTTAGCTGGTTTGTTGGGGAGATAGGCAGCATTGCAGGAGTCGAAAACTGGCGGCAAATAGCTGAAAGCTAAAAGCTAAAAGCTAAAAGCTAAAAGCTAAAAGCTAAAAGCTAAAAGCT
>CAZDYU010000053.1:0-26145 GCA_964509755.1 uncultured Occallatibacter sp. | reverse complement strand
CCCGCAAGGGTAGCTGGGCATCGGTTACGCAGCGACGGAACTGATGCTTGGCGTCACTGTGCCTTCAGCATTTTCCTGCTTGAGGCGATACTCGGCCAGTTTGTCTACGGCCGCTAACTTGTGCGCTGGGGCAAGGTGAGCGTAGCGCACGGTCATCTTGATGTCTTTGTGTCCGGCGAGTTCCTGTACCGTCCTCAGATCGACCCCGGCCATGACGAGGCGAGAGATGTATGTGTGTCGAAAAATGTGCCACGTAACGTCCTGAAGCGAAGGATTTTTCTTTACAGCCTCCTCCATGACCAACTCGAACCAGGCACGGGGGGAGATCATCGGCTCTCCGTATCGGGTAAGGCAGACCTTGGGTGAATCCGGGTTCCGGCGCTTCCGTAGTTCATCAACGGCGCTCACGGCGGCGGCGGTGAGAATCACCACACGTGCAGTCCCGTTCTTGGTCTTCAGCAAGAGCAATTGCCTGCGCTCCAGATCGACGCGGTCCCAATCGAGCGAGTACAGCTCTCCCCGCCGCATTCCAGTTTCGAGGGCCAGGGTTAACTCGGGTTCATGTATTGGGCACCGCTCGCGAATGATGGTGCGGATGACCGCCTCTTCTGGAAAGGAAATAAATCGAACCCGGCTGTTGTCCTCCCGGTGGAGACGCACCAGCCGTGCAGGGTTGGCCTTTGCTTTTCCGTTGCGGATGGCTTCCTGAAAGATCATCGATATTGTTCCGCGATAGCGATTGATTGTCGTCTTCGTCAGGTCATCCCGCGTATCCAGGTACGCTTTGATGGTCTGCGGAGTGATGTCGCCGAGGGGAACCTTGCCAAAGACGGGCAGGAGCTTCCCGACTGTCGAGCGGTCACCGGGGTAGGAGGCCTTGTGCTCCTTCGAGTAGACGAGGGCGTCCGTCGCGATCTCCTCGAAGAGCACCGCACGGTGAGCGCGGACCTCCGGCATCTTGACGCCCATCCGGGCATCTGTCTTGCGGCGCTGATAGAGAGTGACTGCGTCTGACCGCCGACCAACCTTTTCTCGGAATCGTCGGCCATCTATGTAATAGTTGATCCACCAGATGCCGCTCTCAACTGGCCTCTCGAAGATTCCTTTGATCGGTTTCGGTTTCTTGACCATCGCGTTTGCCATCGTCTCCCACCCCATGTTCCGCTGTATTTAACTATGACACCGAAGGGGGGTAGTGGTGGCTGTTTTGGTGGCTGTTCGGATTGAGAATTCATGCTTTTCGGTGCGTCGCGGTGCAAATGGAAACCATCTAAGTCATTTATAATCAGCGAATGTGCAATCCCGTGCAACGCGGTGCAAACTGGAAAATTCCCCTGTTAACCGAAGGGTTGTAGGTTCGAGTCCTACCTGAGGAGCCAATAAATCAACAACTTACAGCAACTTCCATTTCCACCTTCGCCGAACTTCGCCGAATTGCTTCCATGCCCTTCACGTTGCGTCCCTTCAGCCCCAGATTGCCAACCGGCGCTGTCCAGCCTTTGAGCACCGCCGCCGTGCGCGAATTCACGGCATCGAGAACGCTTCGCTCGATGGTCTGCACATACACGTCTCCGGTCGTCTTGATACTGGCGTGCCGCAACATGCTCTGGGTGTCCTTCAACGTCCCGTGCTTCTGCATATCGGTTCCCAGCGTCCGCCGCATCACCTGAAAGGTGACGAGGCGATCCGGAATTCCCATCCTCCTGGCAATCGGGCGAAGCCTCCACTTGAGGAAATTCTTGCCCCAGCGCGGCACCGCCTGGCCCTTCCGTTCCCCGCGGCCGAAGGTCGGGAACATCAAGGCTTCCGGCGAGGTGTCGCTGCAAATGCGGCGCCACGCCTCAATGACGGGCCGTACCTGCTCCGGGACCGGAATAGGCGCCTTGCTCTCCCGTGTCTTGAGCCTGCCGCTGTAGAACTTCCCTTCGTACGTTGTCCCGTGAGGCATGAGCGCCTCTCCGGTCCAGGACTTCCATTGCAGTCCCATCACCTCGCTGGCGCGCGGCCCGCAGAAGATGCCCACGTGCAACAGGCACAGGTCATGCACATCCTCGATAGCACCGATGAGCGCCAATATCTGCTCCCGCGACATCACGGGCTTTTCAACTGGCTTGGTCTGAGGCATGGTCACGTCTTCTCCGGGATCTTCGGCCAGGTACTTTTGCTTCTTGGCCATGTGAGTAATCGCGCGCATATTCGTGAAGCAATGGCGAACCACCGTCTGTGAATAGCCCTTGTCCGCCATGCCGTTCAACCAAACCTGGATTCCAAAAGTGTCCAGCTTGCGCAGCGGAAGATCACCGAACTGCAAGATCAAGTAGTGCTCAATGTGATACACGTTTGTCTTTCGGTAGGCGGGGCTCCATTTGCCCTGCCGCATCGGGATGTATCGCTCATTGACGAACCAGCGGAAGGTGACTGAATCGTCCGCTGGAAGCGTTCGGGGCGAGACCGTTGCTCCGGCCTCCCTCTGAATGATCTCCCGCAGCAATTGCTCGGCTTTCCACTTGGGTGTATTCGCCCTCGGACAAACCCGAACATTGCGATGCCGTCGAACCTCCTTTCCATCCTGATCTCTGCCGTAAATGAGGTACTTGCCGTACCACATCTTCACCTTCTCCCCGCAAAGGTAGACGGTGCCCTTCTGATACTTCATTGCCATGCACGTTCTCCGTTTCTGCTTCCGGACCTGGTCGTGGAGAACACTTCATTCATACACCAAATCGGAGGCTGCGGGAAGAGGGTTGCGCATCCAACTCTCGCATAAAGGCTTCAATGTCGGCTCGCCGATAACGCATGAGCATTCCCATCTTGATGCCGCGAATGCGAGGGTTGCGCCGTGTGGTGTGATCGCGGACCCAGCGTTCGGAGACACCGAGCTTGTCGGCGACTTGCCTCGCGTTCAAAAGACGCTCATCGTTGTGGTCGTTCAGTGCGGCGTCTTCGTCCGATGGGTACAGGTCACTGCTTACGCTTTGAACTCCGAATTTGGCCGGCGGTCGAGCAGAGGATCCAACAACTGTAAGGTTAACGGCGCTGTGGCTTGCAGGCTGTCTACGGGAAAAGTCATCGTTCCTGAGCGTAGCGATGGGCATATTTCACCTCACGGGGGATCGTTCGGGATCCGCTTTTGCCGTGATCGCCGCAAGCCGCAAACCCGGCTGCTGCGCGGAGCCCAGCGTTTTAACCAGCCTCTGGCGAATCGAGACTGTTGTCCAATACTTTTTATCTATCAGGTGATACGTGGCAGCTATCACCCCAGTACCAGGCGCGGAGTCGCTCACGGTTTTGTTAATTCCTCGTTAAACCGTTGACTCTGGCGAAAAAGACTGTTGAAAACTGGGCCGCTTTCAGGTAAAAATGCTTTACACAGATCGAGTTTCACCGCTCGCCGCTGCCCGATTTGTTCGCTTTGGTCCTCTCGTGCGCCATCCCCAGGAGCAAAGCGTTATGAACAGTTGGGCTGAATTTCGACATTTCAAGTACTTGTTGGCAGTTCTGGAGCACAAGGGATTCCGGGCCGCGGCGGAGCACCTCCGCACAGCCGAGCCGAATCTCAGTGTTCAAGCAAAGCAGTTTCAGGAAAACTTTGCGATACGGCTTTTCCGAAAAGCCAAGGATGGTCACATCCAACCCACCGAGACCGGGATCGCCTTCAAGTCGATTGCCCAGGGACTTCTCGATGCGCGCGATGAAGCCCTTGCCGCTTTGGTCGCCATTGACCACGGCCAAATCCGCACTTTGAACATGGGCTGCGCTCCTTTTGCCGATCCAGAGCTGTTTCGGGCGGTCTGCGAAATGCATAGGGAGATCGTTCCAGGTTGCCCGATTCGGCCCACACACGGCGATACGATTCGACTCTCTGAAGAACTCGCCTTGGGAGAAATCGACGCGGCGATCATGACGCTGCCGATTAGCGATCCTCGCCTCCATGCGGAAGCGATTCGCCGTGACCGGCTCGTAGCCTGCCTCCGCGCCGACCACCCGCTTGCCAGCAAGGCGGCGCTCTGGCCCACGGACTTGCAAAGCAATCTTTCAGTCTTGCGCCATCCGCAACAGCATCCAGAAGGCCATGCCCGGCTTCTGGAATTGCTCCGTAAGGGCGGAGTCCAGATCGGAGAGTTTTCGCGGGCTTCCCACCCGACCGAGATGCAGGAATTGGTCAAGGGTGGATACGGCTTCGCCCTGATCCGAGAAGGAACAGCCCTGGATTCTGAACTGACAACCCGGCCCATCGCCGGTGTGGATTGGGCCGTGGAGACGGCGCTCGTCTACAACAGGCAACGTCATCCCAAAACGATTCCCGTGCTCGTACGGAATTTGAAAAGACGACTGGCTCTTCCGCCAGGGAAAGGCCGCTCACCTGCCGGTATTGCCGCTCTGAATGCACAGAATGGCAACGCCAAACGCCCGCCCAGATCTGAGGTAGCGGAGAGGAGAGTATTCCCTGTTGTCCGCCACGGATAGCACTTTCTGTTTTTTCAATTCCCCGCGATTGGACCAACGAACCTTCCCGGAATGCACGGAGAGTCCCCTCGCAATTGCCGCATTAGCGTGTCCATTGACAAAGCGACACGTTCATCAACGGGCAACGCAATTCGGTCAGTTTATGTTCTCCAGGCGCCGGCCGACTTGCCGGTACGGACGTTGGTACGAAACGAGAAAAGCGCCTGATTATGTTATCTTTATGCTCGTATCCTGGATCGGCTAGAAAGCATCACCACTGTTCGTCAAACGGTCACCATGATACGAACGAGTCGCTTCTGAGCGCTCTCCTCCAGCCGCAGTCGTCTACACGGCTCGCCCGGGCACGTCGGAGTAGAGGAAGAGATACTATGGCGTTGCCGCCACACATCTCGTGGTTCAAGGAAACCGGCCAGACCCTCTCTACCATTACCGGCGAAAAGGTTCAGGTCCTAGAGTTCGCGCACGCCTCAGACCCAAACATTCTCAAGGCTTGGGCGAAGCACTTTCGTGAACACTATTGCCTCGATGCAGTATTGGACGAGGCTCGCGAAGGGACGGGGCTCTCAAGAAAGGAGTACCTAGAACAGCTTGTCTTTCCAGATAAGATAGCAGCTCCGGGACCAAGCATTCGCGCTGGGGATTTCGCTGAAATCCTGATCGCGGATTACTTTCAGTACGTGCAGGGTTGGAGTGTGCCCCGAACGCGCTACCGCATGAAGGCAATAGCCAACGAATCGGCCAAAGGCACCGATATCTTGGCTTTTCGTTTGACAGCGAAGACGGACCTGAAAAAGAACGTTTATTCTCCACAGGACATTCTGCTGAGCATAGAAGTAAAGGCGCAATTTTCCGGCAAGAAGGCGTCGCCAAGATTACAAGACGCCATTGATGATTCTGGCAAGGACCAGTTCCGGCGGGCAATCTCGCTGAACGCCATCAAACGCAGGCTGTGGGCCGATGCCGACGGGGCGAACGCAAAACTTGTCGAGCGATTTCAGAATCTGGCGGATCGGCCGTATCAGATCCGGTATACCGCCGCCGCGTTCCATTGCCTATCAAACTTTTCCGACTCTGCCGTGACCGAAGCAAAGACCGATGGCCATCCGGATAAAAAGAGGCTCTCACTCTTGCTCGTTAAGGGCGCTGCAATGATGCAACTCGTAAACCGACTGTATGAGGTGGCGGCCAATGAAGCCTGAAGGTGCTTCTCGGCGTTTGCAAGGCATGACACATGCCAAGTCACGAATGTACGAGTTCAACGTGCCGGTACAATTGCACGTGGATTTGAGAGGGAGCAACCCATCGTATCTGTTTCCCCTCGTAATCGGAATACTTGGAGAAGAAGCTGGTCGCATCGGCGACATGGACATCAATGGGCGGGTGGAGACACCACGGATTCCCCCCGAGGATGCATCCGCCTTGCGCTTCGCCGCTGCGTTTTTGCATGCGTATGTAACTTCACGATTTGCAGGCGAACTCGCCTCTGAGCTTCTCGCTCTCAGTGCAGCCGCATACTACCTCTGCGATTTAGCAGGGAGCGCGGCGGTGCTCCTCCGGGATGCAGAATTGACTGGAGACGCTCAAGGCGATTGGGAAGCGCTCTTGCGCTGGCTCCTTGCTGCGCGTTGGGATGCGCACCTCATTTTCGCTGACTCCATCTACGCCCAAGACCAAACAATGCTCATTGCCGGCGTGTCCGCTTATTTTGCGAATGGCACTCAACGCGAAGGGGTTTTGACAGCCTGTGCACGACTTCGACGATTCGCATACTCTGGAGGCTCTGATAAGGACCTTCTCTACGCTGATATCGTTGTAGCCGTCGTTAAGAAGCGTCTGCAAAATGCCGCACGCCTCGTGCTGCCCGTTTACAGCCAGCTCCCCCAAAGCGCATGGGCCAATGCTATGCAAAAGCCATCTTTCATGAAGGAACTGTGGCCATCCCAACATATACTTGGCGAGCGAGGGATTCTCCAGGGGCGATCAGCTGTTGTCCAAATGCCAACAAGCGCTGGCAAGACGCGTGCAATCGAGCTTGTGATCCGAAGTGCATTTTTCTCAAATCGGGCCAAGCTTGCCGTCGTTGTCGCACCGTTCCGCGCGCTATGCACTGAGATCACGGCGTTTCTACGCAAAGCCTTCAGCAATGAGAACGTAGTCCTCAACGAGCTTTCCGATGCGATGCTTGAAGATTACTCGGCTCTCATCGACGACCTGCTGGGTGATGATTTGTCCGAATTGGGATTCGAGTTCGTGCCACAACAACAAGTGATCGTCGTAACACCAGAGAAACTCCTCTATGTCCTTCGGCATAGCCCCGAATTAGCTGAAGCGGTCGGCCTTGTTGTCTACGACGAGGGCCATCAATTCGATACTGGGCCACGGGGAATAACTTATGAGCTCCTGCTGACCTCTCTCAAGCGGGTTATCCCAAGCGAGACGCAGATTGTCTTGATTTCTGCTGTGATCACAAACGCTGGCGCAATTGGTGAATGGCTAATCGGGGCAAACGCAGTGATCGTCGATGGTCACGAGTTGTCAATGACTGACCGGGCCATTGCTTTCGCAAGCTGGGCCGACCGCTTAGGCCAGTTGCAGTTTGTGGCTCCGCACGATCCCGACCACTTCGACTACTTCGTTCCGAGAATTATTGAAGCAATGCCGCTCCAAAAAAAGGGAGCGGAGAGAGTTGCTAGGTTCTTCCCGGAGTCGAATCCAAGATCAGTCGCTTTGTACCTAGGCCTTAAGGCGGTTAGCAACGGCAGCGTTGCCGTTTTTTGTGGGACCAAAACGGCGGCCTGTGGCTTAGCTGAGATAGTGGCCGACATCTTCGGCCGTGCGATAAACCTCCCTGCCCCAGCTGCGGTAACCGACCCCGGCGAACTCAAGGCTCTCGGAGCTTTATTCGCCGCACATTTCGGAGAAGCGGAGCCAGCAACAGTTGCGGCTCGAAGAGGCATTTTTTCGCACCACGGTAATACACCACAAGGGATCCGACTGTCGGTGGAGTACGCAATGAAAGAGGGGCTCGCAAAGTTCGTACTATGCACATCGACGCTGGCCCAGGGTGTCAATCTCCCTATTCGCTATCTCATCGTTTCCGGAACTATGCAAGGGAACGAGAAGATCAAGGCTCGGGATTTCCACAATCTAATCGGTCGCGCCGGCCGAGCGGGGATGCACACGGAAGGTACCATCATCTTCGCGGATCCTAAGCTCTATGATCTTCGCAACGGTCGACAAGATGGCTGGAGATGGGAGGCAGCAAAGGCCTTACTTGACCCAAGCGGCGCAAAGGCGACTGAGAGCTCGATTCTCGATATCCTCGGTCCGTTTTCAAACGACATCGGCGCGCCAGTGTTCGAATTGGACATTGTTAGTCTCCTCGAAAGAGCACTGCGCACCCCAGAACAGGCGTATCGGGCGATGGATCGGTTTGCGAGGAAGTACGAGGCGGAGAAGTGCTCAAGAGAAGGCCTCCACAACCAGTTGAAGAAGCGACTAGAACTTCTAGCGGCAATCGAGAGCTATCTAATGGCTCACCGAGGTGCGGGTACGTTCGTCGCCTTCATTACAGAGGCCGAACAACTAGCGAGGCAGACTCTCGCCCACCATCTCGGAAGCGACAAGAGGAAGGATCAATTAGTGGCTCTCTTCCGAATGCTTGCTGAGTTTGTGGAGGAGTACCAACCCGATACGACTCTTCAAGCTGTATATGGCAGAACACTGCTCGATGTGATCGATTCCGAACAGATAAAGAAATGGGTGGAAGAGAATTCGGACGGTCTGATCGCGTCGGCGGACTCAACTGAGAGCCTTCTAGTGTTGCTTTGGCCACTTGTGGTTCGAATCCTCGATGAAGAGTTCAGCCGTTTCTTGCCAACCTCCGCAATTCTCCCCGTGGTCCGCTCCTGGATTCAGGGGGACAACTTCGAGGCAATCATGAAAACTTGGCATGACAACGACGGAGCAATCCGGTACGGACAACGATCTCGCAAAACAAAGATGGAGGATATCGCGGAGCTCTGCGAGAACGCGATTGGCTATCAAAGCACCTTCGTTGTTGCGGCAATTGCTGAAATTCTCGGTAGCTTCAACCGTGGAGACACGGAGGACGTGGTTCAAGTCCTAGGCGTGCTGCAGAAGCGGCTGAAGTATGGAATCTCGGATCCCGATGAGATCGCAATTTACGAGCTTGGCTTCGCGGACAGAGTAGTCGCTCAGGCATTGCGACCAGTGGTCGCCGTAGCACAAGGCCGGACTATGCGAGGACGAATCCGGAATTCTGCTCCCGAGGTGCAAGGTGCATTGAGGCCCTTCCCGCGTTATTTCAGTGCTTGTCTTTCGAGCTTGCTATAGCGATTTTGGACAGCATCGACTGAGATTCTGGCCTTGGACATCAGTACCGATAGACGCCGTAGTTTTTTCTTGACGGCCATGCCGCGATTGGCAACCTGAAAAGGAACCCTCCGTCGCAGTTCACGACGCTTGCTTCACGGCCTTCGAGCAGTGCCAAGACATTGAAAATACTCATATTAATGGCAGGTGATAGTTCCCAGCTATCACCTGATAAATAGAAAGTATTGGACGGCGGAACGGAGCCGTCATACGCTCACGGCATATCGCGACCCGACCTGGGCCGCTGGAGGTGCCGATGAACGTCCTGCATACGCCCACCGTTCGGCGCTCGATTGCCCGCCGGCAATCGTTGCGCCGGCTTCGTCCCGCGCTCAGCCTCTTCGCTCTGCTGATCCTTTTCCCGGCGCTTGCCGCCGCGCAGTCGCCTTTCGACAGCGGATTTACCGCCATGCAAACCCTCTTCACCGGCACGATTGCCAAGGTTGCCAGCCTGATCGCGATCGTGATTGGAGGCTACCAGTTCGCGCACGGCGAACCGGGCGCCAAGAAGACTCTGGCCGGTGTTGCCGCCGGCACGGGGATTGCCGTACTTGCCGCCAACGTCCTCACCTGGCTTTGGGGCGTGTAAGCGGAGCCTCATGGCGTACGCAACGACGAAAGCTTAACAATTTCTCAAGCTGTGAGGGGCTTGTGATGCAGACACACAATGCAACCCGTCGGAGGAACCGGGTCTACAAGAGCCTGCACAAACCCCTCACATACCTCGGGGTCGAGCGGACGTTGTTTTACTTCGTCTGCGTTGGGGCCGTTGGCGCATTCAATCTCTTCAACAGCCTGCTCGCCGGAGTTGCCGTTTTCATCGGCGGCTTCGCGTTTGGCCATTGGGTCACAAACACCGATCCGGCTTTCTTGCGAATCCTCGCAAAGTCGGAGCGATACAACGTGCGCTACGACGCCGCCAAGCAGGGTGTTCCCCGCGTGGAGGTGATCTGATGCTGCGACTCGATAAGGTCATCAAGCCGTGGAAGGAGGCGGCTTCGCTCAGCGACCACATCAACCTTTACGGATTCTGGAACGAGACTGCGTTTCTGACAAAGAGCGGAGACGTTGGCATGGTCCTGCGCGTCTCCGGCGTGGACTACGAGAGCCTCGACCATGCGGAACAGGAATACGCAGTCAAACGATTGGAGTCGGCTCTCAAGGCATTCGGCCCCGGCTTCCACGTCTATCAATATCTGTTTAAGCAGAACCGGCCCGAGATCCCCTTCGCCCATTACGACGACCCAGTTGTCGAAGCCGCCATCGACCAGAGGCGGCAGTTCTTTGAGACCAAGCGCGACCGGCTCTATCAAATCGAAATCTTCTATTGCATTGTTCTTGAAGGGCCACGGTCCAAGACCGGCGTCGGCGCTGCGCTTGCCCGCCTGTTCAGCGATCCGACCGGAGCAATTGATGAGCTGAAGACTCAGTTCACCGGCAGCAGCATGAAGACGCTGCTTCGAGCCCAGATTCAAAGCAGCGTTTCCATACTTGAGCAGCGCGTTCAAGCATTCACGCGCCAACTCAGCGATTTCGTTGAGATCGAGGTTTTGAACCAGCAAGGGCAGTTCGGTTTCCTTCGCCGTCTTATCAACTACGATGATTGGCGCATTGCGGGCAAGCTGCAATCCACGCAGTTTCTCGATTACCAGGTTGTGAATTCAACCATCGAGGCCGAGCGCGACCATTTGCGCGTCGGCGACCACTTCGTCCGTGTACTGACCATGAAGGAGGCAATCACCGAGACGCGGCCTCTTGTGCTTGATTCACTGCTCAAGATTGCGGCGAACTTCTATGTCGTCACGGAATGGACGCCCATGACGACAGAACAGGCCCGCAAGGAAGTCAACAAACGCCGCCGCCACTTCAATGTCTCAAAGACCGGCTTCATCTCGCAGATGGGCAACGACCCGGCCAAGACCAATCCACGGGATGTGCTGATCGATGAATCGAAACAAGCGGACATCGAGAATCTAGGCGATTGCCTGCGCGCGCTGGGCGACGGCCAGCAGCTTGGTGATTTCTCGCTGACCATTGTGCTATACGGCCGCTCGAAGCCGGAGCTACAGCAGCTTGCAGGCGAATTCACGGGTGTCTTCACGAACGCCGACGGCAATCTCTTCGTCGAGACCTACAACCAGCTCAACGCCTACTTTGCAACAGTGCCAGGCAACTATGCCGTGAATCTCCGCAAGCTGTACCTGCTGAACTCGAATTACGCCGACCTCTCGTTCCTGTTTACGATTCTTCCCGGCGAAAAGACGAACGCCCATCTGGGCTCTGAGTACCTCGCAGTGCTCGAAACCGACAACAGCACGCCGTATTTCCTCAACCTGCACAAAGGCGAAGTTGCGCATACGCTCATCTTGGGGATGACCGGCTCCGGCAAATCGTACTTTTGCAACTTCATCCTTCAGAATGCCCAGAAGTACGCGCCGCTGACGTTCATCTTCGACATCGGCGGCAGCTTCCAGTCACTCACGACGATCTTCGGCGGCTCGTATCTGAATGTCGGCCAGGAGGCACGAGATTTCACCATCAATCCGTTTTCGCTGCCGCAGACCAAAGAAAACCTGCAATTTCTCTTCAGCTTCTTCCGTGTGCTGATCGAAGGCAACGAACAGCGTTACAGGCTCGATTTCAAAGAGGAACGCAAGCTCTGGGATGCGATCGAGCGCGTGTATGTTTTGGAGCCCGCGCAGCGAACCGTTTCCAACTTCGCCGACATTATCGGCGAGTTGAAGGAGCGCCTGCATCGCTGGACGCGCGGCGGCCAGCACGGGTTCCTCTTCGACAACGCCGAAGACACGCTCTCTTTCAGCCGCTTTCAGACATTCAACTTCGCGGGATGGGGCGACGCCCCCGATGTCTTGGAGCCACTGCTGTTTTACGTCCTGCACCGCGCGTCGAACGAGATCGCCGATCCGGCAAAACTCGCCACCTTCAAGACGTTCCTGCTCGATGAGGCATGGCTCTTCATCAAGAACGAAACCATCCGCAACTATGTCGTCCAGGCGCAGAAGACATGGCGCAAGCACAACGCCGCCATGATTCTGGCCACGCAGTCCATCAAGGAGCTTCAGGAATCGGGCATGTTGCAAATCGTCTCCGAGAGCTGCCCAACGAAAATCTTTCTGGCCAACCCGGAGATGGACCGGGAGGTGTACCGCGAGGCGTTTCACCTCAACGATACGGAACTCGATTTAATTGCCGGCCTCATTCCACCGGGCCAGATGCTCATCCGCAAGGCGCAATCGTCGAAAAAGGTCCAGTTGAACGTCGATTCCGTCTCGCATTGGATGGCCACCAACAATGCCCGCGACAACCTGAAGAAGCGCGACTACTTCGAGCGTTTCGGCATCGCCGACGGCCTCCGCCGGCTCGCCGAAGACTTTCCCTTCCGGCCACGCACGCAGGCCGGCTCCGTTACTCCCATCCCCCAAGGAGTCACCGTATGAATATCAAACGTATCTGCATCGCCGGGCTTGCCCTGGCTCTGTCGTCCGTTGCGGCCGTTGCCCAAGAGGCGTCGGCGCGCACTGTGCAGTACCATTCACAGGACATCGTACCCATCCACGCGAAGCTGAAGTACACGACGTTGATCGAGGTTCCGCCGACGGAGAAGATCATGGAGGCCGCGACAGGCGACAAGGATTTTTGGATTGTCGATGTAGTCGGCAACTTCTGCTTCGTCCATCCCGCCAAGGCAGGGATCAGTTCCAACCTCAACCTCATCACCGACAAGGGCAACATTTATTCGTTCACGTTGGACGACATTTCGGGCAGCTCCGCCGCACCGGACTTGAAAGTGCTGATCGAACCAGCCGACCGTTCCTCCATTGTCGCGGCCAGCGGGCCTGCGCAGTTCGTGCCCGCCGTTCAACTGGCCCAGGCCAAGCAGCAGCTCGCCGCTCTGCAATCGCACGTCGAGCAGGCTGTTGACGAGTACAAGAGTGCCTACCCGGTGCAGTTGAAATTCGACTACACCTTCAAGGCAAATGAGGCGCCCTTCGATATTGAGTCGATCTATCACGACGACAAGTTCACCTACATCAAGACCAACGCGCCGGAGAAGTTCAGCGTGTACGAGATGAAGGATGGCAAGCCCAACCTCATCACCTATGACCTTCGGGACGGAACCTACATCATCCCGAAGGTGATGGACTCGGGCTATGTCGAGCTGGGCAAGAAGCGCATGGACTTCACGCGGAAGGGATAATCGTCATGCCGGAAAACATCTTCACTCCCCGCACTGAAACGCAGACCGGGCCGCAGATTGAGCCGGAGTTGCACCGCACGAAGGACGAGCCGAAGGGTGTCTTGCAAAAAAACCTCAAGACCTTCGTGTACCTTGGCACGGCGTTGCTGGTAATCGTGGCGGCGCTCTTCAGTTCGACCAGCAAGAAGACTCCAGCGCAGCAGGCGGCAGCGAAGGGACAGCCGCCGCAGCCGATGCTCCAGGACAACACCGACAACAACGTGCAGGACTTGAAAAACCAGCTTAAGGCCCAACAAGACAAAGACAAGCTGCAAGCGGCAAACGCCGCTACTACTGGCAGCGATCCCACACTCGCGTCTGCGACGCCCGCGCAGCAAGCTGCCGCCGCGGCCTATGGGCCGACTGGCACTGCCGCGCCATGCGTTCCGGGCCAGCCCTGCCCGCAAGCGGGCTACGGACCGGCGGGTTCTGGACAACCAGGCAACGCACAGCCTCAACTCAGCCCGGAGCAGCAGCAGGCACAGCTTATCGCGGCGAAGGAGCGTGAGCGGGCCGACGAGTCTCGCTTCGCCTCGAATCTCGTTTACGCTCGTGCTCCAGACCAACCGCAACAAGCGCCGGGACAGATGGTGCCTGCCCAGCATGGCCAGACTACCCAGCGGCCGGAAGATACCACCCTTCAATCGTCGCGAGCCGTTGGGGAATCGCAAGAGCCAGCCGGAGGCTACAAGCGCCCGTTGGAGGCCAATGTCGATTCAGCGGTAGGCCAGCCATACCTCGTCTATGAGGGTTCGGTTCTAGACACGGTATTGATGAATCGCTTGGACGGAGACGCCGCAGGACCAGTCAAAGTTCTCGTCTCGAATCCTTTGTATTCGCACGACCACCAGCACGTCATCATCCCCGAAGGAACCGTTGTTCTAGGCGAAGCAAAGAAGATTGGCGCGGCGGGCTTTGGCCAACAGCGACGGATGGCCGTCGTCTTTCACCGCCTCATTATGCCAGACGGTTACTCGGTCGATCTTGACCAATTCCACGGCCTCGACCAGATCGGCGAGGAAGGCATAAAAGACAAAGTCAACAACCATTACTTTGAAATCTTCGGAGCGTCTATCGCTTTAGGTGTGATTGCCGGAGCGGGCGAAATTACCCAGGGCGGCGGCACGATCAGCACCAGTGGTTCCCAGGCTTTCACCACTGGCACCGCAGGCAGCATCTCCCAATCCGCAAACACTATCCTGGATCGCTTCATGCAGATACCGCCCACCATCACGATTCGTGAGGGCCACCGCGTGAAGATTTATTTCACGCAGGACATGCTCTTGCCTGCGTATACCAACCACACGATTCCGCAAACGTTCTGAGGAGGTTCCCTATGAAGTACAGTTCCTTCCCCGTCGTTGCTCTGCTGGCTTTCACCATGGCATTCACTGGCTGCAAGAAGCAAGAACAATGCGCCTCTGGCGATACACCGGAAGTCTGCAAAGGTGTGCAGGAGTGCTTCAAATCCGGCACAGCCGTCGAAGTTTGTCGCGAGGGAGAAAGAGATGCCATGAAAATGACAACGAGTCCTTCCACGACTACAAGTGGGGCAGCAGACGCACTGAAGTATGACTCGTCCAAGGCAGCTCAGAAGCCCACTCCCAAACAACCACCAAAACAGTAACTCATTTCCCGCAAAGGAGGTTCCACTATGAATCGTCTTTCACTCGCAGTAACCATTGCGCTCTTCGTCGGGGCCACAGGCGCGAACGCCCAGTTCGGCTCCGGCATCGTCTTCGACCCGACGCAATCAGGCCATGCCATCGTGCAGATCGAACACGAAGAACAATCGCTTGCCAATGAAGCTCAGCAGATCGAGAACGGAACAAAGATCTTTACCAACACCGTCAAGATCGCTACGACTGCCCTGCAAACCTACAACACCGTACAGCAGCAGTACAACCTTTACCGCCAGATGATGAACTCGCCTCAGATGCTCTACTCGCGCTTCCTCTCGCCGCGGAGCGATTTGATGCTGATGCAGCAGATCTCCAACACCTACGGCAATTCGATGGGATGGCTCAATGCGTCGAATACGGGAACGGGGGCGGCGGCTTCGTATCAGCAAGCAGCCGTGCCCCACACTCCCAACATGGTTCCCGGATATGGGACAACGAGCGCCATCGGACAACAGCAAATCGCCGCGCAGGGAGCCACCATCGACATCGGCGATTCCGTAATGAGCACCAATCTACAAGTTCTGGGAACGATCCGCGCAAACCAGATCGCACGGCAGACGGACATCACCAATCTAGAGAACGCAACGCTCAGTCAAGACCCCTCACAACAGACCATCATGGCCACGCTGCAACGCATCAATCTGGCCTTGCTCTTGGAACTGCGCAATCAGCAGGACGCCAACCAGATCAATGCCAATCTTGCACTGCAACAAATGGTCGCGCAAAAGCAGCAGCAGGACGCTTTGAAAGCCGGATTCATGGACGCCGGCAACTTCAATAGCACCTACCAGACTCAGGTTGCCCCGGCCTATAACGGCGCGGCGCAAGCCCTGTCGTATTGACCCTTAACCACAGAGAGCGAGGCACATCATGGGCATACTCAATTGGATTCTTCAGGGATGCGATTCATTGGCCGCCACAGCATCGCCGTCGATTGATGCACTTGGCCTACGCATGTGCATCGCTCTCGCCACCATCATGCTGGTTTGGTTCGGAGTTCAGGAGGCGCTTGCCTCCGCGAGCGGCGGCCCAGGCTTCAACATGGGGAAGTTTGTAAGCTTCTTCATGCTCATCACCTTTGCTTACACAATGGTGAAGTTCTACGACAGTTCCATCCCCGGCGTTGGCTATTCGTTGCGCGGCTTTATCAACGGCGGCGCACAGTACCTTGTCTCGGTGATTGGAACCGACAGTGTGACAACCATTCAGAACACTCTGAGTCAAGCGGAATCGGCGAGCGGGCCGGGCATAACGAAAGCGTTGATGAACCCCTATTATGCCATTGTCTACGTGATTATACAGGTGATAATTGCGGTGCTCGCAGCGGTCGTCGGCGCCATCATTGCCTACGGAGCAGTCGGCAGCGCAGTCATCGGATTGCTTGGTCCCGTGTTCATCCCTTTCCTTGTCTTTCAGAAACTAGAGTTTCTGTTTTGGGGATGGCTCCGCGCCTTCATTGGATTCTGTTTCTATAAGGTATTGGCCGCCGCCGTATTCAGCATTCTTGGTCATCTGCTGGCGCAATACTACACGCAGCTTGTCGGCTTCTCAGATCCCGGAAACATGATCCAACAACTGCCGCTTCTGATCCTTCTCGTCCTGGTCAATGCCTACATCCTGTTCAAGATTCCAGCGATGACGCAGGCGCTCTTCAGTGGCCACGCGGGCGGCAGCGGTGGCGGTCTGGCTGGAGCGATGATGGCTGTTCGCACCGCAATGTTGGCCGCAGCTTGAGGAGGTACCGATGAGCACAGAGATAAAGGCATCGCCGGAAATTACGCGAGCCGCCGAACGGTATCTCGAACAGTATGGCGATCCGCTGGTGATGAACACCTATCTGAAGGTGACGATTCTCGTGCTTGCCGCCGTGTGCATCGCGCTCGCCGGCCTCGCATTCATGAGCCAACGCGCCCTTGCCAATATGCACCCCATGATTGTCCGCATCAACGACGTAGGACGCGCGGAAGCGATCGACTACCGCAACTTCCAGTACCGACCCCAGGAGGCGGAGAACAAGTATTATCTGACGCGCTGGGCAGAGCTCTATTTCAGCCGCAATCGCTTCACGATTGAACGCGACCAAACAAACGCGCTCTACTTTCTCAACAGCGACGTTCAGAGGGCCGTGATCGACCAGGAGCGTAAGGACAACATCATCCCCACGTACATCAAGGACAGCTCGCTTCCATACGTCGATGTCGAGGTGAAGGAGGTTGTCTTGGACGACCTCCGGCAATCGCCCTATTCGGCGCGGATTGAATTCGAGAAAGTCTTTACCAATCCGGCGGACCATAGCGAGCTCAAGCGCGAGCGTTGGACGGCCAGCGCGACCTACGTCTTCCGGGAGAACGTGAAGAACAACGAGCTGGCAGTGAATCCTCTCGGATTGACCATCGTCCGCTTCCGGGCCGACCAGGCGTTCGAGTAACGAAGCCACATCCCATACGAGGCGCTTTCATGTCCCCACGCGGCTACAAATCGCGGCAGCTAGGCCCATCGTTTCTTCGCAGGAAGCCCAGGCCATCCCCATGCGCGATGAGAGGGCGTCTCCCTCGCCCGCAAACTGTCCTTGCACTGGCGGCAAAGAGACGGTTCCGCAGCCCGCGGCGTGAGGCCGGCTTACCGAGAATGCCTCGTGCTATGCGAAACATGAAGCGTTCGTCTCTCCGTTTCCTCCCTTGCTTGTCCGGTCACACGCTTCGGGCCTTATCCGACGCCCGGCGGCACGGCGCCGCTCTGCTTTCCGGACTCCTCTCCCAAAGCAAGTTTGGGTCCCTGTTCCAGAATGCACGGCTTGGCATCAGCGACGCGCACGTGATCTTTAATCGAAACCGTTTGAGCGTGCGCATCGCTTCTTGGGAGTCGGGCCTCTCGCTCGGGCTCCGCCAAGGGGTGACCCGGCCAATCCGGGAATTCAACTCAGGAGATTTCACCATGTACCAGAACCGCATTTCGCTCATCGGCTTCCTCGGCCAAGACGCCAGCACCTACACCGCCAACAACGCCAGCTTCACCGTTCTCTCGCTTGCCACCAAGAGTTCGTACAAGGACAAGAAGACCGGCGAGTACAAGGGCCACACCGAATGGCATCGCTGCATCGTTTGGGGCAAGCTCTCCGAGTACGCGAAGACGCTCACGAAGGGCGCACATCTGGCCATCGATGGCGAGTTGCGCAGCCGCGAGCGCGTGGACAAGAAGACCAGCGCCAAGCAGCGCGTATGGGAAGTGCGCGTGGCTTCGATTCTGAAGCTCGACCGCGCCGAGAAGGCCGCCCCGGAAGAGGCCGAGGAATCGACCCCCGAATCGTATCAGGACGTGCCCGAATAGGGCACGTTCGTTGCTCCCCGAAGGTCCGGTTCACGCCGGGCCTTCAACACTCAAGAGGCGCGCATGAGTTTCGAACTGATCCTTCCGTTCCTTCGCCCCATCGAACCACTCTTGCTCGACGAGAGTGTCAGCGAGATCATGGGCAACCCCGACTCGACTTGGTGGTACGAGCGCGATGGGATTCTCAAGCATGAGGCGACCATCGAGTTCGACCCGGCGCGGCTGCGCACGGGCCTCGAAGTCGTCGCCAACAAGCTGGGCAAGAAGCTCGACGAAGACAACCCGCTGCTCAATGCGCAGCTCCCCGATGGGAGCCGTCTCGCAGCGGTGATTCCCCCGGTCGTCCGGCCAGCGCCGGCAATGGTCATCCGCAAGTTCACCAGCCGCCACTTCACGGTCGAAGACCTGATCGCTCGCGGGACGCTGACGCGCCCGCTTGCGGAGTACCTTGCCGCACAGATCGAGCGCGGCCAAACCATTCTCATCAGCGGCGGAACCGGAACCGGCAAGACGACCTTGCTCAACATTCTCGGGCAGTCGATTCCCGACCACGAACGCATCGTCGTGATCGAGGATACCGCCGAGCTGCGCATCGAGAAGCCGAATATTTTGCCAGTAGAATGCCAGATCGATACCCACCGGCAACAAGTTACTTTCGACGACCTTCTGAAGGCCGCTCTGCGCTGGCGTCCCGACCGGATCATTTTGGGCGAAGTACGCGGAACCGAGGCGCGCACGCTCCTCGATTCCTTCAACACCGGCCACTCCGGTTCGCTCGCCACCATTCACGCCAACTCGGCCGCAAAGGCGCTTCGCCGCTTTGCGAACCTCGTACTGCGCAGCCACTCGCAGGCTACCTTTGAAGATGTCGAAGCCGAGATCGGCGAGGTCGTCGATCTCGTCATCCATATCGAGCGCCAACCAGGCCGCAGAATTATCCGCGAAGTGCTGCGCATGAACGGCTACAACCGCGGAACTCAGAGTTTCCAAACGGAGTTCGTTTACCAGGCTGAAAGCCACGGAACAGCGGAGGTAAAGCCATGCTGAAAGCCATCTGCAACGCGCCCGTTTCCCGAGAGCAATCCGCAGCTCATGCGCGCCGGGTTGCGGACACCGCTTCGGCTCGCCTTTGGCTTGCCGAAGGCACCCCGGTTGCGGATGTTCTTACCATGCTCGAATTCCGCCTCAGGTTCGCACTTTCGCCGCACTTTGCCCGCGCCTATGCCATCGAGATTGTCTTGGCTGCCAGGGCAGAGATTGACACCAACAATCACCTTCACATCACCGACCGAAAGGAGATGCACAATGCCGCTGCTTGAGATCGTTCAAACCCGCCAGATTACCGCTTCGATCCGCCTTGACGTGACCACCGCTGAGCAGATCGACCGGTACGCAGCCTTTCTCCACGCCTCTGCCGATGAGGTCGTGGACAAGGCTCTGGCCTACGTCTTTGCCAAGGACCGCGACTTCCAGGAGTACCTTCGGTCTCCGGAGGCCGCACGCGCCGCGCAGAGCCTTCGCATCCGTCACGCACCACAGAATGGGGCAGCGCCGGAGCCAGTGACGCCGCCTGCCAAGCCTGCCAGAGCTGTAGAGGCCGTCAGTGATTCGCGCCCTCGCAGCAGGGATGGAGCGGTCTGATGCCCGTTCGGTGCTGCGCACCGGGTGTATCTCGACACTCCATCCCTGAAAGGGTACTGGCGAGGAACCTGGGTTCCTCGTTGCGAACTTTCGCAGCGGGCTGAAGTTACGAAAACAGCGTTCCTTGTAAGGAACCAGCGTTCGGAGGTGCTATGCAGACTGACGAAACCACAAATAGTGGAATCCAGACTCAGAGATTGAAGTGCCGTGAGGCGCGCACACGTAGCATCGGCACAAAAGTCACTCCTGCCGAGGAGAAGGAAATTCTTGCGGCGGCGGAAGCGCAGGGAAAGGCGCCGAGCGAATGGGCGCGCGATCTATTGCTGCGCGGGGCCATTGCCGACAATCGTGGCCAGATGGATATGCACATCTTCACCGAGTTGGTCGGCCTTCAGATGCTCTTGATGGAAACGCTTGAGCCGCTTCTACGCGGCGACAAGCTCAGCCAGGAACAAGTCAAGAATCTCTTCCGCCAGGTACAAACATCCAAGGCTGCGAAGGCTCAGGAACTTCTCGCCAGGCGCAGCCAGAAACATGAGAGGTAGACCATGCCAACCGCTCAACAATGGGGCCGCAGGGAGTCCTTCATCTGGCCGCCGCGCGGCTGTATCTACACGCTCGGAGCTTTCTTTCTCGCTTGCGTTGCGACGGGATTCTTTGTCTATTTGCGCCTGCAATTTGGCCTGCCGCCGCTTCAACGCTACTACGTTCCGTACTACCTGCGCACCGAGGTGGCGGGCGTTACGCACTCTGTGAGCAAATATCAAATGCTCTATGTAACGGACGGCGAAACAAAGGGCCACCTTGCGCTAAAGACGGATGTACAGCCGGGGTCCACGATCCAATTCGGCGGCCAGCCATTGCCAATGACACTTACGCCACAAGCATCACTCCATGGCATTTACTACCTGAATAGGGAAGACCCCCGCGACTATCAAAACAAGGTGCTTCACGCCTGGATTGCCCACTGGATCTACGGCGACGTTCCGCTCTATAAGCTCTTGCGGATGCAGTTCATTTTTGGACTCACCGCATTCGTTCTGCAGCTTCCGTTCTCGATTCGCAAAGACATCCAGCGCATCAAGCAATGGCGTTACGGCCGGCGCCTCAAAGGCCCGGTTCTTGTGAATGCGAAGGATTTCACCACGGCCGTATCGGGCAACGGCATCGGCATCACGACCAACGATTCGAAGCTCCCTCTGCGCATTCCGCGCGACGCCGAGAACAAGCACTTTCTCATCGTCGGCGACACCGGCTCGGGTAAGTCGAGCATCATTCGCCAGATGCTCTATCAGGTGGATGCGCGCGGCGACTGCGCCATTGTCTATGACCCTGCCTGCGAGTTTGTAAAGCAATTCTACGATCCACGTCGCGGGGACATTGTCCTCAACCCGCTCGATTCCAGGATGCCGTACTGGAACCCGTCGAAGGAGTTGCGGCGGAAGGCAGAAGCCAAGGCATTGGCCGTCTCGCTCTATCAGCCAGAGGGCGTGACGAATCGGTTTTTCGTCGAGGCGCCACAGAAGATCTTCGCGCATCTGCTGAGTTATCTTCCGACCCCAGAGGACCTGATTAAATGGATGTCCGATCCCGACGAGATCGACCGTCGGGTACGGAAGACAGAGTATTGGGCGTTGATTGATCCGAAAGCTCCACAGCAAAGAACCGGCGTCCTTGGCTCCCTGAATATGAGCGCGGACAGCTTCCGGCTTCTGCCCAAGGAAAACGAAACGACCTCAGTCTGGACGGCTACCAAGTGGGCCAAGACGAGGCGCGGTTGGATTTTTATTACATCGCGCCCAACCATGCGCGAGGCATTGCGCCCGCTCATCAGCTTGTGGATCGACACGCTGGTTTTGCGACTCCTGAATGAGCCCATGCCGGACCAGAAGCCAGTCTGGTTTGTCATCGATGAGCTGGCCAGCTTGCAGAGGCTGCCCCAGCTCCACACGGCAATTACCGAGAATCGAAAATCGCAGAACCCGGTCATCCTTGGATTCCAGGGCCGGAGCCAGATGGAGGCGCGTTACGGTGAGGATTCCGAGGCGATGCTCTCTCAGCCCGCAACCAAAATCTTTCTGCGGACCACGGAGCCGCGCGCCGCGAAATGGGTCAGCGAGGCCATCGGCGAGGTGGAGATCGAGCGACTTCGCGAGACGCACTATGATGGCACGCGGCGAGGGCGGAACTTCATGCTCGACCGGCAAACCGAGCCGCTCGTTCTGCCCTCAGAGGTCTCCGGCCTTGACGATCTGCGCGGTTTCCTGAAGTACGGCAACCACGTTGCGCGGTTCACGTTTCCGTTCATCGCGCTTGAAGAAAAGAGCCCCGGCTTCGATGAGCGGCCGATGGATGACCTGATCGTTCAAAACACACTTCCTCCGACAGAGCCGGAAGGGATTCAAGGCAATCTTCAGTTCCCTGAATACGAAGTTCAACCCGCCGGTCACCAGATGGAGTAAACAGCCATGCTGACCATCTCCAAGCCGCTTTCCGCAAGCCAAGCGCAAAGCTACCACGCGAAGGAGTTCACGGCCAGGGAACAGAATTATTGGTCCCAGCAAGGCGTGATTGCCGGCGAGTGGCAAGGCCGGCTCGCCTCGCAGTTCGGCCTTGCCGGAGCGGTTTCTGCGGAGGACTTCGCCAAGCTCAGCCAGGGCCAGCATCCGAGGACCGGCGAACAGCTCGTCCGCCAGCGTACATCGTATGAATACCAGGACGCAGACGGCAGGTCCGTAAAGACGATGGAGCACCGCGCCGGCTGGGATGCAACCTTTTCGGCCCCCAAATCCATCTCGCTCACCGCGCTGGTGGGCAGCGACCACAATGTGCGACTGGCCCATCGCGAAAGCGTTCGCGTCGCACTGGAACAACTCGAAAACTATACTCAGGCTCGCATCGGCGGCAACCATGCGCCAGAGGCCACAGCCAAATTCATTGCCGCCAAGTTCGAGCACGACACCGCCCGCCCGGTTGACGGCTACGTCGCGCCGCAGCTTCATACCCATGCCGTCGTCTTCAATCTGACCGAGCGCGATAACGATCAATTCCGCGCTCTCCAAGAGCGCGGGCTCTTTCAGTCGCAGCAATTCGCCACGGCCATCTATCAGTCGGAGTTGACCTACCGGCTTCGCCAGCTCGGCTACGAGATCATCGTTGGCCGCAGTGGCGCACCGGAGATCAAGGGCTACACGCAGGAGTATCTTGACGCGTCCAGCCCGCGCAGCCAGCAGATTCGCTCCTATCTGGAGCGCACCGGGCGCACCGGCTCAGAGGCCGCCGAGATTGCCGCGCATTCGACGCGCGACCGCAAGGAGATTCATTCGCCTGCCGAAGTCATGGCAGCGCATCGCAAGCTCGCTGCCGACTTCGGACACCAGGCCGAGGCCGTTGTCCGCGGCGCGCGAGAACGGCTTCAGCATCAGGAAAAGCCCGTCAATGCCGTTGACCGCGTCCGGGAATCGCTGACATTTGCCCGCGACAAGAACTTCGAGCGCGAGGCTGTCGTCGATGAGCGGGCGCTGATCCGCGACGGCCTGCGCCGCGGCATGGGCGAGGTCACCTATGCCCAGGTGCGCGGCAACCTTGACGCCCGTCTTGCGTCCGGCGAATTCCGGCTTGTGGACCGTGGAGACAAGACTCACGCGCGCCAGTTTACCACCGCAAAGACCATCGAAGCCGAGCACGAGATTGTCCGGCGTGTCGGTGAGGGACGGAATCAGATTGAGCCAGTTCTGACTCGCCAACAGGCCATCAATGTAGCCGACCAGCATCCGCATCTCAACCGCGCACAGCAGAGAGTGGTCGAAGATGTGCTCAGTTCATACGACCGCATCCAGGGCATTCAGGGCTTCGCCGGCGCTGGCAAGACAACGACCCTTTCCGTCGTCCGCGATGCCGCCGAATCGCGGGGCTACGCGGTCGAAGGCTTTGCCCCGACCTCTCGCGCCGCCCGCCAGTTGAACGAGGCTGGCGTCGAGTCGGGAACCCTACAAGGGTTCCTGGCCCGCTCGCCCAACCCTGCCACTCTGGAACAACGGCACTTCTACTTTGTCGATGAATCGAGCCTCGCCAGTACCAACCAGATGCGAGAATTCCTTGCGCGCCTCGGCCCCAACGATCGCGTCCTTTTGATCGGCGACACGCGCCAGCATCAGGGCGTCGAAGCTGGCCGCCCTTTCGAGCAATTGCAGGAAGCCGGGATGCGCACTGCCAAGCTCGACGAGATAGTCCGGCAGAAGGACCCGGCCCTCAAGTCCGCCGTCGAATTACTGGCCAAAGGCCAGGTCTCCGCCGCCCTTGAATCGCTTTGGCAACAAGGCCGCGTAAAAGAAATTCCCGGCACCGAAGAGCGCATCCGCGCCATCGCGAAGAGTTACATCGAATCGCCAGACAAGACACTGATCGTCTCGCCGGACAACGCCTCCCGCCGAGAGTTGAACGTCGCAGTGCGGCAGGAGTTGAAGGCCAATGGAACCCTCGCACCGGAGGACCACAGCTTCCGCGTGCTCGTTCAGCGCCAGGACATGACTGGCGCCGAACGCTCCTGGGCCAGTCACTACGAAGTCGGCGACATGGTGCGCTTTGCGCGCGGCAGCAAGGTCGTCGGAATTGAGGCCGGAGCCTACGGCACAGTGGCCGCGATCAATCCCGCAGCCAACCTGCTTACCGTAGAGAAATCATCCGGCGAACAGGTCTCCTACGATCCACGCCGCTTAACCGGCGTCAGCGTCTACCGCGAGATCGACCGCGAATTCTCTGTCGGCGACCGCATCCAGTTCACCGCGCCCGACAAGTCGCTTGGCGTCGCCAATCGCGACCTGGCCGTTATCGAGTCCATCGCGCCCGACGGCCTCATTTCGGCCCGCTTCGACAACAACCGTCAGGTCGAATTCAACGCCAAGGAGCACCGACATTTCGACCACGGCTACGCCGTGACCAGCCACAGTTCCCAGGGTCTCACCGCCGAGCGCGTCCTCGTAAACGCCGATACCGGCGTCCACCCGGACCTGCTCAACTCCAGATTCGGTTACGTCTCAATCTCCCGCGCAAGCCACGAAGCAACCATCTTCACCAACGACATCAACAAGCTCAGCCCACAACTCAGCGCCGATGTGTCGAAGACTTCGGCCCTTGACATAAACCAATCGCCATCCATCACTGAGGGGATAGGACTCGGGATCTGAGACCTGAGCAACAGGAATAAGGTAGATAACCGACGTCCATCACTTTGATCTTCCTGGAAGTTTTTGTGGTTCATTTCTAGCGCGGGAAAAGCCCCCCAGGCGATCTGCACAGATATCGGGATGGCCACGCAAGTTACGTGATCGCCTGGGGGGCTTTTCCCGCGCTGGGGATGGCCGGGAGTCGCCGCTCAAGTACACTGTTCCACTACGTCACCCCATGAACCTACACGCTGGGGATGGCCGGGAGTCGCCGCTCAAGTACACTTCGAATCTGTTGATGGCTATAGCGTTAACGCTGGGGATGGCCGGGAGTCGCCGCTCAAGTACACTCCTATCAGGAAAGGATCGCACCATGCCTTGGCTGGGGATGGCCGGGAGTCGCCGCTCAAGTACACTCGGAGAAGAACCGGACCGCGGCTGTCTACAGCTGGGGATGGCCGGGAGTCGCCGCTCAAGTACACTGAACCCACGCTGAGTTCGCTGAGCGGCGCGGCTGGGGATGGCCGGGAGTCGCCGCTCAAGTACACTCAGCGGCCTCGGTGGTGCAACGGTATGTCAGCTGGGGATGGCCGGGAGTCGCCGCTCAAGTACACTAGTGCGTATGTCGCTGGAACCACGCAACGAGCTGGGGATGGCCGGGAGTCGCCGCTCAAGTACACTGAGTCGCGCAAGCAGGATAGATTCTGACTTGCTGGGGATGGCCGGGAGTCGCCGCTCAAGTACACTGGTAAAGATCAGCGATATGCTAGAGCACCGCTGGGGATGGCCGGGAGTCGCCGCTCAAGTACACTGTCTTCTTGGTTTCGGCCTTTGCAGGCGCGGCTGGGGATGGCCGGGAGTCGCCGCTCAAGTACACTAACCTGAGCGGTGCCAACCTAAGCTATGCCGCTGGGGATGGCCGGGAGTCGCCGCTCAAGTACACTATAATTTGCAAAACAGTAAGCCGGGACTGGCTGGGGATGGCCGGGAGTCGCCGCTCAAGTACACTTCGAGCTTTTGCTGTCCGGTCATGCACTGGGCTGGGGATGGCCGGGAGTCGCCGCTCAAGTACACTAACGCACGTGGAACGGCTTATGTTGTGGACGCTGGGGATGGCCGGGAGTCGCCGCTCAAGTACACTAGGCCGCGCCGAACTGGTAGTGTCCAGTCTTTTGTGTAAACAGTCTGGTTGAAGTTTTGTTTCCGATTA
>CAZDYU010000052.1:0-26919 GCA_964509755.1 uncultured Occallatibacter sp. | reverse complement strand
TCACCGGCAGCGGAACCTCCGGGCCCGTCGCGCTGGGGCTGAATACGGGGGCGCTGTTCTCGGCGCTTTCACCCTCGCTGATTACCGGCATCTCCACCTCCAGTCCGTTAACTGGCGGTGGGACAAACGGCTCCGTCGCGCTGGGATTGGATCCTGTTGCCCTGACCACCGCCGTTGAGCCGCTACTTATGCCTACCTTGAACGCAACTTACGCGCAACTGAATTCCTCCAACACCTTCCTGTACGGACAGACCTTTGAAGGTCCAACTGTCGTCACTGGAAGCAATTTAGACGGAACCATGCTCAACGTCACCAATAGTGGCGACAGCTTTTCATCCGCCATCAGCGCCTCCAACAGCGGTCAGTACGGTACGGGTATCTATGTCACCGCCGGCGCCGATGGCAACGGAATCCAATCCTTTGGCACGCAGACCGCCGGGTCGATTGGCGTTCTGGGCGCTCTATCCAACTCCAACGGCTTCAGCAACTCCTACTTTCTGCTTGAATCCGACGACGGCCTCGATTCGGGCATTTGGGCGGATGGCGCTAATGGGCAGGAAGCCGCCCTCATTGCCACCTCCGACGATCTCTCCGCGGGAATCTTCTTCAACGACAGCTCGGCCTCTTCAACCATTCTGGTGCTGAACAACTATAGCGGCGGACCCACTGGCAACGCTCAGCCGGGCATTGGCAACGTGCTGCGCGCGGGCGGGCCAGGCGGCACATGCGGCATCAATCAGTCCGGCAACATCGCCTGCACCGGCCAGGTGAAGTCGCTGGTCACCACGCCCGACGGCCAGCGCCAGGTGGAGACCTATACGGTGCAATCGGCCGAGAATTGGATCGAGGACTACGGCGCAGGCCAGTTGAGCAACGGCAGCGCGACCATCACGCTGGACCCGGCCTTTGTGGAGACGGTCAATACCGGCGTCGATTTTCACGTCTTTCTCACCCCCGGCGCGGACTGCCAGGGACTCTACGTCAGCCACAAAACCGCCTCCAGCTTTGAGGTGCATGAGCTGGGCGGCGGACACGGCACCGTGCCCTTCGACTACAAGATCGTAGCCAAGCGCCGCGGCCTTGAAGCGCAGCGCCTGGTGGATGTGACCACCCGCATGAAGCTTGAATCCGACGCCGCCACCTTCAAGCAGCTTGAGCACCCGCTGGTCAGACGGACAGGCCCCACGCCCGCACATAGCGCCAGCACGATGAATCTCAGACCGGCTGTAAAGTCCAACTAATTTGTTGCACAAACCTGGGTGCCCCAGGTCCGGATTTTCGGACCTGGGGGACAACAACTCTCCTGCGTGCGGATAGCGAGCGTCAGCCCCACCTCAGGTGGTTGCAAATAATTATCCCTTGAACGCGGACAATGAAGAAAAGCGGTTAAGAAACCGCCGTACCAGAGGCCAACATGACCAAATCCATCGATCCCGTTCGGCTCCTCCGCAGGCCGACAAAAGACGGAGAAACCGTAAGATTATGCTTCATATCTTCGCCTTTCAGCGATTTTTATTTATTCAACATGCTTATTATCAATGGTTTGAATAGGCAAAAAACGCAAAAAGCCCCTTTTTAGATTCCCTTTTCCTTCGCTTTAGCCCTTAAGTCATTCATTTAATTGATATGCCATGTTCAATTATTGTTCGCTATACCTTCGCTTTCACCCAGAAATTCGCCCGTTACCCGCCCGAGTCCTCTTCGCTCTCAATCCTCTGTCTTACCGTCTTCGCGGGGCCGTCGAGGAATATGTCGAATACCCTGCCCGCTCTTTTCTTAAGCAATTTTTCCGGCGACAGTGGACTCCGATCACACTAGAATTGGACCGGATCGATGGGGACAATTTTCCGGGTGAACGGAGGAGTACGGCATTGAAGGAATCACATTTGATTCTGGGAATTGGCGAGTTGCTTTGGGATCTGCTGCCAACGGGTGCGGAGTTAGGTGGCGCGCCGGCCAACTTTGCCGTGATGGCCGGGCAGTTGGGCAACCGCGCCATGATTCTGAGCCGCATGGGCAACGACGAACTGGGGCGCAAGGCGGCCGAGCGGCTGAAGCTGCTGCCGTGCGGCGCGGAATCCCTGCAACTGGACTTGGCGCATGAGACGGGCCGGGTGACGGTCGAGTTCCACGACGGGCAGCCGCGGTATATGATCCATCAGCCGGCGGCCTGGGATTTCATGGAGTTGACCCAGAGTTGGATGAAACTGGCCGCGCAGGCCGATGCAATCTGTTTTGGCTCGCTGGCGCAGAGATCGCCGGCATCACGGCAGGCCATACAGGCGTTGGCGGCGCAAGCCGGGGCTGCGTGTGTGCGCGTCTTCGACGTGAATCTGCGTCCGCCTTTCTGCTCCGGCGATGTGATTCAGGAGTCGCTCAAGCTGGCAACCGTTCTGAAGATGAATGACGAGGAGACACCGCGGGTGCTGGCGCTACTGGGGCTGGAGGTCCGGCCAGATCACGCAGCCGAGGCCTTGCGTTGGAGCGCGGATCGGCTGCTGGAGGAGTTTCCATCGCTGCGGATGGTGGCCATTACGCGCGGCGCGCATGGCAGCATTCTGGTGACGCGCGAGGAGTGGCATGAGCACGCAGGCGTTGCGGTCAAGGTGGCCGACACAATCGGCGCTGGCGATGCTTTTACCGCCGCGCTGACGCACTACCTGCTGTGCGGAGCGGGATTGGCCATGCTGAATGAGGCGGGCAATCGCTGGGGCGCATGGGTGGCCTCGCAGGCCGGCGCAATGCCTCAGTTGCCAGAGACTGTGCGTAGGAGGATCGAGGCGGAGATTGAAGCCGCATCCGAGGACTGAGTGGTTTCCGATAGAATGTCCTGCGTATGCGCAAACTCGATTTTCACCTCGCTCTACTTGCCGCTTCGCTTCTGCCTTTGAGCCTGATTGCCCAGACGCCATCGCTTTCCATCCAGGTGGATCATCCCACGGGCGCGGTCAGTCCAATGTTTTACGGGCTGATGACCGAGGAGATCAACTACTCCTACGACGGCGGAATTTATCCAGAATTGGTGCATGACCGCGCCATCGGTAACGACTGGCGCGCGCTGGGCCATTGGTCGATGGCAGCGCGCGGCGATTCTCAGGTGAAGATTGCCGTGGACCCTGGCACCGGCCCCAGCGCCGCACTGCCGCGCAGCTTGAAGGTCAGCGTGACAGGGGCCACCGAAGCGGCTCCCGCCGGGGTACAGAACGATGGATTCTGGGGCATTGCCGTGCGGCCCCGGACGACCTACACCGGCTCCTTTTTCGCCAAGTGCGACAGCGACAATCTGCCGGTGACGGTGAGCCTGGTGAACGATGAGTCAGGCGTTACGGCAGCGACGGCGACGGTTGCCGGCGTGACCAAGGATTGGCAGCGCTACCGGTTTACGCTGACCACCGGCGAGCTGCAGGCGACTGCGAACAATCACCTGATCCTTACCGTTGCCCAGCCGGCGACGGTTTGGTTTGACCTGGTCTCGCTCTTTCCGCCAACTTATCAGAACCGTCCCTTTGGCAATCGCATCGACCTGATGGAGAAGCTGGCCGCGATGCACCCCAAGTTTCTGCGGCTGCCGGGCGGCAACTACCTGGAGGGCGACCACATCTCCGAGCGCTATGAGTGGAAGAAGACAATTGGCCCTTGGGTTGACCGGCCGACACACCCCAGTCCATGGCACTACCGCTCGTCGGATGGAATGGGGTTGCTGGAGTATCTGGAGTGGTGCGAGGACTTGAAGATTGAGCCGGTGCTGGCGGTCTATGCCGGCTACTCGATGACGCAGGAGCACGTGGAGCCTGGAGCGGCGCTGGAGCCTTATGTGCAGGATGCTCTGGACGAGATCGAGTATTTGACGGGTAATGCGGAGACCAAGTGGGGCGCAGAGCGCGCCAAAGACGGCCACGCCGCGCCCTTTCCGCTGCATTATGTGGAGATAGGCAACGAGGATAATTTTGATAACTCCGGCTCGTATGAGGGGCGTTTTGCGCAGTTCTACAAAGAGATCAAAGCGCGCTATCCGAATTTGCAGTTGATTGCCACCATGCCCGTGAAGAGCGTGCAGCCGGATCTGCTGGATGAGCATTTTTATATGCCCGCCGCGGAGTCCTTTGCCAGCGCGCATCACTATGACACGGCGGACCGGCAGGGTCCGAAGATCTTTGTGGGCGAGTGGGCGACGCTGGAAGGCGAGCCGACCGGGGACTTAGAGGCGGCGCTGGCCGACGCGGCGTGGATGACCGGCATGGAGCGCAATGCGGACCTGATTGTGATGGCCAGCTATGCTCCGCTCTTTACGAATGTGAATCCCGGTGGGTTGCAATGGGCGCCGGATTTGATCGGCTACGATGCGCTGTCGAGTTATGGCTCGCCAAGTTATTGGGCGCAGGTGATCTTTGGCGCACATCTGGGCACACAGGCGGTGCCCGCGGTGCTGGACCATGCAGGTCCGAAGATTTTTGCCTCGGCAACGCGGGATGAGAAGCAGGGCAAGGTTTTTATCAAAATAGTGAATGCTTCATCCGAGGCGGCGCGGCTCAGTATTTCGCTTGATGGCGTAAGCCGTATAAAGCGCGATGCAACACTGACAACGCTGAGCGGCAAGACGCCGGATGCGACCAATTCGATTGCGCATCCTGATGAAGTTGCTCCCGTGGAGCGGCGGATCGCGGTTGCCGGAGCCAAGTTCGAGGCTAGCTTTGCTGCTTACTCGATCAATGTGCTGGAGCTGAATTACTGAGTGGGCCGGAACAGTGCAGGTTGCTCGATATGGCGGTGAAATCAAGCTGGTTCGCGAGTGAACTGCGGCGGGAGTTGGGGCTGCGCAATAGGCTCTGGGCGCGGGGTCGAGCGCATGTGGAGAGCTACGGCGATCCGCCGGTGATTGTCTATGCGCCGGAGCACCCCACAGACGAAAACCTGTCCGCGGGAGCACCGCCGGAAGTCGGCCACCACGGCAATTTCTTCGACCCAGCTTATGCGGCGATTTCTGCGCATCCTGAGTGGCTGCGGCGCTTTGACAAAATCCATGCGCAGGGGCGCGCGCTGCCAAAGGCGGAGGCAGATTCGGGAGGGGTCCGGCGCTGGCGAGAGTTGGATTCGTCGATGAGCTCGGATGCGCTGCTGATGAATATCTTCTGCACGCCGGGCGTGGCGGAGTCACCCGCTGTGCGGCGCTCTTTGGGAGTGGATGGGAAGGCCACGCCGGTCTTCGGCTGGAAGGCGCGCGTAGCGTTGGCTAGCGGGCGCTCGGATCGCACGGAAGTGGACATGCGCTGGGGCGATCTGCTGGTCGAAGCCAAGCTGACTGAGGGGGATTTTCAGACGCGAGCCGCCGCGGTGGTAGAGGCCTATCGCGACTTCGATGCGGTCTTTGAACGGGAGCGGCTGCCGAGGGTGGAGTTGCGGGTCAAGAGGCGGCGCGAGGCGGCGGAGTTTCCCGAGCAGTATTCGCAAGAGCATGAAGAGACGGCGGTGGATTCGGCCGATTTTACGTACCCGCTAGCACCTTGGCTTGCAGCCGTCCAACCCCGTGCGGAGAGCGGCTACGCAGGCTACCAACTGATTCGCAATGTGCTGGCCGCGCATGAACATGGATGCAGCTTTTGCGTGATTCACGACGCGCGCCGGCCGGATCTGCGCGAGGCGTGGTTTGAGGTAATGGCGGCCGTGAAATCCGCCGATCTGCGCGTGCGGCTGAAGGTGCTTACCTGGCAGGAACTGGCCGCGCTGCTGCCTGAGGAGTTGCAGGAGTTTCTGGATCGCAAGTATGGAATTGTGCAGCCGGGAAGGGATGCCTTGCCGGTGGGCGAGAGCCCGGAGTGCGGCGCGCTTGGCGGCTCGCATAAACTGTAGTGTTGCGCGAGTTTTCTAGCGGGCTGGCTTTTGCGCCGCATTGGGGATGAGAGATATGAGGATGACCGGGGCGCTTGCCCTTGGATGTTTTGTTGCCGCAGCAGCAGCCGGGGCGCAGGCGCGCTTTGATGCCGATGCCGTGAAGATCAATAATCGCGGCGTGGCCGAGATGGGCCAGCAGACGACCGAGCGCGCGGCGGCTTCCTTTGCCGAGGCGATGAAGCGCGATCCCAGGATGGCGCAGGCGGCCATCAACGAGGGCATCTCTCAGCTCTATCTGCAAAAGCTGGACGAGGCGAAGACAGCACTTCGCACGGCTCTCGCTTTGGAACCGGAGAGCGCGCAGGCCTGGTACGACCTGGGTCTGGTGCAGCACGCTGGCAATGAGCTGGAAGCGGCTCTGGCCAGTTTTCAGCATGTGCTGAAGATCGATGCGCGGGATGCGGATTCACTCTATTACGAGGGCGTTTGCTATCAGGAGTTGAAGGATTACGACAAGGCAGTTACGGCCTTTGAGGAGACGCTGACGATCAATCCGCTGCACGCCTCGGCGCAGTTTGGCCTGGCGCGTTCTTTGCAGCATTTGGGCCGCGCGGCTGAGGCCAAGGAGCACTTCAAGCTCTTCCAGCATTTGACCAGCACCAAGGTTTCAGCCGCTGTGGGGTTGGGCTACGGCGATCAGGGACGCTACTCGACGGTGGTGCCTGTCTCTGAACCGGAGACGGCACGGCGCGCGATGATTCCGGTGAAGCTGGCGGCGCAGCCGTTGATTTCCCAGGTCCGAAAAGCCGGACATGGGGAACCCAGTTTTACCACCACCGGCGGCGCTTGCATGATGGATGTGACCGGCTCGGGAGCGATGGATCTGGTGCTGATGCAGGCGGGCGCGCAGGCGATTCGCGTGCTGCACAACAAGGGTGATGGAAGCTTTGAGGAATGGGACGCGGCGGCGGCGGGGCTGAAGGCTTCGGGCCATGCCGTGGCTTGCGCGGTGGGCGACTATGACGGGGATGGGCTGAACGATCTGGCCGTGGCGCTGGACGATGCCGTGCTGCTCTTCCACAACTTGGGCAAAGGGAAGTTCGAGGATGCGACGGCTGCGGCTGGACTCTCGCCTAAAAACAAACCAAGCGGAATTACATTTATCGATTACGACCACGACGGTGATCTGGATTTATTTTTGACAGGCGCGCCTTTGAAGGACGGAGGAACGCCAAATGTTTTGTGGCGGAATAATGGCGATAAAACATTTACTGAATGGACGGAGCCGACGGGATTGGGTGGAAGCGGAAATACAAACACGGCGATTCTCACCGACTTCAATAACGATAAGGCGGTGGATATTGCAATAACAGGCGATGGGCCGTCGCCAATTCTGTACATCAATCCGCGCGAAGGAAAATATCCGACGCAGCCACTCTATGAAGCGAGTCAGCAAGTCAGCAAGCCAGCAATACTAGCGCCTACCGTCGGCATTGCAGTTCTGGATAACAACAAGGACGGCTGGATGGATATTGCCGTCACCCACGCGGGTGCGCCAGGGTTGACGCTTTGGCGCAATGTTGCCGGTTCAGCGAATGTGGGCCGCCGCTTTGAGCCCGTCGAACTCCCGCTGCAAGGCGCGTTGCGCGGCTGGGGCCTGACTCCCATCGATATTGACAACGATGGCTGGATCGATCTTGCGGCGATTGTCGATACCAAAGCCGGCCCGCGTGTAAAGGTCTTTCGCAATCGCGGCGATGGCAGCTTTGAGGACGTGAGCGCGGCGCTTGGCCTTGACACTGTGAAGCTGGTTGCGCCGCGCGGATTGATCGCCGGCGAGTTCACAGGCAGTGGCGCGGCGGATCTAATTGTGACGCAGCTCAACGCGCCGCCAGTGCTGCTGCGCAACGAGGGCGGCAACAAGAATCACTCGGTGCGCCTGGACCTGACCGGCTATGCGGACAACAAAACTGCACTGGGCGTGAAGGTGGATGTTTACGCGAACGGCCATTGGCAGAAGTGGGAGCTGGCCGGCGCGTCGGGCTATCAGACGCAAGGCCCGCCGCAAATTCTTGTCGGCCTGGGCGATGCGGAGGGCATCGACCTGCTGCGCATTCTGTGGCCGACTGGCGTGCTGCAGGACGAGATTGATTTGCCTCGGCTGGTCAATGGGCACGGCGTCATCGCGATGAAAGAGGCCGACCGGCGCGGCAGTTCGTGCCCAGTGCTCTTTGCGTGGGATGGGCATAAGTACAAGCTGGTAACAGATGTGATTGGCGCGGCGGTCGTGGGCCATTGGTTCACGCCCATGCGGCGCAATACGCCCAATCCCGGCGAATGGATCAAGATCGACGGCGACCAGGTTGCAACGGTAAACGGTAAGCTGAGCCTGCGCTTTATGGAGCCGATGGAAGAGGTCAACTATATCGATCAGTTGCGGCTGGTTGCGGTGGACCATCCGGAAAATGTCCAGGTCAATCCCGATGAGCGCTTCCTCGATGATCCGCCCTTTGCCTCGGGACGCGTGGTGGCTTCAGAAGGTGCGCGGCTGCCGGTGGGCGCGTGGGATGGCACGGGACGCGACGTGTTGGAGCAGGTGAGCCAACGCGATCACAAATTCGCCAGCGGATTTACGCCGCTGCCCTATGACGGCTTTGCAAATCTGCACGCGCTGACGCTGGATTTAGGAGATGTAGACGCGCAGTCCCCGCTAAGGCTGCTGATGACCGGCTATGTAAATTACTTCAGCGCGACTTCTCTTTACGCGGCCTGGCAGGGAGGCATCAAGCCAATCTCGCCGTATGCCGAGGCGCAATTGCCCAATGGTTCCTGGCAGCGCATCGCCGACGATGTAGGATTTCCGGCAGGGCTGGAGCGCACGATTGTTGTGGACCTGACTGGCAAGATGCCGCCGGGCGCGCACAAGATTCGTTTGGTAACGAACCTGGAGATTTATTGGGATCAGGTGCTCATCGATCAAAGCTCCGACGCAAAAGCAACAACGACAGAGATGCCAATGGCCGCGGCCACGCTGCACTTCCGCGGCTACCCGACGCAGATAGAAGGCGCAAGCCCTGGCGATCTGGACTACGATTACGACCGCGTGAGTTTGACCGGGCCCTTCCAGCATCAGCGCGGCAACTACACGCGCATGGGCAATGTGCTGCCGCTGTTGACGGCCATCGACGACCGCTATGTGATCTTCGGCAGCGGCGAGGAGATAGCGGCGGAGTTCGACGCGGCCAAGCTGCCGGCACTGGCGTCGGGCTGGAAGCGCGATTACTTTTTCTACGCCAACGGATATGTGAAGGATATGGATTGGTGGGATGCGTCGCCGTTTACTGTGGCGCAGATGCCGTTTCATGCGATGAGCGCGTATCCGTATCCGGAGAGCGAGAAGTTTCCCGACGATGCAAGTGCGTTGGACTACCAATTGAATTGGAATGACCGCTTCGATTCGGGTGCGCCAGTGCGAGCTTATCGCTTCGACTACAAGCAACTGCCTTCAACGCCGGCCGAGGATACCAAGCCATGAGTTCGATGGATGAATCGGAGATTCAAGAACTGGCTGAAAACCCGCGGGCGATCGGCGAGGCTCGCGGACGCGGCCGTCTCAAGTTGATTCTTAACGCCGTGTGCATACTGGCCATTCTTTGGCTGGCGCGCGGTTGGCTGCTGCGAGAATCTCACTGGCTGGATGGTTATTCTCAAAAAGAGATTGCCAGAAGGTTAGGCATCTCGTCCGGGGCTCTTGGTTTCATTTACTTTCTGGTGCATACGTTCTCTCCCATCTTCCTTGCCAATAAGAAAAAGAAGCAGAAGCGCGCTGAAGAAGAGAAGAAGCAATTCAATCCGCGCTATAACCCCATCGAGGAACGGGATTCGGAGAGTTGGAGCCATGAGCGGGATAACGCTTGAGCCGGCCACGCGGCAACTGGAACTACTGCGCTCGGGCGAGATCTCCGTCTTGGAGTTGGCCGAGGCGCACATCGAGCAGATTGCCCGGCTGAATCCGCAATTGAATGCCTTTGCGGACTTCGATGCGGAACGGGTACGCGAGCGGGCGCGGAAGCACGATGAGTGGCGTGGCACCCGATCCCGTAGGCCGTTGTTCGGATTGCCGGTGACAGTTAAATCGTCAATCGCCACGCGAGGATTCAAGTGCGAAATCGGCAGCCGGCTGCACGAGGGCGAAATCCCCAAAGAAGACGCGGTGGTGGTAGCACGACTGCGCGCGGCTGGAGCGTTGATTCTTGGCACGACCAATTGCCCGGAGTTTCTGATGGCCTACGAAACGGACAATCTGCTGCACGGGCGCACCAACAACCCATGGGATTTGCAGCGCACGCCGGGCGGATCGAGCGGGGGCGAATCGGCGGCGATTGCGGCGGGAATGTCGGCGGCGGGGCTGGGCTCCGATAGCGGTGGCTCGGTGCGTGTGCCGGCGCACTTCACCGGCATCTGCTCGCTGAAGCCGACGCCGGGCCGCATTCCGGGGCGCGGACATCTTCCGCCGTGCGTGGGGCCGTTTTCCACGCTGGGCGCGATTGGTCCGATGGCGCGGACCATGAATGATGTAGCGCTGATCTTCCGTGTGTTGAGCGGCCAAGATCCGCACGATCCTGTGAGTCCGCCGATTGCGCTGCGCGAGCCGAGCGCAGAAGAATTGCGCGCGGAGACGATTGGATTTTTCGAGGACGACGGGCTTGCTCCCGTCACGCCGGAGACGCGCGCGGCGGTGCAAGCAGCGGCGGAGGCGCTTCGTGCGGCGGGCTTTCGCGTGGAGCCCTTCCGGCCGCGCACACTGGAGTTGCTGCGGCAGTTGTGGAGCAAATTTTTTGTGCAGTGCGGGGCCATGTTTTATGCGCCTGCAATCCGCGGCCGCGAGCATCAACTGAGCCCGATCTTTAGTGAGTTTCTTGGCTTCTCCGAGGCCTTGCCGCCTTTGAAGGCAACCGAACTTCTGGAAGCTTGGGCGGAACTGGATTTGATTCGCGCAAAAACTCTGGAAGAACTGAGCGCGCATCCTGTTTTGCTCTGCCCGGCGGCCAGCATTCCCGCCTTCCGCCACGGTGAGCGCGAGTGGATTGTCGAGGGGCGAGTCGTGGAGTATCTGGATGCGGTGCGGCATACGCAGTGGTTCAATGCGCTGGCCGCGCCGGCGGCGGTGGTGCCCGTTGGCCAGTCGCCGGAGGGGTTGCCCATCGGCGTGCAAATTGTCGCGCGGCCTTTTGAGGATGAGACGGCGTTGGGCGTGGCGGCGGTAGTGGATGCGGCATTCGGCTACAAGCCGCCGCCGATGGCGCTGTAGCCTCTTCCATTGATGCGGGTAAAATTGAGCTTCCAATCCAGAAAGCCGGCTCAGGTTCGTGCTTTCTTCTCCAGGCTGATCTCTGGTTCATGTTCCCTGTTTTTCGTCTCCACCTTTAGGTTGAGGCATGACGGGCATGGACGCGGTACGCTGATCTTTCCGCTTCCCCAGAAACGGAGCGCACAGGGTGCGTGAAGATTGGCAAGAGCGATTCGCTGAAAGTCCCGATGTGCTGAAGAGCGCATACCGACAGCAGACGGTTATACCGGTGCTGGATGTGGAGATTGGCGGCGGCGAATTTACGACCATGGCTGGGCCCTGCTCGGTGGAGACGGAATTTCAGCTTATGGCGACGGCCAATCATGTGCGCCGCGCCGGCGCGCGCATCCTTCGCGGCGGCGCATTCAAGCCGCGCAGTTCTCCTTATGCATTTCAAGGGCATGGCCTGGAAGGGCTGAAGATGCTGGCGCGCGCGCGGGAAGCTAGCGGCCTGGCGATTGTGACCGAAGTGATGTCGGAAGAAGATGTGCCCATGGTGGCCGAGTACGCCGACATTCTGCAGATCGGCACCCGCAATATGGAGAATTATCCGTTGCTGGAGGCGTCGGCGCGGTCGGGGCGTCCGGTGCTGCTGAAGCGCGGAATGTCGGCGACGGTGGCCGAGTGGCTGCGCTCGGCACAGTTGATTCTGGACAACGGCAATCCCAACGTGATTCTCTGCGAGCGCGGCATTCGCACCTTTGAAACGTCGATGCGCAATACCTTCGACGTGAGCGCGATTGCGCTGCTCAAGCAGATTTCGCATCTGCCGGTGATTGCCGATCCCAGCCACGCGGCAGGGCACAGCGATCTGGTGCCCGCGCTGGCGCGCATCGCCGTTGCCGCGGGCGCGGACGGCATGATTGTTGAAGTGCATCCGAATCCCGGCAAGGCGTGGAGCGATGGGCAGCAGTCGCTGGACTTTGCCGGATTCGACGCGATGATGTCAGCCATCGATCCCTGGATTGGGCTTCGTGGGATTGGGCTGCGCAGTTTGGAGCGCCCGGTTCCTCTGCGCGCGGCTAATGAACTGCGGCTCGCGGGTGCGGCGCGATGAGGCTTGCATCCAGAGGGCTGGCGATCGGAGCCTCGATTGCGCTGTTGATTCCTGTCTGCGGCTTTGCGCCGAATCAGGCTGAAAGCGCGGGCGCTGAGATTGGCGCGGATGTGATCGTCACCGCCGCGCCGGCTTACGAACCGCTGGCCGCGCTCGCCGCTAAAGAGCGCTTCCCCAAAGGCGCGCAACTGCTGCTGGTTCACGCGGGAAAGCCAGAATCCAGGCCGGAGCCGCTGGTGGCGGAGTTTGCCGCCACTGCCGACGCGAATCTTTCGTTTGACGGCAAGCGGGTTTTGTTCGCGGGGAAAAAAGCGGCAAGCGATCCTTGGCAGATTTGGGAAACCACGCTGGCCGATCGCTCGGTGCGCAGGCTGGTTGCCGGCGAGGGCGATGCGATTCGGCCTTTCTATTTGCCGGGCGGACGGCTGGTTTATGCGCGCCGCACAGCATCGGGATTTCAACTGGAGACCGTCGAGGATGGCAGCCCGGCAGCGCCCAAGGTTTTGAATCCGACCACCGGACCGGGAATGCTGCCGCTCACTTACATGCGCGCCAGCGCTCTGCCAACCGGCGTTTTGGCTGACGGCAGGATTCTCTTTGAATCGTACTTTCCGCTAGGCTCGGGATCGACTCCAGAGATTTATCTGGTATATGCCGATGGCTCCGGCGTCGAGTCCTACCGCTGCGATCATGGACGCGCGCGCTGGGGCGGAAGGCAGTTGGCAAATGGCGATGTGGTTTTTACGCACGGCGCATCGCTGGCGCGTTTTACTTCGCCCCTGGCGCATGAAGTGGCTGTCGCCGCGCCTCATGCCGAGTACGCGGGCGCGATTGCCGAGACCGCCTCAGGCGCGTGGCTCGTGAGTGCGCGCAACACGCCCGGAGCGTTTTACGCATTGAAACTTTGGAAGCCCGGATCGCTTGCCTTACTCACAGTGCTTGCGCAGAGCGGTGAGAACCTCGTCGATCCAGTAGTGGTGTCGCCTCGCAACAGGCCCAACCGCCATCCCTCTGGGCTGCATCCATGGAATTACGCCAACATGCTTGCGCTGGATGCGCGCCTGTCGCGCGAAGGCGATCTTAAGGTCACGCCTGCAACGGTGCGGCTGGAGACGCTCGACGCATCGGGTCACTCCATCGTGACGGGCACCGCGCCGGTCGAGCAGGATGGTTCCTTTTTTGTAAAGACTCCCGCCGACAAGCCGATTCGCTTTGCGCTGCTGGATAAAAATGGCGCGGTTCTGCGCCAGGAGCATGGATGGTTCTGGATTCGCCGCGGCGAACAGCGCATCTGCGTGGGATGCCATGCGGGACCGGAGCGCGCATCGGAAAATCATGTGCCGGCCGTGTTGCTGCGCACCACCGAGCCGGTCGATTTGACAGGCATGAAGCCCGCGGACGAGCCCGCAAAAAAATCGCCGGGAGGCAACTGAGATGCATCTTCGTCTTCTACTTTTCATCGGCGCCGCTTCGATTGCCGCCGCGCAAACTGCTCCTCCGGCTTCTTCTATCGCGCAATCCTTTTCAGCCGCGCCACCCGCGGTGGGGCAGACGCCGCTTGCGCGGCAGGGGCCGATCGCATCCCAGGTACCCTTGATTCGCTTTGAAGACGCTAGCGATAAAGCGGGCATTCATTTTACGCACAGCTTCGGTTCGCGGCAGTTGGGGTCGCTGCTTGAGGGCACGGGCGCGGGCTGCATCTGGTTCGATTACAACAACTCCGGAAGGCAGTCTCTTTACGTGGTCAACGGGCGTCCGCTGGACGATTCGATGCATCCCTATCCGCTCAAGGAGAAGCCCGATCCGCTGCCGCACAATCATCTTTTTCGCAACGACGGCAACGGCCACTTTACCGATGTGACGGCGCAGTCGGGCCTCGATCCGGATATCTATGGAATGGCCGTAACGGCGGCCGATTACGACAACGATGGATATGTTGATTTATTGGTAACCGGCTACGGAAAGACGATTCTCTATCACAACGACGGCAACGGCCACTTTACCGACGTGACAAAAAAGGCGGGCATCAATGTGGACGGTTGGGCGATCAGTTCCACATGGCTGGATTACGACAAGGATGGATGCGTCGATCTATTTGTTGGCCGCTACGTAAAATTTGATCCCAAGTATCGCGCGTTTTATGCTGCGGACAACTATCCGGGGCCGCTGGATTACGAAGGCGAAACCAACAAGCTCTATCACAATAATTGCGATGGGACATTTACCGACGTCACGGAAAAGTCCGGCATCGGAGCCTACGTGGGCCGCACCATGGGCGTCACGGCGGCGGACTTTGACAACGACGGCTGGGACGACATTTACGTGGCCAACGATCGCACGGAAAATTTCTTGTTTCACAACAAGCACGATGGAACCTTTGAAGAAATCGGCAACGATTCTGGCACTGCCTTCGGTCAGAATGGCGAATCCACTTCATCGATGGGCCCGGTCTTTGCCGATCTTGAAGGGCGCGGAGTGCTGGATCTTTGGGTCACCGACGGCCACTACAATCGGCTCTTGCACAACACGGGAAAACTGAGTTTTGAAGACATCGGTGCGGAGACCGGCGTCTCGCAGACCAATGCGCAATATGTCAGTTGGGGCACGGGAATTTACGACTTCGACAACGATGGGCAACTGGACATTCTGATCTTTCACGGCGGGCTCATCCATCTTTACCCGCAAGAACACACGCTCTTTCGCGGATTGGGCGGCGGCAAGTTTGCCGATGTATCGCGCGATGCCGGTCCGGTTCTGAGCGAGCGCACGACGGCGCGCGGGGCATGTTTTGCCGACTATGATAACAACGGCAAAATCGATGCATTCGTGGTGAATCTGGGCGGCAAGGGAACGCTGGTGCACAATGTTTCAACCAACGCCGGCCACTGGGTCGAAATCAAACTGGTGGGCGCCATGCGGCTAGCAAGTCACTTCGATGCGTCTGACCCCAAGGCTAAGAGCAATCGCGATGGCATTGGCGCGCGGGTTGAAATCCTGGTCGCGGGCAAGCGGCAATCGGCCGAACGCGTCGCCGGCTCGGGCTATCTTTCGCAGAACGACAGCCGCCTGCACTTTGGGCTGGGCGCGGCTACGGCAATCGACAAACTGATCGTTCACTGGCCCAGCGGTCGCGAGCAGACGCTTGAGAAGCTTGGCGTGGATCAGGTGCTGACCGTGGAGGAGCCTAAGTGAGGTTGCGCTTGCCAACTCGATGCAGCGCGGCACTGGCCTTGGCTGCCGCGGCGTTGCTGACCGTTTCGCTTTGGCGCACGGCGGGTCGCCCGGTGCGCGCCAGCGAGGCCGAAGCCGAGGACTATGCTTCGCCGATCGAAGTTGTGCTCTCGCCCGATGGCGCGCGGCTCTACGTGCTCTGCCAGCAGATGAACGAGGTCCGCGTTCTGGATGCGGCCACCTATGCGGTAATCAAGAACATTGCCGTGGGCGCGGTGCCGCGCGGTTTCTCGCTCTCGCCCGATGGCGCGCGGCTCTTTGTGACCAACACCTGGGACGATACGCTGTCGGAAATTGACACGCGCACGCTGGCCGTTGTGGAAACGTGGCCGGTGGGCGAGGAGCCATCGAGCGTGGTGGAAGACCGCGCGGGCAAGCGGCTTTATGTGGCCAACAGAATCAGCAGCGATGTGGCCGTTCTGGACGCAGCCACCGGAGTGGAAGAGAAGCGCCTTTCAGCCGGGCGCGGCGCAAGCTATCTGACGATTTCTCCAGATGGAAGCCGAATTTACGCCACACACGTCTATCCCAATCCGCCCCGCGTGCGCACCGAATTCGACAACCGCACCGCGCCTGAGTCGGAGATTACGGTGATCGACACGACGCGCGCCGTAGTCGTCGATCGCATTCCGCTGCACGCTGTCGCTGGAGTCTTTCATCTTGCCTTTTCCGCCGATGGCCGTCTGGGCGCGGTGGCTGAATATCATCCCAAGAATCTTGTTCCGCTGGCGCATCTGGAGCATGGCGGCGCATTTGCTTACACGCTGATGCTTATCGGCGCGGATGTAGGCCAGCCGGTGGAGATTCCGCTCGATGAGTTGGAGCGCTATGCGGCGCGGCCCTTCGGCGTTGCCATTGCGCCGGATAAGTCGCGCATCTATGTCACCTATGGCGGATCGGAGGCCGTTGCGGTCATCGACGTGCCGCGGCTGTTGAACTTTGTGCACGCGCGGCCACATGCACAGGCTGTTTCTTATGCAAGCGATCTGGCCGCCAGTGCAAACTATGTTGTCGCGCGCATCCCCGTCGGACACGATCCGCGCGGGCTGACGCTGAGCCGCGATGGGCGCAAACTCTTCGTCGCCAATCGCCTCGACGATACCGTCAGCGTTATCGATACGCGCACCAATCGCGTGGCTTCGACGATCACGCTTGCGGGGCCGAAAAGCGTCTCCGCAACCCGCCACGGCGAACAGACTTTTTATACCGCGCGTTATGGTTTTCAAGGACAGATTGGCTGCGCCAGTTGCCACATCGATTCCACTTTCGACGGCCTCACATGGGATCTCGAGCCGGATGGTTTTGGGCGCGACATTGTGGACAACAAAATGCTCGAGGGCATCAAAGGCACTGAGCCTTACAAGTGGAATGGCGGCAATCCAAATATACCCACCGAGTGCGGACCACGGACAGAGAAATACTTTTGGCGCTCAGAGCAATACGACGCTCTGACGCTTGCCGACTTGTCGACCTACATTCGCAATATGCGGACGCGGCCCAATCGCTGGAAGCTTGCGGGCCGCGAGATGACGCCGGCGCAGGAGCGGGGCAAGGCGATCTTCGAGCGCGGCACAGACAAATTTGGCAAGCCGATCGACGAATACAATCGCTGCTCGTACTGCCATAGCGGACCCAAGGGCACCAACCAGAAACTCTTCGATGTGGGAACGCGCAAGTCTACGGATAATTCCGGAATGCTCAAGGCACCGCCGCTCACCGAGATTGCGCTGACCGCGCCTTATCTTCACGACGGCTCGGCGCACACTCTGGAAGAGATTTGGACGGTATACAACCCCGAGGATAAGCACGGCCGCACCAATGACCTGACCAAGGACGAACTCAACGATCTGATCGAGTATCTGAGGACGCGATGAAGAAGCTCTTGATAATCGCAGTGCTTTTGATGGCCGCTCCACGGGCGTTGCCGGCTTCCGCGCAGCAGCCAGCGCCAAAGACGCAGAAAGCTCATGCCGTGCAAGCGGCTGCCGCAGCACCGCAGGTGCCGGCTGCCGCATCGCGGGTGCTGCCGCGCTTCCGCTTTGAGAACTTCACCACCGCCAATGGACTGCCCGACAATCATGTGTACTCGGTGTTGGTGGATGGCGATCGCATCTGGGCGGGCACGGACAACGGCTTGGGGCTCTACGAAAACGGCAAGTGGACAACCTACTCAACCAAGGACGGGCTGGCCCATCGTGCCGTGCTTTCCTTGGCGCTGGACAAGCGCAGCGGCGATGTCTGGGCGGGCACCATGGGCGGGTTGAGCCGCATCTCGGGTGGCCGTATCGACAGCTTTACACAGTTGACCTCGGGGCTGAGCAACGACGTTGTCTACGGCGTAACGGTCGAGGGTGAAAATGTTTGGGTGGCCACGGCCGCCGGCGGTTGCCGCCTGAATACGCGCACCGGCCAGTGGACGCTCTACAACGAGCGCAACACGCCGATGAATGAGATCTGGGTCTACGCCGTCTCCGCCACGCCAGCCAAGGTTTACTTCGCGGTGTGGGGCAGCGGCCTTTTGGAGTACGACCAGAACACGGGGCGCTGGGACAAGTACGACGATCCGGACGGCGAAAACGAGATGGTTCTCTTTAAGGATCAGGGGCTGATCCACGAGATTGTCACTTCGGTCAGTTTTGTAGACAATATAGTGTGGGCGGCAACGTACTTTGGCGACAGCCGCTATGACGGCCGCTACTGGCACAACTTTCTCACCAAAGACAGCGGGCTGCCGTCGAACTTTACCAACACGGTCAAAGGCGTCGATGCGACGCGCGCCTGGTTTGGCACGGACAAGGGCTTGGCCTATTATGACGGCGTGAACTGGGCCGTCTATCGCTCTTCACTGAAAGACGGCAAGCCGGAGATGACGGTGCGCGACGCCCAGGGCAAGATAACGCCGGTCGCCGTGGCCAGCGCTCCGGCGCACAACTACATTCTCGGAATAGATTTTCAAGGCGACGATATTTGGGTCGCAACAGCCAAGGGTTTAAGCCACGGAATACGTCAAAAACAATAAGGCATAAGGAGCCATCATCATGAGTGCATTTGCAGAGATTCTGGAGACCATCGCACAGACGCCGGCGCACATACCCATCGAACGCCACGCCATCACCAATCACGGAGTTCTCAACGAGGCCTTTCATTACGCCAAGCCGAGTTCGTTCTCGCGCGGCATCCGGCTCGACCTGGGCAACGTCGCGGTGCTGATCATCTCCGGCACGGCCTCGATCGACGAGAGCGGCGTCAGCGTTCATGTGGGCGATTTTGCCGCGCAACTGCAGCGCACCTTCGCCAACATCACCGGCCTGCTGGCCAGCGAAGGCGCCACCTGGAAAGACATTGTAAAGACCAGTTGCTATCTGCGCGACATCGACCGCGATTACGATGTCTTCAACAAGATTCGCACCGCCTTCTACAAGGAGCAGGGGCTTGATCCGGTGCCCGCATCCATCGGCATTCAGGCGATTCTCTGCCGCCCCGAACTGTTGGTTGAAATCGAAGCTGTCGCCATCTTCCGCACCAGCAAGGGAACCGGCGGCAAGGAGTAAGGCAATGCGCAAGGGATGGTTGACGGTTGCAATCTGCGTCCTGACGGCTTCGCTCGCGTTGGTGCAATCCGCCGCGCAAACAGCCGCGCAGTATTCCAGTCCGGCCGCGGATGAAAGTACAACGCCGATCAAGGTTACAGGCAAAGGAACCTGCGCCTGCGGAGCCCATCCGCCGGGGCCGCCGAGAGATCGCGTGGTTACGCCGTATGCCGGCGAGCCCAGCGATCTGAGTCCGTACGCAAAGTTTGCCGCGCCTTACGATCTCAACTACACCCATCCCAATATTTACTCAGGCGCGGGGCGCGATATTCCCGAACCCAAGGACATTAGTGAGGTGCGCATCGGCTTCTTTGGGCCGGTCGCGCCCAATCCTGAATCGATCTTTGGCTTGCGTATGCTGCATGGCGCGCAATTGGCTGTGGAAGAGGCCAATGCGCACGGCGGCTACGGCGGCAAGCCCTTCCGCCTGATGCTGCATAATGATTACGACAACTGGCAGGCGAAGGCGGTTTATGGCGAAGACCGGCCCACCGATCCGGCGATCTGGGGTTCGGCGTCGAATGAAGTCGTAAAGATGGTTTATGACGACAAGGATTGGGCGATCTTTGGCTCGATCAGTTCTGAATCCACGCACATCGCACTGCGCGTGGCTCTGCGCGCTGAGATTCCCATCGTCAATTCAGCCTCGACCGATCCAACGATTCCAGAGACTTATATTCCGTGGTACTTTGAGGTCTTGCAGGATGATCGCGTGCAGTGCCTGACGTTGGCGCGCCAAATCTTTACCGAACTCGGCATGAAGCGCGTGGCGATTCTGCGCGTCAACAGCCGCTATGGACGATTTGGCGTTGGTAAGTTACGCGACGCAGCGCGGCGTTTGGGACACCCGATCGTTATTGAGCAGAAGTATCTTCCCGGCGATACGGATTTCACCAAGCAGTTGCAGGTGATTCGCTCATCGCGCGCCGACGCAATCGTGCTCTGGGCCGATGAAACGCAGGCGGCCGCGATTCTGAAACAGATGCGCGCCGCGGGAATGAAGCAGCCGGTCTTCGGCTCTTATCGCACGCTGGGGCCTGAGTTGCTGGCCCAGGCCGGCGATGCGGCAGAGGGATTCGAGGCTGTCTTTCCCTACGATCCCACACGCAACGATCCCAAGTGGATCGACTTCAACAAGCGCTTCGAGGCGCGCTTCAAAGAGAAGCCAGAGCAGTTTGCATCGCTGGCCTATGACGCGATGAATGCGCTGCTGGATTCAATCTGCAAAGCCGGATTGAATCGCGCGCGGATTCACGATGCGCTGGCCGGCATTGAAGAGTATGACGGCGTGACCGGGCATATGATCTTCGATCCGAATCAAAAAAATGTGATGCCCATGTACCTGGGCACGGTGCATGACGGCGCGATCACGTATCGCGTGGCGACAATGGAGAAACAGCGAGTCGGCGAGTCGGCAGGTCAGCCAGTCAGTGAGTCGGTCACTCCTACGGTAGTCCAGCCACTCCAGTCTTCCAGCACGCAAGCCATTGCCGCGCCGCAGGTGCCTTATGCGCGCGTGGGCGAGGACGGCGTGGATTTTGCTGGGCCGCATCAGAAAGATGTGCCGGCGGGGCCGCTGCGCGTGGTTCTCTTCGGTGCTCACGCGACTGAGGTTGCGCAATCGCCTGAAGTTTTGGCCGCGCTAGTTGCGGCAACATCCCAGGGCAGGGAGTGGAAGTTGCTGCCGGTCAACAGCGATCAGAATTGGGGCGCGGCCTCAACGCAGTTGGTACATGCGCTGATGGACGAGCGCGCGCTGGCGATTGTGGCGCTGGATCGCGACGCAGCTCATCTGGCCGAGCAGTTGGCGCTCAAGGCCTTTGTGCCGGTGGTTGCGTTGAGCGGCGACAAAAAGCTGACCTCGACGAATATTCCGTGGATCTTTCGCTTGCCTGCCGAGACCACACCAGCCTCGGCGCTGGGAATGCTTGAAGCTGCCGAGGCACACAGCGGCCCCAATCCAGAGCGGTTGCGGGATGTGCTCGCATCTGGAGAGATGCTCTCTGGCGTTGCATTTCTGCCCACCGGCGAACCGCGCGGAATCAATTGATTTTCGCTTCTCGCGCCAAGCTATTTCTCGCCTAACTCATAGGGAATAGCGAAGCGGCCAATCTGAATGAAAGCTTTTTCCGGCGGCCAGATGTGCAGGCTTTCAACGTGGCTTGATCCAGCGATGCGATGCGCGTCCGCGGAGCCGACCAGTGCGCCGTTTGCGGCCTGATTGAAGTGAACGGTCAGCACATCGCCGGCCTGCGAACGCGTCCATCCAAATGCATACTCACCGGGCTTGAGCAGAACGCCGCCGATGCGAATCGGCGACTGCACGATCAGATAGTGCGAATACTTTCCCTCGGCGGAATAGCCGGCAGTCAGCAGCACAACCCCGGCAATGTAGTGGCCGCGGTTGTCAACAATGCCCGAGGCGGTGCGCATCTCGGTCTCGATGTGTTCCTTTTCCACCGGCGCGCGCGCTGGCAGCAGAGACGCAAGCTCGGCGTCGCTAGCCTGTCGCCACGCCGGTTTCTGCGCCTGAACAAGCTGAGGCGCAAACAGCAGAAAAACTCCAGAAATAATCAGCGCATTCTTCAACTTTTTCTTCATGGCTTCGGCTTTCTCAGGGACTCTAGCGTAACAATCCCGCGCTGAATGGCGGCTGTAGCGGCCTGGGTGCGGTCGGTGACGCCCAGCTTGCCCAGCAGGCTGTTGATGTGCGTCTTCACCGTAGCCTCTGAGATCACCAGTTCGACCGCGATCTCCTTGTTGCTCTTGCCGTGCACAATCTGCTCCAGCACGTCGAACTCGCGCCCTGTCAACTCTTCTGTGCCCATGCGCTCGGCCAGTTTCTCGGCGATGGCCGTGGGAATGTGCGACTTTCCGGCATGGACCATGCGGATAGTCGCGATCAACTGCTCTGAGGTCATGCCCTTCAGCAGATACGCGCGCGCGCCGGCTTGCAAGGCGCGATAGATGTCCTCATCGCCGTCATAAGTTGTAAGTACGATGAAGCGCGCCTGCGGCGTCTCCATGCGAATGCGTTCGATGACCTCGACGCCGCTGAGGCGCGGCAGGCGCAGATCGACCAGCGTGATATTCGGCTGATGCTTGCGAAACTGCGCAATCGCCTCGACGCCGTCGGCGGCCTGGCCAACAACTTCCAGACCGTCCTCGACGTTGAGCAAGGCCACCAGTCCTTGGCGCACAACGTGATGGTCCTCAACGACCAGTACGCGAATCGATTCCTTGGTCACTGTTGCTCCTTTAACTCGTTGGGTGCCCCAGGCCTCGATTTTGAGAGCTGGGAAAGCAGCAGCCGCACGGTAGTTCCGGCTCCCTGCTCGCTTGTAATCTCCAGCGTTCCGCCGATAGCCGCCGCGCGCTCTTTCATGCCGGTCAGACCAAAGTGGCCCGGCTGTGCGGTGAGATCGGCGGCAAAGCCTCGTCCGTCGTCGCGAACCTCCAGGGCAATCGTCTCCGGTCCGTACTCCAACTGCACCGACAAATGCCGCGCCCCGGCGTGCTTCTTCACATTATGGATGGCCTCTTGAGCCACGCGCAGAAATTCTTGCTCCGTCGCCGCGGGCATCGGCCGATAGGCGCCAAAGATGCTGAATTTGGCCTCCAACCCGTGGCCGCCTTCGCTCTCTACAATGCGGCGCAGGCGCACCGGCAGCGTAGTCTCGCCGGAGTCTTGCGAGCGCAGCGCCCAGATCGATTGGCGCGCGTCGGCAAGCCCCTCGCGCACGTAGCCGCGGGTCAGATCCAGATGCTTGGCCGCGGCCTCCGGCTTGTTCTTGCGCAGCAATTCGCTCAGCACCTCCAACTGCACGGAGATGCCCACGTAGCCCTGAGCCAGCGTGTCGTGAATCTCGCGCGCAATGCGGTTGCGCTCGCCCAGCACGGCGCGGAATTCGCCTTCGGCGCGGCGCAATCGCAGACGCAGCAGCAGCACAATAATTGCAGCCAGCAGAGCCAGCAGCAGAGCATCGAACCAGAGTGTCTGGTAGAAGTGCGGCCGAAGCTCAAAAGTCAAAGCCGCGCCATCGGTGTTCCACAGCCCGTCGTTGTTGGCCGCCTGCACGCGGAAGGTGTAGCGCCCCGGAGGAATGTTGGTGTAATAAGCGGAGCGGCGCGCGCCGGCCTCGGTCCACTCGCGGTCGACTCCCTCCAGCATATAGCGGTAGCGCACCTTCTGCGGCGCGGTAAAGCTCAGCCCCGCGTAATCGAATTCGAAGTGCACATGTCCTGCCTCGACTCTCAACCAGGATCCCGCCGCACGCAGTGCCTGGTCGTCCACGGCAAAGCGTTCGATCGCGACCGGCGGCGGAACGGCGTTCACCGGAAAGTGCGCCGGATTCACCTCGACCAGCCCCTTGGGCGTGGCAAACCAGAGCAACCCATCGCGTGAGCGCCAGGCCGAAGGGTGGCTGTTGGTGGCCATCTCGCGGCTGCGCAAGCCATCGGCCGCGCCAAACTCGATCCAATGCGAGCAGCCCGCCGCCTGCATCGTCTTGCCTGCCTCGCCGCAATCGCAGCGCGCAATTCCGTTGGCGGTAGCAAACCAAAGATGACCAGCCTCATCGTCAAGGATGGCGTGGATGGTGATGCGATTCAGGCCGTCATGCATCTCGGCAGAGAAGCGCTGCCCATCCCACAGGTTCCAGCCGCGATCCTGCGTTCCGATCAGCAGCGTGCCGTCTTTGCGGGCCAAGAGAGCCGTAATCACGTTGCTGGAGAGGCCGTTCGCCGTGGTGTAGTTGGCGATCTTGCCGCCGCTGAGACGCGAAAGTCCGGCAAGCGTGGCAACCCACAGATCGCCGTGGGAGTCGCGCGCCATCGCGCCCACCAGATCGCTACCCAGGCCATTGGTCTGTGTATAAGTCTCCATGCGCAAGGCGGAAAGCTTGCCGTTAACATTGGTCCAATGCGTCAGGCCGCGACGGGTGCCAATCCACAGTGAGCCATCGGCGTCGGCCAGCAGTGAGCGAATGAAGTCGTCGGGCAGACCGTCGGCGGAGGTAAATGCATCGATCTTGCCCCCGCGAATCCGGTTGAGGCCGTCCGGCGTTCCCACCCAAAGATCGCCGTTGGAAGCGGCTGCCAGCGAGAGAATCACGTCGCTCAACAGGCCGTCGCGCACCGTGAGGTTTTTTACGCCGCCACCCTTGCGCAGAGCATTCAGCCCGCCGCCATTGGTTCCCACCCAGAGCGTGCCCGCGCTGTCCTCGACGACGGTCGTGGTTGCGTCGGAGCTGAGCCCCTCGCGCGCGTCCAAAGTGCGGAAGCGCTGATCGCGAAGAATGTGTAGCCCATCGCTCTCGGTCCCAACCCACAGGTTTCCTTCGCGGTCTTCCATAATTGCCAGCACCGAGGCTGAGGCCAGAGGATCGGTGATCGGCAGCTTTTGCAGCTTACCGTCGGCCCATCGCGCCAGTCCGGCGTTGGTGCCTATCCAAAGGCTGCCTTCGCGATCTGCAAAAAGAGTTTGAATGCGGCTGCCGGGGAGTTCGTGGCCGACAGTGAGCTTTCTTGTCTGTCTTCCCCCAAATACAATCAACGAGAGATTGCTCTTACTCGCGACAGCAACCCCTTGATGACTAAAAGGTTCCATAAATTGCAAGATACCTTGGGGAACGTCCGCCTGAGGTGCAACCAACGCGCCTCCAGAGAGAATTGGATCCCAAACGACACCGCCACCAACAATGTTGATCTGGCCCCCAATGCCGTGCCCCACTAGGCCTGGGCCGTTGGGACCATTAAAGGCTTGATCCACCCATTGCCTTTTAATAAAAAAACCAGTCTCTTCGGTAGTCCCAACCCAAAGGTCATCACGGTTGCCCGCTACTATGGAGGTGATTGTACCTTTCGGCATCCCCTTTGTCGTCGGCACAAACTTATCGCCCACCAGATGTGCCAACCCTTGATCGGTCCAAACCCAAACTACGCCGTCCGAGGTCTCGATCACTGAGTTGACCGACCCGCCCGGCAGCCCATCCTTCGTAGTGAAGGCCGTAACCACCCCATCCTTCCACCGCGCCAGCCCCTCGCTAGTGCCGATCCACAGCGCCCCGTCGCGCGTCTCCAGCAGGCAGCGCACGTCATTGCCCGGCAGCGCCGGCGATGAATTGCTGTCAAAGACCTGAAAGCTGTTGCCGTCAAAACGGACCAGCCCCACCTCAGTTCCCAGCCACACAAACCCGTCTCGCGTCTGCACCATCGCCTGCACGGTGTTCTGCGGTAGCCCGTTCTCCATCACCCAAGATTGCCGTCCATAGTTGGCCAGCGAAGTGGCCGGTTCCAGCGCCAGGCAGGTCAGCGCGCAGGCCAGCAGCATCCCAGCCGCGCAGGCTGCGGACAAATTCCTTCCAACCCTCGTTTTGGGCCGAACAGGTTTCAAAATAACTCGATAGAAGTCAGGCCTTGTATCAGGGCACAACTTCAGTCGTGCCGCAAACCTCCAAAAACGAGAGCCGGGCTTTAGCCCCTGCCAAATCTCTTGGGCGCGCCCCGCTGAAACAATCGAATTGGCGTGATTTTTGGCCACGAGAGCGGGTAAAAATTCCCCCAGACAGCGTCGGCGGCATAAAGACCGCGCACCTTCACATTAATTGAACAGCGGCGGAATGCACAGAATCCTACGTAAACTATTGCAAGAGCGGCTGCTATCGGTCTCCACCTTTTGGTGGATGCCAGCCTCACTCGAATGGCTCAAGACATCGCGCCAATCTGCCGATACTCTGTGTATGTCATCAGGATTGGTCTCCTGACAAGGTTTTCATGAGCTTCACTTCCGGGTGGCCGCCCCTCACTGGGCTGCCACCCGATTTCTTTTGCGCCTTAAGGCTTGCCCGCCATCACCGGGCACGGCCCGCCGCCGCACAGCGCTCCAGTTATTCCCTGCCCCTCGGTGATGGTGTAAATGCGGTTCACGGCAGGCAGTTGGACCAACTCCTTCGCGCCGGAGGGCCAGTGAATTTCTGCCGTCCCGGCATCTGTCGCATCGCCCAGGCCAAAATGCACCCGCAAATCATTCGACGAGAGATAACTGCCGCCGCTCAAAACGTCCTCCCGTTGGCGCATCCCATTCGCCGCCAGGTACACCGTGGCGCCGACCGCATCGCGCGGGCTCTTTGCCCCTCCGACTAGCCGCAATTCGACCCATTGATGATGGTCCGCATTCACGTTGCGCAGCAGCGACGGAACCCCATCCATATTGTTCATCACTACATCGATCTTTCCGTCGTTAAAGAGATCGCCAAAGGCCGCGCCGCGCCCCACGCTGACTACGGCAAGCCCGGTGCCTTCGACCGCCGGAACCAACTCGAATCTGCCCGTGCCCAGATTGCGAAAAAGCAGCGGCCGCTCGGCATAACTCATACCCCAATCCGGGTGCTGATCCACCTGCGGGTAGACGTGGCCATTCACGATGAATAAATCCTTCCAGCCATCATTGTCGTAATCCAGAAATCCATCGGCAAAACTGACAAATGGCATGGAGGCTTCGGCTATTCCAGCCTGATAACTCACATCTGTAAATGAGCCCGTTCCATCATTCTGGAATAGAACGTTGTAGTCATCGGCAAAGGTCGTATTGACTATGGAAAGATGGCCGTTGTTTTCGTAGTCTCCGGCGGCAATGCCCATATTCGAGACCTCGCGGCCGCTCTCATTCAGCGCGTAGCCGCTGGCATAACTCGCATCCTCAAAAGTGCCGTCGCCTTTGTTCATGTATAAATAATTTGGAGTGGAGTCATTGGCCACCAGCAGGTCTGGTTTTCCATCGTTATTCACATCCGCAAACAATGCGCCCAGGCCGTAGTATCCGTTGGGATCGTCCACGCCCAGCTTCTTGCTGACATCGGTAA